>JBDIAV010000007.1:0-79447 GCA_039812645.1 Actinomycetaceae bacterium
GCTTCCCATGTATCCCGCATATCCGCGAGAGCTCCCGCACTGCTCGACCGCATTAGCCCTCCCGAGACTTTGCTGCGACCGGAGCCGCATTGTTCTGCTGCTCCAGCTCATCAAGGAAACGATCAACGATATCCTCAGACACCTGCGGATCAAGGGCCTGGGCACCGACGATCTTCTCGGCCAGTTCAATAGCGAGCGACCCCACTTCGGAGCGCAGGACGCGCTTGGCGGCTTCGGTATCGACTTCGAGCTGGCGATGCGCCGTTTCGGCAATACGCTGCGCACCAACGACGGCGTCCTTCTTTGCCTTCTCGACAATATCCGCGGCGTTGACCTTGGCCTGGTTACGAATGTGAGCAGCCTCGCGATGAGCCTCGTTCACTTCTTCAGCCAAGATCTCTCGATCGCGGGCCATCTCTTCTTTGGCGCGTGCCGCGGCAGAAAGTCCGTCCTCGATTTGCGTGCGGCGCTCATCCAGAATCCGGACGAACGTCGGCCACGCCATCTTGTACATGACGAAAGCGACGATCACGAAGGCAATGCTGCCCCAAATGAGATCCGGCCACGCCGGAAGGAGGATATTGTGCTCCTCCCCTGCTGCCAGAATGTTCGCAGTCATCATGCTCCGAAGACGAGTCCAGCCACGAAGCCGATCAGGCCGAGAGCCTCAACGAATGCGGTAGCAATAAGCATGTTAACGCGGAGGAAGCTCTTGACCTCAGGCTGGCGAGCGGTTGCTTCCTGCGTGCCGGCGGCAAGGAGTCCAATACCAATGCCAGGTCCAATGGTGGCGAGGCCGTAACCGATGGTTGCGATATTGCCGATCATAATGTTTCTTCCTTTTGGTTGGTTGTGGAAAAGATCAGTGCTCTTCGATGGACAACGAGATGTAGATCGATGTCAACAAAGCAAAAATGTATGCCTGCAACGCGGCAATGAAAATCTCGAACGCGACAAACGCAATTCCCGCCAGCAACGTGACAGTGCCAAGGCTGATGCCCATCACGCCACTCAGTCCTGTGTACAGGAAGTTCGTGCCCACGAAACACAGCACGAGGATGAGATGGCCGGCAATCATGTTTGCCATGAGTCGGATCGTCAGAGTTGCCGGACGAATAATGAAGTTCGAGAGGAACTCAATGGGAATCATCAGGAAGTAGAGAACCCACGGCATGCCCTTGGGCATGAGCTGGTTCTTGAAGAAGTGCAGCACACCCTGTTCACGAATACCGGCGGCAATGAAGCCAACGTAGGCAACCAGAGCGTATACGAGCGGCATTCCAATGACGGATGTGGCAGCAATCTGCAATCCCGGGATCACACCCGTGACGTTCATGAACAAGACGCCAAAGAACAGCGTGGCCAGAAGTGGCAAGTAACGGTCGGCTTTGTCCTCGCCGATAATCTCATAGCCGATCTGCTTGCGGACGAAATCCATGAGATATTCGACGCCAGCTTGAGCTCGGCCCGGCACTAACTTGGCGCGGCGAGCGTATAGCCCGAACACGAGGACCAATGCCACCACCGCAATCAATCGCACCATGATGAGGCGATTGATCTCGAAGGGGGTTCCTTCGAACAAGAATGGGGTGGGGAAGAACTCTTCAAGTCCGGGCACGTGCCAGGAATCGTCACCGGCGGCTAACACCGCAGCGGCGGCTTGGAATGTGAGCGACAAGCCCGTCCTCCGAACATATCGAGGTGTTCAACTAGAGGAGCAACAACGTTCCTCAGGTACGCGCCCCATCATACCGAGAATTCCCGCCTGTAGTGAACCTTAAGAAGGGCATAAAAGTACCTGAATTGGCCACATTTACCTCGCAGCCAGGTCAACCTTCACTAGTTCTCCCCTATATCCCGGTCAGAAACATCCAAGCCAGGACCTTCACCCCGCACAACCACAACGCTCATTGTGATAAGCGATACAATTTCCAGCACGATCAGGGAAATGACAAGCGCTCGCCCATTCATCTCCAGAGAGTTCAATGCCAGAGCCACACACCCGACAATCACAACGATCTTCACAAGATACCCGGCAACGGCAACAACCACCCCGGGAATCACATCAATGGCCGCAGCGACGGTGGTAATTAGGCCCGAGAGAAGAACCGCGGCAGCGGCCACAACAATCGCGAGAGCCGTCTGAGATTCACCAATCGCGGCAAAAATACCCGCGCCGATTCCCCCTGCGCCTCCCACGCAGACAAGTGTCCATACGAAGACCAACAAGAAAAGCTGACGGACAGTGCGTTGCTGGCCCGGCTGGCGTCGGAGAAAGCCCCCCTTGTGTGACTGTGCCATGATCAGTTGTCACCAATCACGTTGACGTCAGGAATTCTCGTGGTGGCATCGTCGTCGTCGGAATTTTTTCCTGATAGAAGTTGCTGCCGGGTGAGAATAATGCCGATAAGCGCGGCCACACCCACCGCAGCAATGACATACTTCGCGGGCCAAATAACCATGGCCACACCACCCACCGAGGCGATGGCAGCCCAGATGTAGAGCACGAGCACCGCCCCCGAATGCGAGTGCCCACGGCGGAGGAGGCGGTGATGGAGGTGGCCAGCGTCGGCATGGAAGGGACTCTGCCCCTTGGCCACGCGTCGCACCACTGCCCACACCAGGTCAATAAGGGGAAGGAGGATCACTACCGCGGGAACGAGAATGGGCACGTAAGCGGGCAACGCGTGACCCACCGAGGTATTGGCCGGATCAATCTGGCCGGTGACGAGAATACCCGCGCCGGCGATCACCACGCCCAGCATGTACGCGCCGGAATCACCCATAAATATCCGCGCGGGATGGAAGTTGTGAGGGAGAAAACCAAGGCACACCCCCACCAGCGCGGCTACCACCACGGAGGAGACCGCCGCGTAGTTATCCGGGCTGGCATCACGCGCCAGGTAGTAGGAATACGCGAAGAAGGCCAAGCCCGCGATACCTACGATCCCCGCGGCGAGTCCGTCCAAGCCGTCCATGAAATTGACAGCATTGACCACCACAAGAACCACAACGATTGTCACAAAGAGCGACATGCGACTTGAGCCGACCGTCAACCCCATCAATGGGATCGACATGAGCTGTACTCCCTGCCAGGCCATCACTCCTGCCGCGAGTACCTCACCCGCCAGCTTCGTATACCAGTCGAGCTGCCAGATATCGTCAAGGGCTCCCACGAGGCACATGAGCCCGGCCCCAATGAGCACGCCCCACACCCCCGAACCGGGGCGAAACACCCAGTACAAATAGGGAATCTGGGAGGCGACAAGAAGCGAAAGCAGGAGCCCAAGGTACATCGCCACTCCACCCAGCCGCGGGATCGGAATGGTGTTGACGTCACGCGCGCGAACCTGACTCACCGCACCCATTTTGAGCGCAAGACGCCGCAGCGCGGGAACCATCAAATAGGTGATGGCCGCGGCGAGAATCATGACCAGCAGGTAGACGCGCAAATCTCAGCTCAGTTCTTAGACGGGCTCTCGACGGTACCAAAGCGGGCGATGTCCTGCGCCTCAATTGCTCCGTGGCGAACGATTGTCAAAGTATCTCCGACAATCACAATAGTGGAGGGAACACCACCGCCGCACTCTCCACCGTCGAGGTAAACGGCGATCTTCTCACCTAGCTGATCGCTGGCCTGGGTCACGGTAGCCGCAGGGTGGCGAGCAGTGAGATTAGCACTGGAGACCGCTAGCGGACCGGTGCGGCGCAGTAGTTCGAGAGCGATGGGATTATTGGGCATACGCAGCGCGACGGTTCCATTCGTCTCACCAAGATCCCAGCCAATTTCTTCGCGGGCTGGCAGGATGATCGTCAGCGCGCCGGGCCAGTATTCCTTCATGAGGGCGCGCGCCACCGGCGGGATGGAGACGGCGAGCTTCTCGGCGTCCTCAATGCTCGCGACGAGAACAGGCGACGGCTTATCGCGCCCTCGCCCCTTCGCGGTAAGTAGCTTGTCCACCGCTTTCGGGGAGAAGGCGTCGGCTCCCACGCCGTACACGGTATCCGTGGGGAGGACAACAAGTTCACCAGCGCGAATCGCGTCGATGGCGGCCGCAAGGGCTTCATCTTCATTCGTCAGACAATCGACAATCATTGGTGTCCTTTCGATTCGACACTGTCGCATCCAAGCCGCGCCCACAACCAACGGGGGCGGCCGGTGTAATCGTATCCGGTGCGCGCCTGGGCAAATCCAACCGCGAGGGCCGCGCTGACCAGCGCTTCTGCCTGCTCCTCAGCGTGCTCCATAACCAGCGTACCGCCCGGACGCAGCAGCTCAGCCGCGCGGGCGATGAGCTCGCGCGGAAGATCGGTACCATCCACGCCTCCGCCCCATAGCGCCAGCGCAGGGTCCGAGAGCGCTTCCACGCTCACGTTGTGCGTGAGTGGAACGTAGGGAGGATTAGTAACGACGACGTCGACCTGCCCTAAGAGGTTCGACAGTTCCGTCCGCGCATCCCCCTGAACGAGATCGACGACGGAGCCATAGCGCACGTTGTTCTCACGTGCCACCTCCATGGCGGTCTCCGAGAGTTCGACGCCAATGACTCGGGCATTCGCAACCTCTGTGGCCAGGGCTAACGCAATGGCACCACTGCCGGTGCATAGATCCACGGCGAGAGGAGTGGGGGCTGTGCCTTCGCTCTCAGGTGAGGCTTCAGGAAGCCGCGATCTGACGTCGTCGTTCGAAAGAGATATTGGAGATTGTCTAGCGGCGGCGCCGCGTTGAGAAACAACCGCACGCAAAGCCGTGATCGCCTCTTCGGCGACAAGTTCGGTCTCCGGGCGGACGATAAAACAGCCGGGACGGCTCAGCAGTTCGAGATAGCGAAAATACATGACGCCGGTGATGTGCTGGAGCGGGACCCGTACGGCACGCTCGGCCACCATGGAATCAAAACGCGCGCGTTGCTCAGGTGTGGGGAATGAACCGGACGCGAGAAGTGCGTGCAGGCGTTCTCCCCCGGCGACCTCCGCAAGTTCGCGCGCGTCAGCCTCGGGAGATTCCAGACCCGCCGCGCGGAAAGCCGCCGTCGCCCCGGCGATGAGCTCATTCCAGCTCATCACTCCTCCGCGTTGGCCAGCCGTTCGGCCTCGTCCATCGTGCGAGCCGAATCAATAAGCGGCTCCAGATTGCCAGCGAGGACCTGATCGAGGTTGTATGCCTTGTATCCGGTGCGATGGTCGGAAATGCGATTCTCAGGGAAATTGTACGTACGGATACGTTCCGAGCGATCCACAGTGCGCACCTGGCTGCGCCGCAGCGCCGCGTTCTCCTCAGCCTGCTGATCCAGCTGCATCTGGCGCAAACGCGCGCGCAGCACACGCATAGCCGCCTCGCGGTTCTGGATTTGCGACTTCTCATCCTGCATCGACACCACCACGCCGGTGGGAAGATGCGTGATGCGGACGGCCGAATCGGTAGTGTTCACAGACTGACCGCCGGGTCCGGAAGAACGGTAGACGTCGATACGCAAGTCATTATCGTTAATCTCCACCTCGCCCGGGTCATCTACCTCGGCAAACACCAGCACGCCGGCAGCGGAGGTGTGGATACGGCCCTGCGATTCCGTGACGGGCACACGCTGCACGCGATGCACTCCGGCCTCGTACTTGAGGTGGGCCCACACTCCATCGGCAGGATCCTCGATGGTTCCCTTGGTACGAACTGCAAGCTGGATATCCTTGTAGCCGCCCATGTCGGTGCTCGTCGAGGAGAGTACCTGGACGCTCCAACCCTTGGATTCGGCATAACGCTCGTACATACGCTCGAGGTCCGCGGCAAAGAGCGCCGACTCCTCTCCGCCCTCGCCTGCCTTGACCTCAACGATGGCATCGCGGGCGTCATCTGGGTCGCGCGAGATGAGGACGTCACGTAACTGTGCTTCAAGCTCGGTAAAGGTAGCTTCAAGTCCGGGAAGTTCGGGCTTGAACAGTTCGGCATCCTCGCCGCCTGCCGCCACGATCTCGCGTGCTTCTGCTACATCCTCTGCCGCGGTTTTGTACGCGCGGTAGACGCGGACCACACGCCCTAGTTCCGCGTAACGGCGCCCCAGCGAACGCATCTTGTCCGGAGAACTGAGAACCTCGGGAGAGGACATCTCGCCCTCAATACGCTCGAACTCGGCCATCATCTGTTCGGCTAAATCGACCTGATTACTCATGTTCTACTCCTTCGCGGGTGGACCTGGCATTTCTTACCACCGCCCGCCGCCACTTCTCGATGCTACCTACTGAGGCTTGCAATACGCGCTCGTGATGAACGCTGGTGATTCACTCGTTTCACGGCAGACGCCGACACAGCTGAGCTGTGTCGGCGTCCCCACGATGAGAAAATTACTTCTTGCGCTTGCCGTAGCGAGCCTCGAAGCGAGCAACACGGCCGCCGGTATCGAGAATCTTCTGCTTGCCGGTGTAGAACGGGTGGCATGCGTTGCAGACGTCCACGCGCAGCTCGTCACGAGCAATGGTGGAGCGGGTCTCGAACTCGTTACCGCAGGTGCAGGTGACCTTGACGGTGTGGTAATCAGGGTGGATTCCCTGCTTCATGGCATATCTCCTTGGATCGTTTTGCGCCCCGGGTCCAATCCGCAAGCCGTAGCGTATTGACGCCGCGTACTCTGCCCGTTTGACGAGCGACGAACCGGTGAACCGAAAGCCGACGAAACATTATGACACGCTCACCCGCACGGCTGCCAGAGATGGCAGGTGCGGGTGAGCAAGTGCACGCCTTGATGGCGCGACTATGTAGTTGATGGCGAGGAACATGGGCGCCGGAGCGAATGCCCTGTACCGGATGTTCCCACTCGAACCGATATCCGGTTACTGGCCCGATGCCTGCATCGACCGGAGGATCGACACGAGGAACTCGGCGTTGTTCTCTGTCTTGCGCAAGCGCCCAAGCAGGAAGTCCGAGGCCTCATTGACATCCAGCGTGCCCATGGCCCGGCGCAGCTGCCAAATAACCTTGAGCTCCTCCTGCGTGAAGAGTAGCTCCTCACGACGGGTACCCGAAGCGTTGACGTCGATAGCCGGGAAAATACGGCGATCGGCGAGCTGACGGGACAGACGCAATTCCATATTGCCCGTCCCCTTGAACTCCTCGAAAATGACCTCGTCCATCTTGGAGCCTGTCTCCACCAGCGCCGAGGCGATGATGGTGAGCGAGCCGCCATTTTCGATGTTGCGGGCCGCGCCAAAGAACTTCTTGGGCGGATAGAGCGCACCGGCATCCACACCACCGGAAAGAATTCGACCGGAGGCCGGGGCCGCGAGGTTGTACGCGCGTGAGAGTCGAGTAATCGAGTCAAGAAGAACGACGACGTCCTGGCCCAGCTCCACGAGGCGCTTAGCACGCTCGATAGCCAGTTCGGCGACGATCGTGTGATCGGAGGCCGGACGGTCGAAGGTGGAAGCAATAACCTCACCCTTGACCAGGCGCTTCATGTCCGTGACTTCCTCGGGACGCTCGTCTACGAGAACAACCATGAGGTGTACCTGCGGGTTGTTCGCCGCGATCGCCATGGCAATCTGCTGCATAACCATCGTCTTGCCAGCCTTGGGCGGCGACACGATGAGGCCACGCTGGCCCTTACCAATGGGGGCAACCAAATCGATGGCGCGAGGAGTGAGGGCCTTCGCACTGGTTTCCATACGCAGCATTTCCTGCGGGTAAAGCGGCGTCAACTTGCCAAACTCAGGGCGCTCCATGGAACGCTGCGGCTCCAACGAGTTGATGGAATCAACCTGAACGAGCGGATTGAGCTTCGGCCCAAACTTGCGGTGTGGATTACGACCGCGGTTGTTCTGCTGCTCGCGCTCTGTCCGCTGGCGCACAGCACCAACGATGGCATCACCGCGGCGCAGTCCATACTGCTTAATGATCTGCGGAGTGACAGCGGCGTCATTGCTTCCGGGCAAATATCCGCCGGTGCGCAAGAAGGCCTGATTTCCTTCGATATCGAGGATACCTGCCACCGGGATGAGGACATCGTCCTCCAATGCCTCGGGTGCTTCATCGCGCTGGTTGTCACGCTGACGCGGGTTGCGGTTCTGATTGTCCCGCTGGTTATCGCGCTGATTGTCTCTTTGGTTGTCGCGTCCGTTACGACCCCGCTCACGGCGGTTACGACGGTTGCGACGGCCGGTGCCTTCGTCCTCCGTAGTCTCGGCGGAGCGGCGCTCAGCGGCTTCACCAATAGCGTCGAGAGCGGCACGACGATCTTCAGCAGAGACATTATCGTTGCGGTCATGGCGCGTACCGCGAGTATTTTCGCGATTTCCACGGGTCTGACGCTCGCCACGACTCTGACGATCCCCGCGCTGGCGGCGCGGAGCCTCGTCAGAACGATCGGGCAGGACAATTTCATCTGGCGACGACGGCCGGTGAGAGGCGTGATCAGCGGACTGAGAGGACTCAGCATCACCGAACTCCGCCTCCACCTGCACGCGCTGCTTACGCGCCGGACGCTCACGCTTACGCGAAGGAAATTCAATATCGAACGATGCCTGTTCAGCACCCTTCTCTGAGTCCCTAGAATTTTCGGACTTCGCTGACTTTTTATTTACTGCAGGCTCATTCGAGGACGTTGACTCCTGAGAGGACCGCGCTCCGGATTCACTGTATTCCTCGCCAGCATCCTTGCTTTTCGGCGGACGACCGCGGGTGGCCGGGCCGCGCACTTCGCGGATAGCGGCAATGAGGTCTGCCTTGCGTGCCTTGGGGTCTACCTCAATTCCCAAGCCTTGGGCGAGCTCTTTGAGCTCAGGCAGGCGCATCGTTGAGATGGCGCCACTCGTGCGAGATTCGCTCACGAGGTTCCTTCCTTGCAAAGCTGAATAATCGAGCTTTACCTGTAGCCAGAAGTACACTGGCTTTTTCCTCAGGGATGAACATCAAACACGTGCATACAGGACCTGTCAATCCTGGGGCGTGTTTTGTCTTTACCGGGGCATCTCATCCGGCTCCATTGAACTCGGAACCGTGCTCACCGGCACGTGTGTACTCTAGCAGCAACATGAGCTTACTCGCACCACATTGTGACGTGATGTGGAAAACTCAGCGAGATCCCGCAAGAAAAGCAGAAAAGTGGCGGTCGGATCGATATTCTCGATCCGACCGCCACCTCAGTTATTTCACCGCGTATGCTCCCGGTGCGGACGAACCTGTCACCACCAGGAATCCTGCCGCCTCCATGCGTTCCCGGGTGGGCTCATCAAGCTCAGCAAACACCAGCAATGATGGGCCAGCGCCCGAAACCACCGTGGGCCAGCCAGCCTCGCGAAGTTCTGCCATAGCATCGGCTGACGCCCGCATAGATTCTGCACGATACCCTTGATGTAGCTTCTCTTCGGTCGCACGCAGCAAATACTCCGGATGATGCTCAAGAGCTAGCACCAGCAAGGCCGTACGCGACGCATTAAAAGCAGCATCCTTGTGCGGAACCTGAGCGGGAAGAACCGAACGCGCCTTTTCCGTCAACAATTCGGTATCGGGAATTAACAACGTGGTACGAATATTCTCGTGGACAGAAATCGGAACTGACTGGGCGCCGTCGTCGTCAATCCAGGCCACAACAGCACCACCGAAAATAGCTGGCGCCGCGTTGTCCGGATGGCCCTCGAACTCTGTGGCTAGCTGAAGCACAACGAACGAATCGAGCGCCTGCGGATCCTCAATCAACTCACGCGCAAGCAACAGCCCGGCGACGGTAGCCGCAGCAGACGAGCCCAAACCACGCCCCTGCAAAATACCATTCTCGCAGGTCAGCTCAATGCGTGGCTGCTCAGCACCCACAAAATTAAGTGCATAACGCAACGCGCGAACAATGAGATGGGATTCGTCCGTAGGTAACGCATCCGCGCCCTCACCACGTACGTGAACAAGGGCTGACGGGATATCCTCGCGGCCATCCGCGAGCGAGCCGGTGATTCGCACCGAGACGTCGTCCCACAGGTTGTGGGCCATGCCCATAGAATCAAATCCCGGCCCCAGGTTTCCCGAGGTGGCCGGAACGCGCACTCGCGCGCTGGAATGAACGATCCGCATCACAGACCCAATGCGGCAGCGGCGGCTTCCAGCGTGGGGGCGATCGGGGTAATGTCCAGATCGCGCCCGCCCAGGGCGGTCGCCGTGTCCTTGAGGCCGTTACCGGTCACGGTGCAGACAATGGTGGCGCCCTCGGGAACCTTGCCTTCCTCGGCTGCCTTAAGCAGCCCAGCGATCGACGCCGCGGAACCCGGCTCGATAAACACACCGGCTTCAGCAGCCAAAATAGCCTGAGCTTCAAGGATCTGCTCGTCCGTCACGCGGTCGATCCACCCCTGCGAATCATCCCGCGCAGCCTCGGCGAACTTCCACGAGGCGGGGTTACCGATACGGATGGCGGTGGCGATCGTCTCCGGCTTTTCAACCGGGTGGCCCAGAACGAGCGGGGCAGCACCCCACGCCTGCACGCCCCACATCTGCGGAACCTTCGTGGACACCGCATCCAGGTGCAGTGCGGAATCGTCGATCGAAGCGAGCGTGGTACGGCCCGCGTATTCGTTGTAGCCCATCCAATACGCGGAAATGTTGCCCGCGTTGCCAACAGGAAGAACGTGAATATCCGGGGCATCGCCCAGGGCATCAACGATCTCAAAAGCGGCGGTCTTCTGACCCTGCAGACGGTAAGGATTGACGGAGTTCACCAGCGCCACCGGGTAACGCTCGGTCAGCTCACGCGTGATATCCAAACAATCATCAAAATTACCGTCAATGGCCACAAGGTGGGCGCCATGCACAATCGCCTGCGCCAGCTTGCCTGCGGCGATCTTGCCTGCGGGAAGAATAACAGCACTCTGCAAACCCGCGGCCACAGCGTAAGCCGCAGCCGAAGCCGAGGTATTACCGGTGGAAGCGCAGGCCACAACCTTGGTATCGCTCTGCAGTACCTGCGAAATCGCGGTGGTCATGCCGCGATCCTTGAAGGAACCGGTGGGGTTCATACCCTCAACCTTGACGTACACCGTTGCACCGGTACGGGCGTCAAGAGCCTTCGCATGGACAAGCGGCGTGCCGCCTTCGCCAAGAGTAACGACCGGATCGGACTCCGTGAACGGCAGACGATCACGGTACTCGGGAATGACACCTTGCCACTGGTGGGCCATCAGGACTCCTCTACTCGGATAACTCGCCGCACTCCGGCGATAAATTCAGAATTGCGCAGGGCATCGATCGTCGCGCCCAGATCCGCCTGGCTGGCCGCGTGCGTCGTGACACGCAGCGTGCACGTGGGCCTGCCGTCGTGATCAGGCGACACCCGCGTGTGCTCCTGAGCAACCGCACTAATGGATACATTATTCTGCGCGAACACGGCGGTCACTGCCGTGAGCACACCGATCTTGTCATCAACAGACAGCTCGATCTGGAAACGCGAGATTGACTGATCCGCCGAAAGCACCGGCAGGTCCGCGTAAATCAACTCGCGAGGAGCATGGCCGCCCTCGACAATATGACCCGCAGCCGCCACAACATCGGACAGCACAGCCGAGGCAGTGGGAGCGCCACCAGCTCCACGACCGTAGAACATGAGACGATCGGCCGCCTCCGCCTCGATGACCACCGCGTTGAACGGGCCATGCACGGCCGCAAGCGGATGACTGAGAGGAATCAGCGTGGGAGCAACGGACGCCTCAATGCCCTCGTCGCGCCGCTTCGCCGTCGCAATCAACTTCACCACGTACCCACCGGCTGTGGCGGCAGCAATATCCTCCGCCGTGATGTCGCGGATACCGTGCACATGCACATCCTCCAGCGCCACACGCGAATGGAACGCGAGGGACGCAAGAATCGCACACTTAGCCGCCGCATCCAGGCCATCCACATCCGCCGTCGGGTCCGCCTCCGCGTACCCCAGGCGCTGCGCCTCAGCCAGAACCTCGTCAAAACCAAGGCCCTTTGTGGTCATCTCGTCGAGAATGTAGTTCGTCGTGCCGTTAACGATGCCGAGCACAGCCGTAATGCGGTCACCCGCGAGCGCCTCACGCAGGCCATACACAATCGGCACGGCGCCAGCCACGGCAGCTTCGTAATATAGGTCGACGTCGGCACGCGCCGCTGCCTCGTACAACTCCGGCCCATGCGCCGCCAGAAGAGCCTTATTACCCGTCACCACGGAAGCGCCTTGCTCGAAGGCCTCCAGAATGAGAGTGCGGGCTGGCTCAATTCCGCCAATGAGCTCGATAACAATATCCGCCTGAGCAATGAGCCCCGACGCATCCTCGGTGAGCAACGCCCGATCAATCGACGGATCACGTGGGGCACTTGCGTCTCGCACCGCAATACCGACGAGATTGAGCCAGGCCCCAGCTCGCGCGGTCAGATCCGCTGCCTGCTCCTGCAGAAGGCGCGCGACCTGGGTACCCACAGTCCCGCATCCCAACAGAGCAACTCTCACATCTTCCACAGGCTCTCCTTTCAGACCATCCCAGGGTACCGGGATTTGCGCGCGTCAAGCCGAATCGTCCGCAAGCGCACAGCGGGCGAATGGCGGCGCTCCGCTCACGCGCGAACGAAGTTTCCTGTGGCGGACCAGCATCGTGGTTCGTGGGGCGGCGCTACAGATGGCGCGGTGACGCCGTCGTCGTTCCATCGCTCTATCTCGACACGACGGCATTCCCCAATCGGTACTACGATCAAGAGGACAGCACTCGCCGGTCCAAAGGACAACAATGCACAGCTTCAGCGGACTCACCCTGGGCCACAAAACCACCACAATCATCGTGCCCATTACCCCTCACAACCTGCACGAACTTGAGGAGCAGGCGTTGGCCGTTGGGCATCTGAGCGTCGACGACCACAAAGGACGCGCCCTCGCCTTCGAAACCAGCGGGCTGGAAGGATCGATTCCCACGTTCGACGCCGACATCCTCGAATGGCGCGTCGATTTCTACGACGACGGCGACATCGGCTCACTTTTGCACGCCGCCGCCATTCTGCGGTCCCGGACCCCGCTACCTATTCTTGCCACCTTCCGCACCAAGCCCGAGGGCGGGGAACGCGATCTCGACACCGCCGAGTATGTTCGTATTCTGGCCGCGCTCAGCGCAAGTGGCTCCATATCTGGAATCGATATCGAAATGTCGCGTGGAGCGGAAGCCGTGGATCAGCTCATTCGCGCGGCACATTCCGCGGGGATCGCAGCGGTGGCATCGGCTCATTTCTTCACATCGACGCCCACGGTGGTGGATCTCGTTGCACTGCTGCACTCCATGGAGGAGGCTGGCGCTAACGTCGCGAAGGTTGCCTGCATGCCGTCCACTCCAGGAGACACGCTCACGCTACTGCAGGCCACATGGGAGGCGTCGCAGAAAATGAGCATTCCGCTCATCACCATGTCAATGGGGCAGATCGGTGCGGTATCACGCGCAGTGGGCGGGCTCTTCGGCTCGGCGGCCACCTTTGCCACCGTGGGTGCAGCTTCGGCGCCGGGTCAGGTGCCGGTAGACGAGCTGAAGCCAGTGCTTGAGGCTCTGGATCGCTTCTCCGGGCGGTAGCGCTTCTCGCGTTTGGCCAGGGCGCCGTCGTCGCTGTTGGATACGCCGCCGCGGTGCCCACACGCTGAAGCCACGGTACCCACACGCTGAAGAAGTCCCCACACGCTGAAGCCACGGTACCCACAGGCTAAGAATTGAGGAAAATGGAAAGGATTGAGCCCGCGAAGGCTATCCGCGGGCTCAATCCTTTCCAAAAAACTCAATTCTTTCGGCCCTGACGCCGCGATATCAGCCGCAGCACCACCAACCTCGTCACGCGTCGGCGTCAAGCGCCAGCAGGTCCTGCACCGTCTCTGGACGGAGCAGCCACCGTGCCTCGCCATCACGCACCGCGAGCACGCCCGGCTTGGTCAGCATGTTGTAATTCGACGCCATCGAACGCCCATAGGCGCCGGTGGTGGGAACGGCCAGCACGTCGCCGGGTCCAAGGTTCGCGGAAAGAGCGACGTCCTTGATGACGATGTCACCACTCTCGCAATGCTTACCCACCACGCGTGAGACCACGTGCTCCTCGGACGGCTCACGATTGGCGAGCGCCACCGTGTAATTCGCGCCGTACAGCGCCGGGCGGATGTTGTCGCTCATACCGCCATCCACGGAGACGTAACGGCGCGAGCCCTCATCCAGCTGGATCGTTTTAATGGTGCCCACGGTGTATAGCGTCACCGTGGACGGCGCCGCAATAGAGCGCCCCGGTTCGATGGACACCGTCGGCGCCGCGAGCCCGGTCTCCACCACATGCGTGGTCACAGCCTGGGCCAACGCCTTCGCGAAGTCCAACGGTGCCGGCGGCACGTCGTCCAGTACCGTGTAGCGCACCGCGTATCCGCCACCAAAGTCGATCTCGGGGATGGTCACGCCGAACGTCGTGGATGCCTCGGCGCGCAGCACCAGAATCGACTCCGCTGCCGCCGCGAAAGCATCCAGCGAAAGAATCTGTGAGCCGATGTGCGAGTGCAGGCCGACGAGCTCCAGATGTTCGGCCGCCAACGTCTCCTCAATAGCGCGCAGCGCGGTACCCGAGGCAATCGACAGCCCAAACTTCTGATCCTCATGCGCCGTGGAGATGTACTCGTGCCCGCCGGCATGAACGCCGGTGGTCACACGCAGCACGATCTTGGCAACGGCCTCGCGCTCTGCGGCGATCGTTTCGACGAACGCTAGCTCAGCCAACGAGTCCACCACCAGGTGCGCCACCGAGGAATCCAGCGCTAGCTCAATCTCACGGCGCGATTTGTTGTTGCCATGCAATCCCAGCTTCTCGCTCGGGACCCCGGCTGCCAGTGCGGTGAGCAGCTCACCCTCGGAACACGTATCGATCGCTAGGCCTTCCTCAGCCATCCAGCGAGCAACGCCTACGGAGAGGAATGCCTTGCCCGCGTAAAACACCTCAGCCCCGCCGAGGTCTTCGAACGCTTCATCCATGGCGGACTTCCAAGCGCGGGCACGCTCGCGCATGTCCTGCTCGTCGATGACGAAGAGCGGCGAGCCGTACTCACGCACTAACGAGGTGACGCCGATTCCACCGATGTGGATTTCGCCGTCGACCCGGCGCACGGTACTGGGCCACAGCCCACTCACGGAACCATCCGGCTCGGGGGCGGCCAAATTTTCGAGGCTGGCGGGCATGATTTCTCCCTGTCTTTCCGGGCGGACGGGCCCGTGTGGGCTGACGTTATTGGCTGTGAAATGAGTGGGCGGCGAAACTACATCTTCTCCGGTGCGGAGACTCCCAGGAGGTCCAGCCCGTTGGCGAGGACCTGGCGGGCGGCGTCGTTGATCCACAGGCGGGTGCGGTGCAGGTCGGTGACTTCCTCGTCCGCGCGCGGAGTCACGCGAGCCTTGCCGTACCAAGTGTGGTAGGCGCTGGCCACCTCTTCGAGGTAGCGGGCCACGCGGTGCGGCTCGCGCAGGGTCGCCGCCTGGGCCGCGATATCCGGGAAGCGGGCAAGCGAGCCAAGCAGCTCGGAATCAGCGGCTTCAAGTTGCTCCGGTGTAAAGCCATCCTCACGGCGCACGCCATGCTCGGCAGCATTGCGCGCTACGGCGCAGGTGCGGGCGTGCGCGTACTGCACGTAGTAGACGGGGTTCTCGTTGGTGTGCGAGGCCACGACATCCAGGTCAAGATCGAGGGTGGTGTCCACCGAGGCACGCACCAGCGAGTAGCGGGCGGCGTCGACGCCCACGGCATCCACAAGATCCTCCATGGTGACGACGGTTCCGGCGCGCTTGGACATCCTCACGGCTGCGCCGTCGCGCACGAGATTAACAAGCTGGCCGATGA
Organism: Actinomycetaceae bacterium; assembly: GCA_039812645.1. Taxonomy (GTDB): domain Bacteria; phylum Actinomycetota; class Actinomycetes; order Actinomycetales; family Actinomycetaceae; genus Ancrocorticia. The sequence continues at coordinate 15,821 of JBDIAV010000007.1, forward strand.
GAATTTCCATGTTCTCTCCCGCGCCCGCGGTATCACCAAAGGCGCGCGCCATGGCGTACATGCGGCCGATGTACCCGTGATGATCGGCGCCCAGCATGTACACGCACTGGTCAGCACCGCGCTCACGCTTGTCAAGATAGTAGGCGATATCGGCGGCGAAGTAAGCTTTCTCGCCATCGGACTTAATAATGACACGGTCCTTGTCGTCACCGAACTCGGTAGAGCGCAGCCACAGGGCGCCGTCGTTCTCGAAGAGCGCACCCTGCGCACGCAGGCGCTCGATAGCACGATCCACGGCGCCCGACTCATGCAGCGACTGCTCATGGAAGAACACGTCGAAGTCCGCACGGAACTCGTGCAGCGCCTTCTTGATCTCTTCGAACATGAGCTCCACGCCGTAACGGCGGAACACTTCCTGTGCCTCGTCGTCGGGCAGCGTGCGAGGATCGGGTTCGCCTGCGGCCTCACAGCGAGCGATGACGGTGTCGGCAATGTCGGAAATGTACTGGCCACCGTAGCCGTCCGCGGGAACCTCGCGGCCCTTGGCACGTGCCAGGAGTGAGGAGGAAAAGTGGTCAATCTGGTTGCCGTGGTCGTTGAAGTAGTATTCGCGCACCACCTTGGCGCCGGTGAAGGAGAGGATGCGCGCGAGTGAATCGCCCACGGCAGCCCAGCGAGTGCCACCAATGTGGATGGGACCGGTCGGGTTGGCGGAGACGTATTCGAGGTTCACAGTGTGCCCCGCGCCCGCCTGCGACTTTCCGTAATCCTCGCCCGCGGTAAGGATAGTGCGAGCAAGCTCACCCGCAGCACCCGCGGAGAGACGAATGTTAATGAAACCGGGTCCGGCTACTTCAGCAGAATCAATTCCATCAACGACGGCGAGGCGCGCCACCAGAAGTTCCGCCAGGTTACGGGGCGCAGTGCCAGCGCGCTTGGCCAGCTGCATGGCCACATTGGTGGCCCAATCACCATGGTCGCGGTTACGCGGGCGCTCGACCTTGACTTCGGGGAGGTCGCCTTCAAGGGCGATGGAACCGTCGGCCACCGCGGCTGCAAGCTGGGCGGCAATTACCTTGCTGAGTTCTTCTGGAGTCACGGTTCCGATTCTACGTTGCCCGGCGCTTCTCCCCCGAATTGTGTTCAAGTCTAAAGGGTCCCGCTGGCAGGTCTCGGCCGTCAGCAGCACCTCTTTAAGCGTGCTAACATATTTCGGTACGCCCCGATAGCTCAGGGGATAGAGCGTCTGCCTCCGGAGCAGAAGGTCGCAGGTTCGAATCCTGTTCGGGGTACGATAGAAGAAAAGGCCGGTATTCCACCACAAAACGGAATGCCGGCCTTTCACGTACTAGAACCCTTCCAAAGGAGTGTCATTTTCCGCAACGAGTACTGGTTTTTCCCTGGGAAAATGCGTTGCGTGAATCCGAAAACGTCACTCCTTTGGGAGAGTGTAGGCCGAACCTTCCTACAGCTGGATCCCGTTCGTGTAGTACCAGCGCCCGCCCTCACGAACAAAGCTGGAGCGCTCATGCATGATGCCGCGCTCCATCATTTTGCGCCAATGCGCCCGAAATTCTACAACGGCACGGTTGTCATGCTCGGAGAAATCGAGAATATCGAGCCTTCTCCACTGCACCTGGGGTTCCGATCCGAGGGTATCGGGCCGATAACCCGGGTGCCAGGTTTCGAGAACGTAATCCTCGAGGCGTAGAACGTAGGCACTGTATCGAGAGCGCATAAGGGCCTCGGCATTGGGAGCATTTTCGCCATTGTGGTACGGACCGCAACAGTCGGCGTAGGACTTGCCGCTCTGGCAGGGGCAGAAAACAACGTCGTTCGGAAGTGGTGCGATACTCGGCATGGTCCCTCGATCTCCCTCGGCCCTTCGAGTTGTCAAATTCTGGCTACAGACTCACCCCGCGGGACCGTATAGCATCCCGAACCGCGGTGGGTTCATCTGTAATAATGCCATCTACGCCCATGTCCAGTAGAACATTTACCGTGTCAATGTCATTAATTGTCCACACGTGCACGGCGATTCCATGATGATGAGCAAGGTTGACGAAACGTTCAGTTACCACTGTGACGTGGTGACTCACCTCGGGGACCTGAGCCACTTCGGCATTCTTTCTTGGCCCCGGGACACTCCGCATGAGCCCCGAACCAACCGCTCCCGGCAATCGTGCACATCCCACCATGCGGGCGATGGCACTCACTCCGAGGGCGGTTGCCACGCCTGGGAGACGTTTGCGCACCCGCCGCAGCCGTTTCTCATTAAAACTCGCCACGCACACCCGATCACCAGATCGCGTGCGGTTGATCGCCTCGATAAGGGGATCCACGACATCGTCGACTTTGGCGTCGATGTTAAAGACGAGTTCGGGAAAATTGTCCAGCAGTTCGTCGACTCGCACGAGCCGGTTGCCAGATTCGTCCCGCAGCTGAGAGATTTCTCGCCAGGTGTGATGAGAGATAAGTCCTGACCCATCGGTGATGCGGTCAAGCATGGGATCGTGAGAGATCACGGCGACGCCGTCGCTCGTGACATGCGCATCGGTTTCCATATAGGTGAAGCCCTGCGCTCGCATCGCTTCGAACGCGACAATAGAATTTTCAGGCTGCTCGTTGCCACCACCACGGTGGGCCATGACAAGAGGAGCCTCACCGTAAGGGTAGAGACGATTCATTAGCCACACATTTCGCTGATATCCACTGCTCCGTGCCCGGCAAGGAACTCATCTGGATTCAGCAGAGAAGCAACATCATCAGCGCTGCCAAGCGAGGGGTCATGGACCTCAAAATGAAGGTGCGGACCTGTTGAGTTTCCGTTCGATCCTACGAGACCAATCTTCTGCCCGGCTGTGACGGTGTCGCCTTCCTTGACGAGCACACCATGATCATACATGTGGACGTACCACGATTCGTAGACCTTGCCGCCAATCTCGTGACGAATGACGATTGTGTTCTCGGAACGGCCTTCGTAGCTACCACCAGCATGAACGACGACGCCGTCCGCCATCGCATAGATCGGCGTATCGTTCGGTGCCGCATAGTCCTGACCAGCATGGTAGGTGGATGCTCCCGAGAAGGGATCAACACGCGGGCCGAAGCCCGAGGTGCGCTGGAACGTTCCGGCGGGTACAGGGAAGACGACGACGGACTCCCGGTCCTGTACGAAAGCGGCTCGGATACCCTGCACGTTCGTGGGCTCACATGTAGCGACCACGGGGCTCGCCTTGGCTTGCTTTTCCGCGGTGTAGGCAGCCGACTTAATAGCCGCCGTGGGCGTTCCTGCCAGTGAGTCGGGCGTCTGGGCTTGCTGCGTTTCTCCCCCGAGGATTGAGGCGGCCATCGGCTGGGATGCCTGGGCCCCGCCACCAAAGTTACCTAGAACCGGGACGGTCACACCCGCAACGGCCAGCGCCGAAACGGTCATGCCCTTAAGAACCCGGTTACGAGAACGCGTACGGGAGTGAGTAGGAGGCTTCAACAGCGACGACGACGTATAAGAACGAGGGGGAACCGACTGACGAGTCGGTGCTGACTCATCACGAGTGGGCTCCTGGCGAGCCTGGCGCCCTGCCTTGCGGCGAGCAACTTCAGCTTCCATACGTTCACGCAGTTCAATTTGGGCAGGAGTGAGCGGCACATCGTCACGCAATACCCGGCGACGCTTCGGCAACTCGGTAGTTACGGCTTCCACACCCTGTCCTGTCTTTCGACGTACGGCTCTATGCCGTGGTTCGCGGCCCTGCGCCACCAACTATCACAAAATGATAACGGAGAGGTTACAACCACTCCATTCACTGTGACCCATCTTGCTCGTGATGCACCTCTCAAATGGCTATATATCGCCATTTTCTATAGATTTAACCTGGGAGCAGGCTCGATATATTTCCGTTATTTTCTATGCGACCTTCAGTCCGTGGGACCTCGGTCACGCTAGAAAAAACAGGGTGCCGATAGGTCAGAACCCATCGGCACCCTGCCGTTACTTTCTCTGGTCAGTCGCTCATGAGTCACGCTGCATGAGGTCGCGCACCTCGCCAACCAGCTCTTCCAGGATGTCCTCTAGAAAGACGATACCCACCAATTCGCCGTCGTCGACAACGCCGGCCATATGTGTACCGGAGTTCCGCATCGTACGCAGGGCAGTTTCTACTTCGTCGCCCGGGGCAACCTCAACAAGCTTGCGGACACGCCAGGGCGGAATCGGGTCATCGCGCAGAACCTCTGGGATCGCGAGAACATCCTTAAGATGGACGTAGCCGCGCACTGTCCCCTCGGTATCGCGCACGAGGAATCGCGAGTAGCCCGTCGCCGCAACATTCTGCTCAATCTGGGCCGGGGTGACATCAATCGACACACCTGCCACATCATTGACGGGAACCATAACATCACGCGCGTCGTGGTCCGAGAACTCCAAAGCACCGGAAATCAGCCCTTGATCGTCTTGAAGAACACCCGCCGCAGCTGACGCCTCAACGATGGAGGCCACCTCATCCGCTGTGAACGCCGACGTCACCTCATCCTTCGGCTCAATACCAAACGTCCGCAGCACCACGTTGGAGACGAAATTAAGCACCGCGATAACGGGATAGAACACCTTCTCGAACATGAGCAGCGGCGGTATCAGCCGCAGCGCCGCCTTTTCGGGGAAAGTCACGGAGATGTTCTTTGGAACCATCTCGCCCAGCACCACGTGCAGCCCCACCACGAAAACAAGCGCGATGATAAAAGCAATGCCGTGAGTTAGAGCTGCGCTCAACCCAATGGCATGCAGCGGCACCTCAAGAAGCTTCGCGATGGCCGGTTCCGCAAGAACACCGAGGCCCACCGAGCAGAGAGTGACACCCAGCTGCGCAGCAGCAAGCATCCGAGAGAGGTGCTCAATCGACCACAGCACCTTGCGGGCCGCCTTCGAGGATTCGATAAGCGGTTCAATCCGCGAGCGCCGCGAACCCGTCAGAGCGAATTCAGCGGCCACGAAGAACGCGTTAAGCGCGAGGAGTAGAACTGTTGCGAGCAGCGCGTAGGCCGGGCTCATGCGTCCTCACCCGCTTCGGATTCCGCGATGGACACCCGGATTCGTTCGACACGCCGTCCGTCCATCTTTTCGACACGCAGTTGCGCATCGTCGACGTCGACGGTGTCACCCGCCGCTGGGATACGCCCCAATCGGAACATAACAAAGCCGCCGAGGGTTTCGTACGGGCCATTGTCTGGCACATCGACGGGACAGACTCGCGCTAGTTCATCTGGACGCAACGAGCCAGGAACGGACCAGTGCCCGCCCTTCGTTTGGTAGACGTCCGGACGGCGTGGATCATGTTCGTCCGCAACCTCACCCACAATTTCTTCGACGACGTCTTCTAGCGTCACCGCTCCTGATGTTCCACCATATTCGTCGACGACGAGTGCCATCTGCAACCCGTCGTCGCGCAACTCGACCAGCAGCTGAGCCAGCTGCATCGTCTCGGGCACACGCGGTGCCGGAGACATCAGGGACGAGCTCGTCACCTGGACATCTGCCCGCCGTTCGTAAGGCACGGCCACTGCGCGTCGCAAATGGACGAAACCGCGGACGTCGTCGATCCCGTCACCGATCACCGGGAAACGGGACTTTCCAGTTGTTCTGGCAAGGGCGACCACGTCGGCCGCGCTCGCGGTGTCGGGAAGGGTTTCGAGGCGGACGCGATCAGTCATGACATCCACGGCGGTCAGCTGACCCACACCAATGGAGCGGGTGACAAGGCGCGCCGTCGAGACATCGAGGGTTCCTGCCTCCGCCGAGCGGCGCACGAGGGCGCCAAGCTCGCTGGCCGAACGCGCACCGGACATTTCTTCGGCGGGCTCGATACCAAAACGGCGCAGCAGGCGATTCGCCATGCCGTTAAGTACCACAATGATCGGCTTGAACACGACGGTAAAGATATGAAGAGGACGCGAGACAAGGCCCGCGGTCTTCAGAGGATCTGCCAGCGCCATGTTCTTTGGAACTAATTCACCAAAAAGCATGGAGAAGAGATTGACGAGAACGAAGGCCGCCGTCGCCGAGATGGCGATAGCCGCAGCCTTGGCCACACCGACAGACTGCAGCGGACCGTCGAGGACTCGCGACAGAGGATCCTGGGCAACATAACCCAAAAGAATCGTGGTCAGTGTAATGCCTACCTGGCAGGCAGATAATTGGAGTGATAGCTGGTGAAGGGCCCTATTAACGGTTCTTGCCCGAGGATCCGTCTCTGCTTGTCCGGCGACAGTCGCCGGATCGAGGGCCACGAGAGAGAATTCGGCAGCGACGAATATCGCCGTTCCGAGCGTGAGAATCACGCCCAGGGCAAGGAGAACTATGTCGCTCATCGGAGAGTGCACGGTACAACTAGCATAATGAGGCCCATTCTAAACGGGTCGATGGCCGCATCAAATAGCTGATGCGCAACAGTGGCGAATATCCGGTGTGTGACGAGGTAAATATCAAGCGTTCCACAGCCGGAATATCACACGGGGAACCATGGTGAAATCATCCCGTCATTCATGGCTCTCCCATGCCTTCGTCAACGCTCTGCCACACCTTGTTCAAGTCTTTCCACCGGCTATGTTTCTAGGACAAACGTCACGTAGTCTAGTTGTGTTCATCCACACGTAGATGAGGCGAGAAGTGACACAGCATAATCCCGAAGACTTCGGGGCAAATCAAGGGTTCATTGAGGATCTTTACTCCAATTATTTGTCCGACCATTCGAAGGTGCAGCCGCAATGGCGCGAGCTCTTCCGACGATGGGAGGACGAGGGAAGAAAACCTTCATCGCAGAGCGTGCCATCCCCACGCACCACCCAGGCACAAATCAACATTCATGCCACCTCTGATTCGCGATTGACCTCACCCGAGATCTCGACTCAGCGTGCTGATCTTCCGCCTGCACCGCGCTCCGCTGCCCAGCCAGCTCTCACCCCATACGCCGAGCAGTATCAGCTGACGCCGTCGTTGAAACCGCTGGGTGAAGAAGTAACCGAACGGCTGAAGGGTGCGGCGAAGTCGGTGGCGGCGAATATGGACGCCTCGATCGAGGTACCAACAGCCACATCATTCCGGCAGATCCCCGCCAAGATCATGTTCGACAACCGCGCGCTCGTCAACGAGTACCTGCAGGCCACCCGTGGTGGCAAGATCTCCTTCACACACCTCATCGGCTACGCACTGGTCGAGGCCTTGGTGGAGATGCCGGAAATGAACAACTCGTACGCCGTGGTAGATGGCAAGCCGTCTATTCATCGCCCCCAACATGTGAACTTCGGATTGGCAATCGACGTGCAGCGCCCCGACGGCTCCCGCAGCCTCGTGGTGCCCTCTGTCAAGGCCGCGGAGATGATGACGTTCGACCAGTTCCTGGGGGCATACGAAAGCCTGGTTCGGCGCGGTCGTGATAACGCACTGACGATGGACGATTACCAGGGCACCACCGTCTCGCTCACCAATCCCGGGGGCATCGGTACCACCCAGTCTGTGCCGCGTCTCATGAAGGGTCAGGGGCTCATCGTCGGCGTCGGCTCTATGGTGTACCCGGCCGAATTCTCCGGGACCTCAGACACCGCGCTGGCACGTCTTGGCGTCTCGAAGGTAGTGACCCTCAGCTCCACCTATGATCACCGCATCATTCAAGGGGCCCAGTCAGGCGACTTCCTGCGGCTCATGGAACGCAAGCTCCTCGGTCTGGACGGCTTCTACGATCGAGTCTTCATCTCCCTGCATGTACCGGCAGAGCCGTACGTGTGGGAGAAGGACATTGAGTACGACGCAAGCCGCGAACTTGACCGCCCCTCGCGTATCGCCCGCCTCATCCACTCCTACCGTTCGCGTGGCCATCTCATTGCGGACCTCGACCCGCTGTCCTTCCGGCCTCAGCGCCACCCCGATCTTCGCCTCGCCTCTTATGGCCTAAGCACATGGGACCTGGATCGCCACTTCCCCACCGGCGATTTCATCAATGAAGGCCGGACCATGACGCTGCGGGAGATTCTGCGGCGCCTGCGCTCTGCCTACTGCTCCACCACCGGCTACGAGTACATGCACATCTCGGATCCGGTGCAGCGCAAGTGGTTCCAGAAGCGTCTGGAAATTGACCCCGAAAAGATCGGGCCAGAGAAGCGCCGTCACATTTTGGCAAAATTGAACGAGGCCGAAGCATTCGAGGCGTTCCTTCACACCAAGTTCCTCGGACAGAAGCGCTTCTCTTTGGAAGGCGGTGAATCACTGATTCCCGCTCTTGACGAGATTCTCGCGCACGCCGCCAACGACGGCCTGCCGGATGTGGGCATCTCCATGGCGCATCGCGGCCGTCTCAACGTGCTGACGAACATCGCTGGAAAGTCCTACAAGCAGGTATTTACGGAGTTTGACGGCATTGTTGACCCGCGCACCGTTCAGGGTTCGGGCGATGTCAAGTATCACCTCGGCACCGAGGGTACGTACACCGCCCCCAACGGCGACCAGACGAGCGTCTACCTTGCCGCCAACCCTTCTCATCTCGAAGCCGCCTCCGGAGTACTGGAGGGTATCGTCCGTGCCAAGCAGGACCTGCAGAATCTGGGCGAGGACGGCTACGCGGTACTTCCGATTATCATCCACGGTGATGCTGCATTCGCCGGGCAGGGTGTGGTCCAAGAGGTTCTCAACCTCTCGCAGTTGCGCGGTTACAAGACCGGCGGCACCATCCATATCATCGTTAATAATCAGATTGGCTTCACCACGGCTCCCTCCTCGGGGCGTTCCTCCAACTACGCCACCGATATTGCCAAGGGCCTGCAGCTGCCAATCTTCCATGTGAATGGGGACGATCCCGAAGCCGTTGTGCGCGTGGCCGGACTGGCCTACGAGTACCGCCAGGAGTTCAACAAGGACGTCATCATCGACCTCATCTGCTACCGCCGCCGCGGGCACAATGAGGGCGACGACCCATCGATGACCCAGCCGGTTATGTACGCCCTGGTGGATGCCAAACGCACCACGAGGCAGCTCTACCGCGAGTCACTTATCGGCCGTGGCCAGTTGACCGCCGAGGAAGCCGAAGTGTTCGAACGTGAATACCAGGCCTCCCTGGATAATGCCTTCTATCAGGTCAAAGAAGCTGAAGCAGCAATGGACCAGGGCAACACGGATGCTATCGCAGGCCTCGAACTTCCCGCCGCCCAGCAGGAGGATGCCGGCACCCTCGTGGGCTGGACCTCTGCAACCAGTTCCCAGATCATCTCCCGCATTGGCGAGGCCCATCTCCAGGTCCCCGAAGGATTCACTCTCCATCCTAAGATTGCGCAGCTCTTCGAGCGTCGCGCGAAGATGAGCCACGAGGGTGGCATCGATTGGGGCTTCGGCGAGTTGCTCGCCTTTGGCTCACTTCTCATCGAAGGATTGCCCGTGCGCATGTCCGGCCAGGATGTGCGGCGCGGCACCTTCGTTCAGCGTCATGCGGTAGCCCACGATCACACCACCGGAGCTGAATGGACTCCCCTGCGCAGCCTCACCGAGGACCAGGCGAAGTTCTGGATTTACGACTCCTCGCTCTCCGAATACTCGGTCATGGCTTTCGAGTATGGGTACTCCGTCGAGCGCCCTGACGCCCTCGTGGTGTGGGAAGCTCAGTTCGGCGACTTTGCCATTGGAGCCCAAACCATCATTGATGAGTTCGTCTCGTCAGCTGAGCAGAAGTGGAGCCAGCGTTCCTCGCTCGTGCTCCTGCTCCCGCACGGCTTCGAAGGCCAAGGCCCCGACCATTCGTCAGGCCGTATCGAGCGTTACCTGCAACTGTGCGCCGAACACAACATGTCGGTATGCCAGCCTTCAACGCCAGCCAACCACTTCCACATGCTCCGCACGCAGGCCTACCGCAGGCCGCGCAGGCCACTCGTAGCCTTTACCCCGAAGCAGCTGCTGCGCCGCCGCGCGGCCGTTTCCTCGATCGATGATTTCACTAACGGCTCCTTCCAGCCCGTCATTGACGAGGTCGATTCCACCATCACCAACGTGGATCGCGTCCTGCTGTGCTCGGGCCGTATCTACTACGATCTTGTGGATCAACGCACCCGTTTGGGCAACGACTCCACCGCCATTGTGCGGTTGGAGCAGCTCTACCCGAACCCGCGCCACGAGCTTAAGGCCGTTCTCGAGAACTACCCGGATGCCGAGCTCTACTGGGTCCAGGATGAGCCCGCCAACCAGGGCCCATGGTCGCACCTAGCGCTCAACCTCTTCCTTCCCATGGGGTCTCTACCCACGCTGGTCTCCCGGCCGGCGGCCGCTTCGCCGTCCACCGGCCGCGGCAAGGACCACTCCGAGCAGATCCAGGACATCTTGACAAAGGCCTTTGAGAAGTAAAGATTCGACCAAGTCAGCGGTTGCGCCTGTAGGTCGTGACTCATTGGCATGACTTGTCATTCCCCATCAGGAAATTAACGCGAAGAGGGCCTCCACCACCGTGGTGGAGGCCCTCTTCTGCTCGAATTCATCACGGATTGGGCGGAGAGAGCGAATTTCTGCCAAAGTAGAGTCTGTGAATGAGCCACATATGCGAATCCTTTTCATGGGCGATGAACTCGTGGCCGGCCTCGGGGACCCGCGCGCCCTCGGTTGGACCGGACGCGTCATGGCCCGAACCTCCAACGAGCCTCCCATCATGTGGATGAATCTCGCCGTACCCGGCGAGGACACCGCGCGCCTCGCAGGTCGCTGGGAGGAGGAGGCGAAGCGCCGTATTGCCCCGGACATCGATTGTCGGCTTGTGATTGGCCTCGGCTCACACGACCTCGACACCAGCCAAACCTTGGCCCGCGCGCGCCTTCACCTGGCCAACCTCATCGATTCTGCCGAGCGCATTCGCCTGCGCACCTTCGTTGTGGGCCCGCCGCCGCGGCGCGACATCTCCAAGAAGATCCAGGCAGACCTCACCCGTGCTTACAGCGACGTGTGCGCCCGCCGCGGTATCCCCTTCGTGGACACCTTCACGCCACTGGCTGCCCATGAGCAGTGGAACACCGACATGACCGTTTCGTCCAGCTACACGCCTCGCCAGGCCGGATACGGCCTCATGGCGTGGCTCGTGTTGCATAACGGTTGGCACGAGTGGCTGGGCGTTCCCCCGGCATCGGCGTAATCCGACGCTGAAGTTCGACGGCGTCGCTGTCACCGTTGATTGACAGTAGCCCTTCAAGGAAAAATGCCTCTCAAATGCATCAGGCCCGGATCTATTGATCCGGGCCTGAGTAGTTCTCATGCGTTGGGACGCTTACCGTGGTTAGCGGCCTTCCCTGCACGAGAGCGACGCTTACGTCCACGCCTGCTCATGTGAGTCTCCTTCTATCGGGTGCCGCCTCATTGAACAAACGGCAGAACCACAGTTTACCAATACTCGCCATGCGCCGTTGTGTCGCGCCCATCACGCGGTAACATCACGATCCACGCAGAAATGCGGGATAGCCGACGACGACGTTACGCGGGCAAGCTAGCACAGCTCGCTCCGTCGGGGCTTCGCCCGCAGCCGACTTCCTTGTCCTCACTAAAGCGAGCAAGCTCGCTCCGTCGGGGCTTCGCCCACAAGCAACTTCCTGACCCTCAGTTGCGAAAGCAAGCTTTCACACTTCGGGTTGCGTCGTTGGCGGACTACGTCGTCGTCGCCCTAAAAATCGCAATCTGCTGTGTAATCTTGACCCGCAGCGTCGAAGGCGCCGACTCGCAGCACGAACGTCGCACAATCTCGCGCACATGCGTCTCAGCCTCGACCAGGCGATGACACGTGGGGCACGTCTCCATGTGGCTCCTCATGCGAGCAGCCTGCTCCAGCGGCATCTGGGAATCCAACAGCTCAAAGAGATGGTCGTAGACCTCCTCGCATGAGCACCCCTGGTCGCTCAAATCACGTAACTTCTCTTCAACGTGGCTCACGATGGCGTCAATGTGCTCCACCTGATCGAGCGCGTCACGCTCCACGTTCTCACGGTCTATGCCGTCCCGGATCTCGTCTGACCGGCTCACTTCTGATCCTTCCCGTAGCCCAGCTCGCGCGCATAATCGGCAAGAAGCTCGCGCAACTGCCGCCGCCCGCGGTGCAGGCGTGACATGACGGTTCCGATCGGTGTATCCATAATCTCGGCGATCTCCTGGTAGGAAAAACCCTCAACATCGGCTAAATACACCGCCATTCGGCGATCCTCGGGCAGCTTCGCGAGCGCCTCGCGAATCTCCGAGTCGGGCAAGTTCTCGATGGCCTCGGCCTCCGCCGAAAGCATTCCCGTGGAGTGATGGCTTGCAGCCTCGTACTCCTGCCAGTCCTCTACTTCGGCGGCGTCGGTCTGCTTCGGCTGACGTTGCGCCTTGCGATAGTTGGAAATGAAGGTGTTATTGAGAATCCTGTACAGCCATGCTTTGAGGTTGGTGCCGGGTTGGTACTGGTGGAAAGCCGCGAATGCTTTCGCGTACGTCTCTTGGACCAGGTCCTCAGCATCTTGCGGGTTGCGCGTCAAACGCATGGCGGCGCCGTACAACTGGTCAAGGAAGGGCAAAGCCTCGCGCTGGAATCGCTCCGCGCGCTGGGCCGCATCCTCAACCGGTGCGGTATCTAGGGTATCCGTACTCATCATTTTCTAGGTTAGCCGCCTTTTATCGGTCCGTCTTTCACAAGAACGTTTCTTTCCTATCTAACATTCCCGATTTTCCCTTCCGTCTTTCAATCGGTAAGAGACTTTTTGCCCTGTTTGCGGTAGTAATAGGGCATGAGTATTCTGCGCGCACTCGCCCGACCGTTATTGGCTACTCCGTTCATCGTGTCTGGAGTCGATGCTCTCATTCGGCCCGCTAATCACCGCGAACGCGCCGAGAATGTGGCACCCCTCTTGGACAAGGCGGGATATCCACTCTCCGACAAGCAGATGGATCGGGCCACCCGCATTCTCGGACTGACCAATGTTCTCTGTGGAGCGGCCCTCGCTGTGGGGAAATTCCCTCGCGCCGCCGCCCTGCTTCTTTCCGGGATTGAGGTGCCTGTGGCACTGGCTAACAACCCGGTGTGGCTCCACAAAGGCCCCGCGCGCCGCAAGGATATCCTCGGGCTCACGGAGTCTGCAGGACTTCTTGGTGGAGTTATGCTTGCCGCCACTGATTTGGCCGGCAAGCCGTCACGATCGTGGCGCCGAGCGTACAAGCATGATTTACGCCAGGAGATCGAGGCCGTGCGCACACATGAGCGCGCCCTCGCCCAGGCCCGTATTGCCAAAGTGGAGAACAAGGTCAAAGCGTCATGAGTGCTGTCTGGTCCGCGCCTCATCATCCCGAGCCGCTTCGTTCATCCGTTCGTATTCCCGGTTCGAAATCGCTGACCAACCGGTATTTCGTCCTCGCCGCCCTCGGCGATCAGCCTTCGGTTATTCGGGAACCTCTCGTTGCACGCGACACGATTCTTATGGCGCAGGCGCTCGAAGCGATGGGGGCAGGGCTCGAATTCTACGACGACGCCCTTTTCGTCTACCCCGCTCCCCTGCACGGCGCCACGATTCAAGCCGGGCTGGCGGGCACCGTCATGCGTTTCCTTCCGGCTGTCGCCATGCTTGCGAAAGGTGACGTGACGATCGACGGCGACGCCGCCGCCCGCGTCCGTCCCATGGATCCCGTTTTACAAGCCGTCAAGAAGCTGGGTGTCAGCGTGGACCACGCCGTGGACGCCCAGGGCCGTGGCGTCCTGCCTGTCACCGTGCATGGAACCGGAGTGGTGGAGGGCGGTCGCATCGAAATCGATGCCTCGGCTTCCTCCCAGTTCATCTCAGCGCTTCTGCTTGCCGCTCCACGTATGACGCACGGATTGGAGCTGCGACACGTGGGCGGGACGATCCCGTCGTCGCCACACCTGGAGATGACGGTCGAAGTGCTGCGCGACGCCGGTATCGAAGTCTTCACCTTCCCCAAGGATGCGGGCCCGGTACGTCCCGGTCATCCAGCCGTGCGCTGGCTCGTACTGCCGGGTATCCCGGACGTAGGCAACGTCGAGGTGGAGCCTGATCTTTCCAACGCCGGCGCTTTCCTTGCCGCCGCCATGGTGACGGCTGGCACGCTGGAGATTCCTGGCTGGCCACGCGTCACCCAGCAGCCCGGAGACGCGCTACGCGATATCTTCACCCGCATGGGTGCCAGCGCGAGCGTGGTGGCCGGCAGGCTTCAACTGACGGGGCCGAAGGAGATCCTTCCGTTGGATATGGATATGCACGATTTCGGCGAGCTCGTTCCTATCATCGCCGCAGTTGCTGCATTCGCCACCGGCCCCTCGGTGTTGCGTAATATCGGCCAGCTGCGAGGGCATGAAACCGACCGTCTCAACGCCATCACCACCGAATTGAACCGTCTCGGTGGCAAGTCGTGGGTGGAGGGCGACGACCTCCACATCGAGCCCACTCCGCTGCATGCCGCCACGGTCGAGTCCTACGAGGATCATCGTATGGCCACCTTCGGGGCCATCATTGGACTGCGTGTACCGGGCGTCGAGGTGATCAATATCGAGACCACCGGCAAGACTTTGCCGCAGTTCCCACAGATGTGGGCCGACCTTATTGCAGGAAAGAAAAAGGTCCGCGCCGCCCGTCAAGACATCCCGCTCTCCAACTCCATCGGCTACGGCAAGGATGGTGACCGGCTCTAGTGCGTCGTGACATTGGCACTGACGACCCGCGAGTTAAGGTTCGCCCCGGTCGGGCATCCCGCCCGCGCACCAAGATTCGCCCCGATTACACCGGAGAGCCTTTGGCACGCGTCATCGCCGTGGATCGAGGCCGCTACCGTCTCCTTCTAGAAGACGGCGTAGAAATAACTGCCGTGAAGGCGCGCGAACTGGGGCGACGGGCCGTCGTCGTCGGAGATAAGGTACGCGTGACGGGAGATATTTCCGGACGTAAGGACACCCTCGCCCGGGTGGTGCTCGTCGAGGAACGCTCCTCGGAACTACGCCGTTCCACCGAAGAGGGCGACGGCCGCGAGCGCGTCATCGTGGCCAACGCGGATCAGATGGCGATTGTCGTGGCGCTCGCGAATCCTGATCCTAAACCGGGCATGATTGACCGGTGCCTCGTGGCCGCTTACGTCTCCGGCATGGAGCCGTTTCTCGTGCTGACGAAGGCGGACTTGGCGCGCGCCGACTCGTTAGTGGCCTTGTACGAGCCGCTTGGACTATGCGCTTACGTCACCGATCTTTCCGCGGTTGCGGAAGATGTTGAGGGCGACGACGCGCGCGTTGACAGCGCTGACGGGGACAGTGGCCTGGAGACGGACGCGACGACGGAGACCGTCGTCGATCTTGACGAATTGCGCGAGGTTCTCACCGGACACGAGACGGTGCTGGTGGGGCACTCGGGCGTCGGGAAATCTACTCTCATCAACGCGTTGATTCCAGAGGCCGAGCGCGTGACCGGGCACGTCAACGAGGTGACGGGCAAGGGACGGCACACCTCCACGTCGGCCGTGTCGCTCGCGCTGCCCGAGGGCGGACGGATCATCGATACGCCGGGCGTGCGGAGTTTCGGGCTGGCACACGTGAGTTCTGACGACCTGCTCCGGGCATTCACCGATCTGGACGAGGTAGCCGAGGAGTGTCCGCGCGGTTGTCCGCACGTCGAGGGCGCTCTCGACTGCGCACTCTCCGAAGTGACCGACGAACGGCTCATCGCGCGCGTTGCCTCCTTCCGGCGGCTCTTGTCCGCAAGCAGCGATGGCACCTGGAAACACTAACGACAACCAGATACACCAAGGACTCCCATGAACTTCACTCTGCCCGAAGATCTCTTGTTGGCTCTCAACATCGTTGATCGAGTCGACGAGCTGACCATGGAGCGCTTCGATTCTGCCGACCTGGTGGTGGAGACCAAACCGGACCTCACCCCGGTCTCTGACGCCGACAAGAACGCCGAGCAGATCGTACGTGACCTGCTGGAACGATCCCGCCCCGACGACGCTATTTATGGCGAAGAGCAGGGTGGGGCCCTAGAGCACAGCGCACGCCGCTGGATCCTCGATCCGATCGACGGCACCAAGAACTTCGTGCGCGGCGTCCCCGTGTGGGCTACGCTCCTCGCATTAGAAATGAACGGCGAGATTGTGCTCGGTGTGGTCTCCGCACCCGCACTCGGGCGGCGCTGGTGGGCGGCCCAGGGAATGGGCGCGTTTGTGCGGGTCGGGAAGGGCAAGGCACAGCCGATTCACGTCTCAGGCGTATCACAAATTGAGGACGCCTCCTTCTCGTATTCCTCGCTTACCGGCTGGGAAGAGCGCGGGCAAGCAGAATCCTTGTACACGCTCGCCACCACCTGCTGGCGTTCGCGCGCCTACGGCGACTTCTGGAGCTACATGATGGTGGCCGAGGGTACCGTCGATATCGCTGCTGAACCCGAGCTTGCACTGTACGACATGGCGGCACTCGTCCCCATTGTGCAGGAAGCCGGAGGAACGTTTACGTCACTCGAAGGCGAAACTGGGCCCTGGGGGTCCAGTGCCATCGCATCCAATACGCTGTTGCATGAGGCCGCACGTGAGATCTTGGCGGCCGGGCAGGCGGATCAATAACGGCAGGCTGAGAACACCCCTGCGAAGCTAAGAGGGCATGCGTCGTTGAATGACGCCTTTGGCAGCAAGCAAGGCCATACGTCCACGAAGGCGGAGCGGCGCCGTCGTCGTTCCATAATCTTCAACAAAGGGTACGAGACAACCGTCACACGCCACCGAAAAACCTGGGATTTCTCCGGAATCGCGTGGCGGGATCGAGGCGAGGCTGCAAGAATACGTTTATGACAGACGTGCGCGAAGTACTTACCTGGGAAGATTTCGGCGATGCCTCTCGCGAGCTCGCCAAGACTGTGTGGGATTCCGGTTTCGAACCGGATCTGATTGTGTGCGTCGCGCGCGGTGGGCTCATTCCTGCCGGTGCCATTGCGTACGCTCTTGAGCAGAAAAGCATGCTGGTTCTGAACGTCGAGTTCTACACCGGCATCGGAACCACCCTTCTTGACCCGCGTCTGGTGGACCCGGTTCCGGATAATCACGGCATGAGCGGAAAGAAAATCCTGATTGTCGACGACGTCGCCGATTCTGGTCGTACGCTCGAATTCGTCCGCGGAATTTGTGCCCAGTACACCGATGACATTCGCGTTGCTGTTCTGTACGAGAAGCCGCGTTCGGTCATCAAGTGTGAGTACGTCTGGAAGGAAACCGACGAGTGGATTTCCTTCCCGTGGTCCTCACTTCCGCCGGTTAACGGGCTGGAGAACAAGGACAACTGATAATTGCGCCGTAGTCGCAAGGTTTCCAAGTGGGTGGTTGACCTCGTCAGAGTTCGGCCACCCACTGTCGTTATCACGAGTGGATGACAAGATTTCTCGTCATCACATCGAAAATTTTTGTTCTCACAAAGTGGAAACTTCTCCTATCAATTTCACGGAACCGGGTATCTCGATGCTAGGGTAGGTAAAAATCGGCAGCGGTTCATTGAGATTTTGTCTTGGAATCGTTGCATGCGCTGGTATAGCCAACTTAGTGACTCGCTACAGCGGCCCCTTGGTTTGGCTACACTCCTCGACTTGAGGACAAGTTACCGGTAGCGATAGGCATTCGACCTAGAGGAGTCACAATGACCCAGACCGCCACCACGAACACCGATACCGCACAGCGCGGTTCCAACTCTCACATCGCCAAGATTGTCGCGCTCTTCTCCGCACTCCTCATCGCACTGACCGCTTGCGGTGGTAGCGATGCGGCGGAAGAAACCAAGACAGTCCTCAAGGGAAATATTGGCGGTGTGGAAAGCACCATTACCTATTACTCCATTAACGACGAGGTCACCCGCCAAACCACGGAGAACGTCATGCCGTATTAGTCTCTGAACGTGACCTCAGCCGACGAAGCCCGGCAGCTACTCGATCCCATGGCCGAGTCTTTCCAAGGCATCGACGGCCTCCAGCATGGTTTTGAGTACCGTGACGACGCTGTTGTCGAAACCCTTTCCATTGACTATTCAACGGCCGATGTGGAGAAAATCGCTGAACTCCCGGGCTCGGATTTCTCCGGAAACCTTGAATCAGGCAAGGTGAGCCTCAAGGAGAGCTTGAAGGCGTTCGAGGGACAGGGCTACACCAAGGTCGAGGGTTAATAAGCGACCTATCAGGCACATGCTTTCTCGTGAGGTGGGCGGTTGAATCTGCATGATTCAACCGCCCACCTCTGTTTGTGAAGGGTCGCTGCTCGCGGAAGACCACCGATCGCCACAGTTCCCGATTCTTTCGACATAGGGTGGCACGAGTTTTTTCGTCTCTCCTCTCGTTTCCCTGTCAAAAGCTGTCGGAGGGCGCAGCTAGGGTTGAGACATGCGAATTCTTCATACATCGGACTGGCATCTAGGACGAAGCCTGCATGGCGCGGACCTCATGCCCGCTTTCGAGCTGTGGTGTGAGCACCTCGTCGGTCTTGTTCGCGAACGCGGCATCGACGCGGTGCTCATCTCTGGTGATGTGTATGATCGCGGGGTTCCGTCCACGCAGGTGGTGGAGTTGTTCAACCGAACGCTCACGGAGCTATCGGAATTCACCACGGTGGTCCTTACCTCGGGGAATCACGATTCCCCGCTGCGATTGGGTTTTGGTGCCGGGCTCATGAGGGATTCTGTCCACATTCGCACGGACGCGAGACGGGCCGGTGAACCTGTGGAGGTGCGGTCACGTAGTGGAGAGCTGGGCGCCCTCATCTATCCCATCCCTTATCTTGATCCGGACATCGAGCGGCGAAATCTTGCGCCGCAAGGACCTGACGGGGAGGATCCGCGGCCCGAGGACTACTTGGAGCGGAGCCACGAAGCGGTACTACGCGCGGCTCTTGATCTCGTGGCTGCGGATATCGCGGGCGGTGCGTACGCCGGGGCCGATGTGGCTCGTATCTGCATGGTGCACGCATTTGTGACCGGAGGCGAGGCGTCGCCGTCGGAACGGGATATTCACGTGGGTGGCGTGGACAATGCGCCGTCGGGGTTGTTCCGGCTTGGTGCTGTGGGTGGCTGTCGTGAGGAGGATAGCAGCGCACCGGGCGGGGAATCCGCTGGCGGAATCATGAAGAACAGCGAAATTGCAGAGGGCGACGGCGTGCTGAGCGAGGCATCGGTTGGCCCAGCACTCTCCTACGTGGCACTCGGGCATCTTCACTCGCCGCAAAAGATTGGGCTTCCGGGTGATCCTCCCATGCGATATTCGGGGTCACCGATCGCCTTTTCGTTCTCCGAGACACGGGCGAAATCATCCGTGTTGTTGGAGATTGAGGGCTCACGCGTGGAGACGGAACTGATTCCAGCTCCGGTGTGGAAGCCGGTGGTGACTTTGGTGGGAACGATGGAAGAACTGCTGAGCCCGGTGAACAGCGTTCATGCGGAGAGCTTTGCGCGGCTCATCGTCTCAGATCCTGCCCGACCCACGGACATGTCCGCGAAACTGCGACGAGCTTTTGCCCACGCCTTGGAAATCCAGCATCAGGCCGAGGCCATCGCGCGCGAACCACGGCTTGCACAGATCGCGGCCATGAATCCGGTGGATGTACTCACCGATTTTATGAAGATTTCAGGTAACCGGGAACTCGATAAGAATGAGACGGAGCTGGTCAGGGCTGTGTGGGAACAGGTCCGCGCGGAATATGAGGAGGAAGCCAAGTGAGACTGCATCGGCTTGAACTACAAGGCATTGGCCCTTTTGCTTCCCAATTCACCATTGATTTCGACCGGCTGAGCGTAGCGGGTATTTACCTACTCGACGGTCCTACCGGATCCGGTAAGTCCACAATCATTGATGCCATCACGTGGGCACTTTACGGCAGCGTTGCTGGCGGTGAGGACTCCACATCGGATCGTATTCGCTCCACCCATGCCGATCCAAAGCGTGAAAGCTATGTCGATCTAGTCTTCAGCGTGAATGCGGGGATGTTCCGCGTGCGCCGCACACCTTCCTGGACGAAGGAGGGGAACAAGAATCCCACCAACGTCACGGCAAAACTCTGGAAACTGTACGACGGCGCCTTAGAATCCGGCGATATCGACGCTGGCGTACCTTTGGAAACTAAGGCGGTAGGGGTCGGCACTGAAGTAGCTCAGTTCGTCGGGCTCTCACGCAAGCAATTCGTTCAGACCATCGTGTTACCGCAGGGGAAGTTCGCCGAATTTCTCCGGTTAAATTCGACAGAACGAACCGGGCTGTTAGAACAGATCTTCGGGACCGAGATTTATCGTCGTGTCGCGGAGAAGCTAGCTGCAATGGCTGGCGTTGCGAATAAAGAGGTGGAGGACGCGAAGAGAGCGTTTCTCTTGGCTCTTGATTACCTTGTGGACGCCTCACATGCCGAGGAAGCCAGAGCGGAGGAACTTCGAACGCTTGTCGCGGAGATGATTGATCCTCGCGAAAATGGCGAGGTACTCGAGGCAGTTGTGCAGTTGCGGGCGGAAGCCGAAGCTCACGTGGCGGAAGCTTCTGTAGCCCGTGAGGCCGCCGAGAAGAACCTTGCTACCGCATTCGAAAAGCTCACCGCTGAGGAAACTTTGGCGACAAATATGAAGCGGCGTTCATCGTTGTTGCAGCACCGCACCCAGCTGAACGGGGAGCAGAAGAAGATCGTCACACTAGAGGCGGCTCTCCGGACAAATCAGGAAGCGAAGCAGGTTCTTCCTCGGGTCGAGGCATTGGAGAAGGCGGAGCAGGCTGTCAAAGAAGCCAATCAGTCGCTTGAACCTGTATCACCTATCGCGCCGGAAGCTGTTAATGAGGGTTCTATCCGGGTCACCGAGGAAGAAGCTACTCGTTTGGCTTCGCTGAGCGGCACGCTTGCCGAGTTAGAGAACGTGGAGCTTACCGTTATCGCTTTGCGTCGTGAGCAGACGGCAGACGAGAATTCTCTGGAAGAGGGCGAACAAGACCTGATCGTTGCTGAGCAGGCAGCGAAGGCGCTGCCTGCTCAGCTTGAGGATGCACGGACTACACAACAAACCGCAGCTCAAACGTATGCCGGGTTGCCGGCAGCCAAGGCTTCCTTAGAGGACGCCCGTGCTCGGCACCACCGCGTAAGTGACCTGGATGGACTCCAGAAGGAGATTGAAGCTACCGAGAAGCAGGTGGCAGCGAAACTCGCAAGGTTTATCAAAGCCAAAGCAGAGCATGACCGTCTGACCACCGCCTGGATTGCATCAACCGCCGCGAACCTCGCAATGGAGCTGAAAGAAGGGGCTCCTTGCCCGGTCTGTGGAGCGGAGGAACATCCCTCCCCCGCCAAGAAGACGGAGGAGTTCGCCACCCATGAGGAGGTAGACGTCGCCGAAGCGACGCGGAGCGATTGTGAAACCGCCCTACGCGAGAGGCAGAAAAAGGTCGAGGCGCTGCGGGCAAGTTCACGCGTCATCGCAGAAGACCTGAACGGGCTCACCGCAGAACTCGCAAACGAGCAGGTTGCGGACGCCGTCGTCGCCGTTGAGAAGGCGGAGGCTGCCGGAAGAGAAGCCACCCAGCAAGCAAGCGTAGTTGCCTCGCTGGAGGCCCAGCACAAAGCTGCAATACAGAAAGTCACGACGCTTCGTGAACAGATTGTCGTACTGAAGTCCCGTGTGAGTGAGCGCAAGGAGCGCATCACTCGGGAGGAGGCCCGCTTGGCGGAGGAGCTGGGCGGCTTCTCATCCATTTCCGCGCGGATCGCCGCGCATCGGGCGGCGGTGGCGTCAAAGAACGCGGAACTCTCGGCCCTGCGTACTTGCCTCACTGCCCGGCGTGCACAGGACGAACGGTCCGAAGAACTTGCGGAGGCTCTCAAAGCGTCATCGTTCGCGAGTGCCGATGCCGTACGTGAAGCGGTTCTCAGCAGTGGGCAAGCGAAGGAATGGGAAGCGCACATTACGCGGCACAAACGGGATCTTCACGACGTGGAACGTGATCTTGCAGCACCTGAGATCGCCAAGCTCACCGGTGACGAGCATCCGGAAGTAGACGCCGCCCGCGCGGCACAGCGCGAGGCGTTGAGCAGCGCGGAAGCCGCACGTGCCGCCTTCACCACCGCGCAGATCACCGCACGCCAGGTGACGCAGCGGGAGCAGCAACTGAGGGAGAGCCTAAATTCGTGGGTTACCGCCCGGACCACTGCAGGTCCTGTAGTTCGCCTCGCAGGCCTTGCCAATGCATCCTCCGAGTACTCGTTCACCAAAATGACTCTCCCCACCTACGTGCTCAATCAACGATTCAAGCTGGTGGTGGAGCGTGCCAACGAGCACCTCTCGGTGTTCTCGCTGGGCCGCTACGAACTTGTCAGCACCGAAGAAAAGGAGAAGGGTTCCCGCGCGCAGAAGGTGGGGCTCGGCTTGGAGATTGTCGATCACGTCGGTGACTCCAACGGCGATGTCCGTCGAGCCACCAAATCACTTTCGGGTGGCGAGACGTTCTACGTCTCGCTCTCGCTGGCACTCGCTCTCGCTGATGTGGTCTGCTCCGAGAACGGTGGCATCCAGCTCGATACCTTGATGATTGATGAAGGATTCGGGACCCTTGATGAGAACACCCGCGACCAGGTGATGCAGGTGCTCACCTCGCTGGCGAGCAATGGGCGCGCCGTCGCCGTGGTCAGCCACGTCGAGGAGCTCAAGAAGATGATCGCCGAACAAATCCTGGTGCGTCCGCTGCCGGATGGTTCTTCAACACTGGAGGTGCGGGCATAGAAAGTAGCGGAGAGCTTCTATCGTGCTGCACCTCACAAGACTCTCGTCAGCCCGTGTTAAGCCACACACATCATGGGTGTGGCTTAACCGCCCCGGAGAACACCCGCATTACTCCGCGGCCAGCATCCTCGCGAGCGCGTCGCGCTCGGCGACGTCGTACCACATGAGGTCCTCGTCAATCACGCGCTCGAAGGCAGCCTCGTCACCGTCGGCGGCTTCGGCAACGTCCTGCTCTGATTCGAGATCGTCTACGTGAATCGACTCGATCTTCTTCCAGCCCACCGGTTGGTTGAGGTATACCGCTGACGGCAAGTGCTCGTTCAAGTCATATACCTGAGGGTCAAGAGGAGAAACATGCGCGTCCGGAACAACCGCCACAATTACACAGCGCCGAGGCGCAACACTGACACCCTCAGAACGTGCAGCGCCAACGAGCCGCAAAGAGTCATCGGCGGCGGCATTCATCGCAACTGCCTCAACGACCTCTGGATCTTCCGGCCCCAGCGCATGCTCCAGCGCACGCGTTACCGCATGAACAACTCGTGGTTCGATCGGGGCGCTCAACAGGTCTCGGTTTGTCGCTGGAATGTAGATCCTCACACGCTCATGCTAGCGGATGTGTACCCTTCACCTCAGCACCAACAACCTCAGAATCCCCACCGTTTCGCCGTTTGAACCACGAGCCCGTCAACGTCTTCATACCGGGTAGCCGACGTTCTTTGAATTCAGACGACACCGGCTTCTTTGCGTTGTTCGAAAGCTTAGCTCCCCACTTCTTCGCAGCCGCTCCCCACCTCTTTTTACTGGGTACTTCTCCTTCCCTCGCCACTCGGCGTGCCAGCTCCGAGATGTCGCGTGCCACCACACTACTCGGGGCTACTTCCTGGATCGTCAAACCCCGGCATTCAGCATCAATGATGTGCTCACGATCATCCCTGACCATCGAGAATCGGTGGATTCCATACGGCGCAAGCACCTCCGTTGACGCGGCAGCGGTATACATCGGGTGGCGCCCGATCCGTGTCACCACCACGTGCGGATCGTGGACTCCGAGATCTGTCCCACGGGCGACATGGTCCACCAGTCGCCGCAGTCCGACGGGCCCGGCCCTTCCCACAATCACCACATCATCCGCATCCTCAAGAAGCGACAGCGTCAGGCCATCGCGTTCCATCTCAAACCCATATCCTTGCGGTTCGGCCTCAGCGGCACAATCAACGACGACATAGTCCCACCGCTCCCTCGCCATCTCCCACAATCTGTCAGCCACAGGACGCGGAATCTCACGCCACCGATGCCCAGCATTGAGGCCGGGAAGAAAATCAAAACCGGCGATCTCAACACAGGCACGTGCAATCACCTCGGGGCTACCCTCACCCATATTGATGGCTCGCGCAACGGCAACAATCGCGGATGTCTCCTGGTCCAACGCAAGTAGCTGAGCCAACGAAGGGTGATGGATATCAGCATCAATGAGTAAGGTGCGGTTCCTTTCACCGAGGGCGTGGGCGAGATCTCGTGCTACACACGACCGTCCCGGAGAGCCGCCACTCCCCCACACGGCGATAACTTTTCCACGAGGCCTTTTCGGCTTCTCTACTTCTTCGAGACGATCACGAAGGGTCGCTTTTCCTCGCGACGCAGCCGTGACCTCCCTCGGCTCATAAACCTCTAGTTCATCACCGGCATCCTCCACACTGTAGTATCCCTGGTCAGCTCTATCGTCAGCTCGTAACGGCTCCTCCGGTTCAAGGTGCCGCGACACCGCCGTCGTTGCTGCCAGTCCATCCTGCCCACCGCCCTCACTCTTCCCAGCAGCGCGCACCTTCCCACTCTCAATCGTCCGTTCCCGTCTCGGACGTTCGCCCAGATTCTGGAGGCACGCGGCGACGTCGTCGGCAAAAGGAGAGGAGACGGCGTCACATCCCATCTCCCGAGCGGATGCCGGATTCAGCGTGCGCAGGACTCCCACAATCTGCAGTCCGCACGCGTGCAGTTCGGAAGCGTCTAGTAGGTCAATATCGTCGACGACGGCGACCCTACCCAACCCCGCTTGCGCGCAGGCGACGAGCTCGGTCATATCAGCACATCGGCGGGTCACCTCAATGGGTGACTGAAGCGAGGCGAGCCGCTCGACAACCTGGACTTCCAGCTCACCACTCAAGCAAAGAAGGACACTCACGGGGTTTGGCCTTCCACAAGAACAAGGCCATCTTGGGATCCAAGCACGGCGAGAACCGGAGAAATCTGATGGTCCTGCACACGAATCTCTGCGGTAATCTGATCCATCATCATGGCATCAGCGCTGGCCACTGAAACGATGAGAACATCCCCCGCCACTAGCTCGGCCTTCGCCTCCTTGCCACCGGGCTCCGACTGTCTCACCCGCCAAAGCTGCGCGTGACTTCCCTTCCCCAAACTTGCCGGGGCCGGACTCAATAAGGGCACGACGAGAACGTTACCTTCGGCTTTCTCGTGCTCGATGAAACTACGCGCTACAAACTGTCCCTCGGTGATGACCTGGGTCAGTTGAGCCTCTCCCACTTCGTCACGTGGACCCAGATAGGCGGCAGCTACGTCCGCAGGCATGTCCACGGTTCTCAGGTCAGCCGACTTAATAGCAGTGCCTGGAAGAATCGTGTCCCCCGCTTGATAAACGGGAGTGGTGGGTGGCCCCTGGAAAAGATAACCGCCCACGATAGCTGAAAAAGTGATGAGAAGAATGCCTCCTGCCAAGCGAGGATCCTTCCATCGCGCGGTCGTCATTCGGCGTACTTTTGTCATCGCTTTTTCCTCCGGGACACGTTCTCATGCTTCACCTCGCCCAGCCTCACGTATGTCATGAATGGGCGGCCACCACCCCGTTAGTCTGACAAAGAACGACAAGTTCTGCAGAAGTCCTCCACACCCCTGTGGATAACTAGCCGCGCACCCGGTTTACGTGCCATTATGTGTGACATGGGTAAGTTCCTGACTATCGCTGATGTCGCCGAGTATCTCAATGTCTCCGCCGGCCAAGTACGCACGCTCATCAAGACCGGCCAACTTCTTGCCATCCAGGTAGGAGGCCGCGGTCAGTGGCGTATTGACGTAGACGAACTGGAGAAGTACATCCAGGCTGGCTACGCGCAGACAAGGCAACGCATTGCTGAGAACATGACGGATCTCTGACAATCCGCAAGTATTTGCACAATTGACGTCAACTTTTTCTCCAAAACCGTGTTCACAGTGCACGCACTGGAACATCAACTCTCACGATGCACGCCGTAGGAATCGTGAGGAAGTCATTGGTGACGTTCTCGATCAAGCCCACATCACTCGCGAAGCCCAAGAGATCTACCCAGTCAGCACCGACGGCTACGATCCGCCCTCTCATGCTGCCTCCCTCGTGCATGACAACCAGATTTCCCTGAGGCATCACCGCTCGAAGAGCCATCTGGAACGACGACTCCGCCACCAGATGCCGGGACCATTCGCCCACCCTTACCGGTAGTCCTCGCACGGCAGTTATCGCCGCTAACGGGATAAGTGCCTCACCTCGCGTCGTCTCTCCCCTGACCCAGTGTTTGGATACATTGAGGACCCGCATGTCGACGTCGTCGCCATGCGACAGCTGGAACGTGAGCAGACGATCACAACTCGCGTGAAGTCTTTGGGCGAGATGAACCCCGGCCCATTCACCGAGGCGCAGCTCTTCCCGCTCCACTTCAGTCTCGCGTCGAAGTTCCGCATCCATCTGGCTGGATGTATCCGCCAGAACATCCCAGACGCTTGCCGATTTCTGGACCCGACGGCGCCCATATAGCTTGCGCACCCGCCCAGCATCGGCGGCATCGAAATTGTCACTTGAAGGGATCCCGTAACCGCTCATGATGCTGCACAGTACCGGATCATGTGCAGAGTCGCCGAAGTTATCCCCAGCCATCTCAACGTTCGCAAGTTATCCACATACATAGTTCTGTACTTCACCGCAACACTCCGACGAAAGTCAGAAAAACGTCTCACCAACAGTGGAAGCCGTGTATACCCAGCAGCACATCCTCTGTCACTCACTCAAAGATAAGGATTACGCACTAAACATCATCAAAAAGCATCAAATAATATAGTTAGCACTTAAGGAGTGGTGATGACGAACAAAATGAGTCTTCGATCCACCATCATTGCCACTCTCGCCATCGCCGCAACAGCCCTCTGCATCATCACTGGATGGAAATCAGCTCAAACGCTGAACGATGCGGGAGGATTTCTTGCTGCCGCAAACGTCCAATCACTCACGCAGGCAATCATGCTTATATGTGCGGTGATTGGCGCTACAGCGGGGCTCTGGGTCTCATTCTCCTATGTTGTATTGCTACGTGCTGAACATGTAAGACGCGATAGCCCACTCATACGGCTTGCCTGTCGATTCGCTACCCCTGCCGTCCGCCGCGCACTCGCGGGTATGACAGTCTCCTCAGCACTCATTATCGCTCCTGCTACCGCCGACACCGGAATACTCACGAGCGGACCAGACCTCGGTTGGCGCGCAACAACCAGTGGGCCAGGGTATGCAGATCCTGGTTTTCAGCCTCTTACCGATCGTCCATTCGACGGCGCCACCCCGTCAGCTGCTGACGGCTCAAACGGCTCTTCGTCACCTGATTCCACCTACTACACAGTGATTCCCGGAGATACCCTCTGGTCAATCGCCGCTAAGCATCTGCCCGAGGACGCTAGCTCCACGGATATCGCCGCAGCCGCCGACGCCTGGTTTCTCACAAATAGCGACCAGATTTCTCACCCTCACCTCATCCACCCCGGCCAAGTCTTTACTTCCCCCAGGACCTCCTCATGAATGCTCTTCCTGATCTTCACCAGCCTCTCGCTCGGACTACCTCATCACTCACGAACCCTTCTGAGTCGTCCCTCCGCGCTTCTCGTCCGCCTCGCTTCAGCCTCGTTCCTCTTCCCGACGACGACGTTGATCCACCAGGAAGCTACGAGTTCCCTCGGACGTCACCTGAGAAGCCATGGGATCGATTGGCGTTCGCCTTTCAGCAAGAGAAGGTCGCGCCATTAGATGACGATGATGACATCGACACCTCAGATCCCAAGAAATGCGAACTAACCTCTGGAGCGCTGGGACAGATCATTGTCCATACGATTGAGATTCTCCTTGGCCATCGACCGCCATCTCATCTGCGCAACTGGCTCAATCCACGCGTTTTCGACGCTCTTGCGCGGCGCGCCGGTTTAGCTATTCGCATCCGCGGTAAGGCACCTCGGTGTAAACCACCACGCGTACTGCGGGTACAGAGGTGCCATCCCAACGAGCGGGTGGTGGAGGCCGCCGTCGTCGTTCATGACGGACAAAAGGTGCGCGCCGCAGCGGTGCGGGCCGAATTCATCCGCGGACGTTGGCGCATCGTTGCGCTGGAGATTGGCTGACGGCCTGTTTGCAGCGGGTGCCAGCCAGCCACCACAATGCGCTCGTTCGCAACCACCACAGCGCACCCATTCACAGTACCCACGCAAACGTTTCATCCGCTCACCGAAAACCGGGTGGGCCTCCCAGCTCGGAGAGGCCCACCCGCGGCCCTTCCATAGAAGACGGATCAGCCGCAAGATGATGGAAATAGTAGGAACCGAGTCCTCAAACCAGCAATGGTTTTGGCGTTCGGTAGTGGTTTTGGCTTGAGAAAATACCTGACCGAATGCCAGAAGCCTTACTGAACCAACCGGGCAACGGTCGCAATCAGGTCGAAAAGCGGAAGGTCCCTCCCGAGATTCCCGGGAGGGACCTTCCAGCTCAACCAATGAGCAACGTCAGTTCTTCAGTGCAGCTTGGAGGCCGCTACCTACAGACAGCCTCAGCGGCGCTTCTTGGCGGCGCGGCGCTGGGCGCGGTTCATGCCGTCCGAGGACTGCTGGCCAGCCTTCGGCGCGGGGCGCGCTTCCTTGCCCTGAGCGTTCGTGGTCTGCACGGCACCGGACCCATCTTTTGCTGCGGCGGAGTAAGCCACCGGAGCGGTGCGCTTGGGAGCCTTGATGCCCAGCACCTTCTCGGCGTCCACACGTCCGGCCTTCGCAGCGGCAGGCTTGTCGGCACCCGCCGGAGCAGCACCCGCCGGAGCAGCCCCAGGACCACCAGGAGCCGAACCCGCCTGCGCGGCCGTAGCACCCTGCACCCCAGCCGAAGCGGCAGGACGCGAGCCCGCAGCAGCCATCCGCGCGGCGTTCTGCTGCTGAGCAGCAATCGCGGCGGCGGCAGCGGCCTCCTCGTTCACCTGGGCAGCTTCGCGGGCGGCACGCTCACTCGGCAGCTCGAAGTTAAACAGGTAACGGACTGTCTCTTCCTTAATACCATCGTTCATGGCCTGGAACATCCGGTAGCCCTCGGACTTGTACTCGACGAGCGGATCGGACTGTGCCATCGCACGAAGCCCGATGCCTTCCTTGAGGTAGTCCATCTCGTAGAGGTGCTCACGCCACTTGCGGTCAAGGACGTTGAGCAGGATCTGACGCTCCAGCTCGCGCATCGTCTCTTCGCCAACCTCGGCTTCACGGTCCTCAAAGTTGGTCTCAATGTCTGTCTTGAGCTCAGCAACGAGAACACCGCGGTCAAGACGCATCTTGCCGCCTACTTCCTCCACCAGCTCATCCGGCTCGAAGCCCGGATGGTAGAAGGTGCGAAGCTCCTTCCACAGGCCATCGAGGTCCCAATCATCAACGTCACCCAGGGCGTGGGACCCCGCGATATCCTCCACGACGTAGCCGAGGAAACCCCGCACCATGGGGTCAATATCTTCGCCCTCAAGGATGCGACGGCGCTCGTCGTACACCACGGTACGCTGCTCGTTCATGACGTCGTCGTACTTCAGCACGTTCTTACGCATCTCGGCGTTACGGGCCTCGATGGAGGTCTGTGCGCGCTCGATGGACTTACCGACCATCTTGAATTCCAGCGGCTGATCCTCCGGGTAACGGGAAGGGTCAAGCGCGCGGGCTGCCAATCCGGATGCGAACAATCGCATGAGGTCGTCTTCTAGCGACAGATAGAAGCGCGACTCGCCCGGATCACCCTGGCGACCGGAACGGCCACGCAACTGGTTGTCAATGCGACGGGACTCGTGGCGCTCGGAACCGAGCACATACAGGCCACCCAACTCCACGACTTCGTCGTGCTCTGCGGCCACCGCATGCTTGGCCTCTGCCACGGCATCCGGCCAAGCTGCCTCGTACTCCTCCGGTGTCTCCTCGGGATCGAGCCCGCGCGACTTCAACGCGGCAACGGCGCGATGCTCGGGGTTGCCACCGAGCATGATGTCCGTACCACGGCCGGCCATGTTGGTGGCCACGGTGACGGCACCCTTGCGGCCCGCCTCGGCCACAACCGTGGCCTCTCGCTCGTGCTGCTTCGCATTGAGGACTTCATGGCGAATGCCTGCCTTGCGCAGCATCCCCGAAAGCTCCTCAGACTTCTCCACGGAGGTGGTTCCGATCAACACCGGCTGACCAGCCTCGTGACGCTCGGCGACGTCGTCGACAATCGCCCGCAACTTAGCCGCGCGCGTCGGGTAGACGCGATCAATCTGATCCACACGGATCATCGGCTTGTTCGTGGGAATCGGCACAACGCCCAGATCGTAGGTGGAGGCGAACTCCTCGGCCTCGGTCTCTGCGGTACCGGTCATACCCGACAGCTTGTTGTAGAGGCGGAAGTAGTTCTGTAGCGTGATGGTGGCGAGAGTCTGATTCTCAGCCTTGATCTCCACACCTTCCTTGGCCTCAATGGCCTGGTGCATACCCTCGTTGTAGCGGCGCCCGGCCAGAACTCGGCCGGTGTGCTCGTCAACGATCAGGACCTCGCCATCGCGGACGATGTAGTCCTTGTCGCGGTCGAAGAGCTCCTTGGCCTTGATCGCATTGTTGAGGTAGCCGATGAGCGGAGTGTTAAGAGATTCGTAGAGGTTATCAATGCCCAGCAGATCCTCGACGCGCTCAATACCGGGCTCAAGAATGCCGACGGTGCGCTTCTTCTCATCCACCTCGTAATCAACGTCGCGGCGCATCTGGCGGGCCACGCGCGAGAACTCCAAGTACCATTTGTTGGCGTCGCCCTCGGCGGGGCCAGAGATGATGAGCGGGGTACGGGCCTCGTCGATAAGAATCGAGTCCACCTCGTCGACGATGACGAAGTTGTGCCCGCGCTGCACCAGATCCTCGACCTTCCAGGCCATGTTGTCGCGCAGGTAATCGAAGCCAAACTCGTTGTTTGTCCCGTAGGTGATATCCGCGGCATACTCCTTGCGGCGCTGCTCTGGCGTCTGACCAGTGAGGATACAGCCGGTGGTGAGACCAAGGAAGCGATGAATACGGCCCATCAGCTCCGACTGGTACGAGGCCAGGTAGTCATTCACCGTGACCACGTGGACGCCCTTGCCCGACAGCGCGTTGAGGTAGGACGGCAGCGTAGCCACGAGCGTCTTTCCTTCGCCGGTCTTCATCTCAGAGATGTTGCCCAGGTGAAGAGCCGCGCCACCCATGATCTGGACATCGTAAGGACGCAGGCCAATCGTGCGCTGCGCCGCCTCCCGCACCGTCGCAAAAGCCTCTGGAAGCAGCGAATCCAGGGACTCCCCGTCCGCGATCCGATCCTTGAACAGCTGTGTTTGTGCCCTCAGCTCCTCGTCAGTGAGATCAGCGACGGTCTCTTCGAGAAGATTGACCTGCTTCGCAAGACCTTCCAGCTTCCTGAGAGTGCGTCCTTCTCCAGCTCGGAGAATTTTATTGAGGAACTTTCCCACGGACTCGAACTCCTTTTGTGCGGCACATTTTCGACGTGCACAGTGCAAACCATTCCTATTCTATGCGAGGACGAAGGGTGGCAAACGTCCGTCCGTTTCACCAAACGATGAATCCCGCCTCACCTGGTCCCCATGAAGGCTTGAGATAACGCAAAGGCGGGACCCGAAGTCACCTTCGAGCCCCGCCCTCCATAACTATTCACTTATGGACGCATGGATTGACGACGACGGCGCTCCACCCACTCGGTTGAACACACCCGACCGTGTATCCACACCTACGTCAGCGAATGACCGCCAGGGTATCCGTTCCGGTACCGAAGAAGTCACCCACAACGCGGGTATCCGTTGCACGCCCAAAGACAAGAACGGAATCCGCGCCGCCACCGACGAGCGTGTTCTTCACGAAGGTCTTTCCATCACGCACCACGGCGATGCTGTCAGCACCGTCGCCGTCGAAATCACCTGTGAGGGCAATATCGCCTGCACGACCGAAGGTGAAGGGGGCATCCGCTGCACCGCCGGAGAGCTCGTTGCGCAGGAAGAACGTGGCTCCGCGCTGAACACCGAGGCTGTCGACGCCGTCGCCATCCCAGTCACCCGCAACAGGCACGTCACTCGGACGGCCATAGGCGAAGGTGAGATCAGGATCCACGCTGGATGAATTGATGAAGTAGATGTCGAAGACAGCTGTTCCAGCAGTGCGAAGTGCCAGATCGTCGTAGCCGTCGCCGTCGAAGTCTCCTACAACGGCGGCGTCTTCGGGCTGCCCGAGGACCTCAACAAAGCTATCCGAATCAACTCGATTAGTCTCCAGGAAGGTGTACTCGTTACCTGTCCGCAGGATGAAAGTGTCGACGCCGTCGCCATCCCAATCGGCCACGAGAACCTCGTCGGCAGCCGCGATTGTATTCGCGAACTCGGCGATACTGCTCAGCCAATCGTTCGCAAACAGAACGTTGCCATCCTTGCCCTCGGCCGGTGTCTGATCGGCCACAGGCGCATCCTCGGTGATGAGCTTCCAGTTGACCTCGTGGAAGTTCGCCTGATCAATCACACCAACGGACTCGGCGTAATCAATGATCAGCTGGCGAATCTCCAGCTGCTCGTCCCAGATGGTCTCGAAGTCACCCACGGGGAATCCGCCGCCGCCATTCTGACGGTAGTTGTTGACGGCGAGGACGAAGACGTCGTCGTCGGCAACAGGGGTTCCGTCGGCGTGACGAAGGTTCTGTACACGCTCACCGAGGTCGTTACGAATATCAAGTTCGTAGGCAACCGGGCCGGTGATGGCGTCGTAGTTGTAATCCGGGATACCGCGGGTCTCGCCGGGGTACTGGGCACCGGTCGAGGTCTCGGGATCCCACGGGGTCTCGTCAGTCACCTGGACAAAGTAACGTGCCGAGTACTCGAGGTAAGCCTTGAGCTGCGCACCAGTGATGCGCTGCGCCGCCAAGGTGTTGTCGTAAATGTACAGACCCGCCACGTCACGGACGCGCAAGTCCCCCTGCGGGAACACTGACGTACGCGAGAATGGCGACGTCTGTGCAATGACCGGCAGACCCTCATATTCGGTCCCCACAAGAGCGTCACGTACCGAGTTCTCCATGACGTACCCGATAATGTCGAGGATCGGAGTGTCCTCGTAACGCGAGGTCTCCGTCTTCAGCTCCACGAGGTTGGTGGCCACAACAGAATTGACGTAATCAATCGTTGCCTGATGGTCACCGGGGAGGGTGGGATGCTCGGCGATAGACGGCGAATCGCTGTAGTCCAGCGAGTAATGCGCCGTGGACAAGGCCTTAATCTCATCATCAGTTTCCGGCCAGTTGACCTTGTATCCGTCACCATCAGCGGCGATCGGCAGCGTCACCTCAGAAGCCGAGCGAGCCCAGAAGTAGGGCTGCGTGTAGAGAACCGGGTCACCGTCTGGTGCGTGGAACACCTGCGAGGGGATATTGACATGAGAGTGACCCGCCACGACCAAATCAATATCGTTGACCAGCGTGGAGACCGAGGTGGCCACGTTCTCCTGCAGCAGATCCGGGTCCCATTCGACACCCGCGGCGTCCTGACCAGAATGAACAAGGGCGACGACGACGTCCGCACCCTCGGCCTTCATCTGGGGTACGTACTCCTGTGCAGTCAACACCAGATCATGGAAGACCAACTTGCCTTCCACGTTCGCCTTATCCCAAATACGTACGCCGGGCGTCACGAGGCCAAGAATGCCCACCTTGATGGTTTGCCCACCAACAACCTTGTCCAGGATGACGTAAGGCTCGAAGGACAGGGACGTGCCAGGGAGCGTCTCAACGTTCGCACCAAGCAGCGGAGTACCAGAACCCTCTACCTGGCCCTGATAATCCTCAAGGAAATCCAAACCATAATTGAACTCATGATTGCCAAGGTTCTGAGCATCGTAGCCAATAGCCTTGAGAGCTTCAGCCATGGGGTGTCCCTCGGAGACCAACTTATCGGGCTGCTCCGCAGCCAGGTAGGTCAGCGGGGTTCCCTGGATGAAGTCGCCATTGTCCACCATCACCACAGATTCGGCGCCCTTCGCCGCACGAACCTGTTCCGCAACGGTGGCGACCCGCGCCAAACCACGCTGATCCGCTTCCTTTGTAGGAACACTATCGGCAAAGTAATCCCAATTGAAGACATTTCCGTGGACATCGGTGGTGCCGAGAACGGTGAGATCACCGATCGAAGTCTCAGCAGAATCCGCTGAGGCCGGCAGTGCGATGAGCGGAGTGATAACCATCGCGCTAACGGCGACGGCCCCTGTGAAGCGCCATCGTACTGATTTCATAGAGTCTCCTAACAGTTATGCGCAGGCATCATCACCCGCGCTTCTCCAGATGGAGTTTTGTGTCACGCACGCTCAATAAGAGAAAGTCGAACACGTCAACAATCCTATATAAGAATCACTCAAGAAGTACATGAATTTTTGGGAGGAATTTCAGCGTTTTCCCTGGTAAAAGTACTTTCCATGCGAAGAAAGTCCTCGTCTGATAACCCAGCTAGCAGGTGAGAGAGCATCGGATCGTGGATGGCTTCGTCGTTGAAACGTTCCACTGAAAAACTAGTTGGTAGACGTCGTGGTGGGGCGAACCAGTTGGTTCGCCCCACCACGACGCTTTTATCACCGAGTTTCCGTTATCCAGAGAACCCGTTTCACACTGTGTTACGCGTTCCGATTTACGGCAAGCTGCGCGTACTCAACGAGAGCTTCGCGGACGTCCCCTTCCGGTAGCTCCTCAAGGAACTCGACGCCCGCATCCACCCATTCCTGGGCCATCTGCTGCGTTTGTGCAACCACCGAGTGCTCGCGGAGCATCCCAACAACCTCAGCCAAATGAGCATCGGAGGATAGATCCGAATTCTCCAGAAGATCCAGAATCCGCGCACCCAGTTCGTCAATCGTCCCGGCCTCGCGCTGCTCCTTGAGAAGAAGCGTAGGCATGGTGTCCACTCCTTCACGCAGATCCGTGCCGGGAGTTTTTCCTGTGGTGGCACCGTCGGACATAACGTCGATGACATCGTCGGCAAGCTGGAAAGCTACTCCGACACGCTCACCGTAGTTCGCAACGACCTCGGCCAGTTCCTCGGACGCACCAGACGACACCACCCCATAGCGGGCAGAGGCCGCAATGAGTGAACCCGTCTTATCCGCCAGGACAGAAAGATAGTGCTCCTTGGGTGATTCTCCCGGCGCGACCCCCACAGTCTCGTGAAGCTGCCCCGTACACAGACGCTCAAACATCGTCGCATGCATCTGCACAGCCCGTGGTCCGAGCCCCGCAACAATGGTGGATGCGCGTGCAAAGAGGATATCTCCGGCGAGAATCGCTACCGAGTTGCCATATAGCTGCTGTACGGAAGCAACCCCGCGCCGCATCGGAGCATCATCCATGACATCGTCGTGGTAGAGGGAGGCAAGGTGGGTCAATTCAACGGCGACAGCAGAATCAAAGACAGCCTGTGCCTCAGGTTCCGGCCCTAATTCTGCGGTGAGCAGAACAAGGGCAGGGCGCAACCTTTTGCCACCGGCAAGCGCCAAATGCGACGTTGCTGGATCAATCCGCAAATCGCCCATCTCAACGAGCTGCTGCAGCTGGGCTTCGACCTTTTCCATGCGGGGGCCAAGCCGATCAAGCAGGGTCCCCTGATTCGCTGAATTACTCACAGGAAGAACACTAGCCGAGATACTCACAGCATGAACACCGCTGCCTGATCGAGGAAGTCGAAAACAGGCTGCGGGAACAGTCCCAGAACGAGCGTCAAAATAGCACATGCGACGATCGCAACGATCGAGAATCCTTCGGATGTCACCGTTGTGGTGCCCTCCACGGGATCCTTGAAGAACATCGCAACGATGATTCGGAAGTAGAAGAAGGCGGTCGCAGCGGAGGCGAGCACAGCAAGCACAACAAGAACTGTCTCGCCACTGCCAACTCCCGCGGCAAACGCGGCAAACTTTCCGATGAAACCACCGGTGAGCGGAATGCCAGCAAACGACAGCAGGAAGATCGTCATGGATGTGGCTAGCAGCGGGCTGGTCTTGCCGAGACCCTGCCACTTCTCCAGCGAGGTAGCCTCACCGAGGATGTTGCCATTCTTATCCTTTTCGCGTACCAGAGTCACCACGGCAAAAGCTCCCACGGTAGCAACGCCATAAGCAAGCAAATACATCGCCGTCGCGTAAATGCCGCGCTGCGAGAACGAGGCAACTGCAATGAGAATGAATCCGGCATGAGCGATAGACGAGTAGGCCAGCAAGCGCTTGATGTCGGTCTGGACTAGACCAACAACCGTACCGACGAGCATCGTCAGAACGATAATCGTCCACAGTACCGGCGTGAGCTCCCACTGGATGCCTGAGCCGATGAGGTAGAGGAATCGAAGCATCGCTGCGAACGCCGCAATCTTCGTCCCAGCAGCCATGTAACCCGTGATGGGAGTCGGAGCGCCCTGGTAGGTATCAGGAGTCCACGAGTGGAACGGCACCGCACCCACCTTGAACAGTAGGCCCGCCAGGATGAGAACGACACCCGAGATGAGCAGCATATCCATGCCCGTTGCCGCCCCAATCTGGGGAGCAATACCACGGAATGTCAGCGTCCCCGCGTATCCGTAAAGCAGCGCGGATCCCATGAGGAAGAAGGCCGAGGAGAACGCACCGAGAAGGAAATACTTCATCGCTGCTTCCTGAGACAGCGCACGACGACGGCGAGCTGTCGCGGCAAGCACGTACAGCGGCAGTGACAGCACTTCGAGTGCCACGAAAAGAGTGAGCAGATCGCCGGCTGAGGTGAAAGTCATCATGCCGCCCAGCGAGAAGAGTACCAAGGGGTACACCTCTGTCTGCTGCAAACCAGCTGCGGTAGCATCGCGCTCGTCGCGCGAACCAGGCTGTGTGGCCGCGGATGCGGCAAAGGCGCCCTCACCCGTCTGCGTGCGGTCAGCGATCACGAGAACCGCAAAGAACGCACACACAAGAATGATCAGCTGGAAGGCTAGCGCCACACCATCTTCAACAAGGGTTCCGATACCGGCTGGATTGCTGTCGGGTGACTGCGCAATCGACGATGGGCCCTCGGCAAAAACGACCGTGGCACGCCAGACGACCGCAACCAATGATGCCGCAATGGCAAGCATGGTGAGGGTCACCTGCACCGCGCGGCGTCCCTTGCGCGGCACAAATGCTTCGAAAATGACGCCGAGAACGGCGGAACCCAGAATGATGAGGACGGGTGTTAGTGCGGCCCAATCAACGATAGGCGAAGTCACTTCGTGCTCCCTTCTACGACGGACAGAGCCGCGTCAGCAGATGCGCCGTCAGTGGATTCCACAACGATAAGTTCAGCATGGCTTCTGGCGACAGGTTCCACCACATCAAGTACTGGCGCTGGCCCAAAACCAAGGAACAGCATTGCAGCGATGAGCAGAGCCGAGACCGTCTTCTCACGGACATCAAGATCAGGGACCGTGATCTCCGGCCGGGGGCCGGTGAAGATCCGCTGGTACGGGAGGAGAATGTAGACCGCAGCGAGGATCACGCCGAATACGGCGATGATGGCTAGGGTGGCGTTCACCTTGAACGTACCGAGCAGAATAAGGTACTCAGGGACGAAGCCTGACAGACCGGGTAGCGCAATCGAAGCAAGGCCCGCAACAAGGAAAGCTCCGGCGATGAGTGGCGTGACTCGCTGCCACCCCCCGTACGAAGCAATGTCATGCGACTTGCCACGGCGAGCAAGGAAGCCAACCGTGAGGAAGAGAGCGCCGGTCGCAACGCCGTGGGCCACCATGTAGAGGATGGCACCGGTCATAGCAACCTGGTTACCCGAGAAAATGCCCATAACCATGAAGCCAAAGTGGCTCACCGAGGTGTAGGCAATGAGGCGCATGAGGTCCTTCGAGGCAATAGCCATGAAGCCTCCCCACAGGATCGAAATCACCGCGAACACCATGATCGGCAGAGCAGCCTTCGATGCCGCCTCCGGGAAGAGTGGCAAACAGAGGGCAATCATGCCGTAGGTACCGATCTTGTCAAGAACACCGACGAGAAGGGTCGAGGTACCGGCAGGTGCCTGCTCAGTGGCATCGGGGAGCCATGTATGCACTGGGAACATTGGTGCCTTCACCGCAAATGCGAAGAAGAACGAAAGGAAGACCAGCAACTTGGCCGTTGCGCTTCCACTAATGGAACCAGCAAGGTTGTCGATGAGGAATCCCTGTGGCCCTCCGGGGCCCATGATGAAGACCGCGACGACGCCCACCAGCATGATGAGGCCACCGACGAGTGAGTACACCAGGAATTTCACGGCGGCACGCTGACGGTTAGCCCCACCGTAACGGCCGATGAGGAAGAAGACCGGCAGCAGCATAACCTCGAAGAGGATGTAGAACAGGAACACATCCTGCGCCGCGAAAATGCCGATCATCACGGCCTCGAGGAAGAGGATCCACGCAACGTACCCTGCTGAACGCTCATCCGTCTCATCGTCCAGCTCAGACCATGCTGCCAGGAGCACGAGGGGAACGAGGAAGGTCGCAAGGCCAATCATGACCAGACCCATACCGTTGACACCCCACGCGATGGAGGTTCCGATGGCGGGGATCCACGAATACGTCTCACGCAGCTGAACCTCACCGGCCGCAGCAACGTCGAATCCCGACATTGCAGCGACGACGAAGCCCGCGAAAATGAGCACGGACACCGCCAGTCCATAAGGACGCGCTGCCTTGTGAAGTGGCTTGACAAGCCAGAGCACAGCGGCGGCGATAACCGCCACTGCGATCAACAAAGTCAGCCAGGGAAAGGCTGTCTCATTCGAAAGCATGTACTTCTATTCCTTCCCCGTTAGATCCGTGTGGCCAATGCGATGATCAGCACGACGACCACACCGATCGTCATGTAGCTGGCGTACGAACGGGCATAACCGTTCTGTACCAGCGAAACGATCTTGCCGGTGCCGGTCGTCGCTTTAGCGACACCTTCCACCGTTCCGTCAACGACGTACTTATCCATCACGGCAACGCCGGTGGTGATAGCGATTCCGCCGCCCATAAAGATGGCCTCGTTGAAATCGTCCTGGTAAAGATCATTGCGAGCAGCCTGAGTGAGCGCTGTACCCAGCGGAGCCACACGCGGTACCGTCGAAGCGACGTACATACGCCACGCGACAAAGACGCCCAAAGCTACCAGAGCCAGCGTCAAGCCGGTGATGACCGGAACCGGAAGGACCGGTTCGCCATGTTCACCATGACCGATGGCTGGCTCCAGCCACTCGACAAAACCAAACTGGTTGAGGATAAATCCAAGGATCAATGATCCTAAGGCGAGGATGGCCTGCGGCACGTACATCCACGCCGGAGCCTCATGCGGATGCTTGGCATTCGGGCCGGTGGTGGAGAAACGCTCTTGACCGTGGAAGATCATGAAGAAGAGACGTGACATGTAGAAGGCAGTGAGACCCGCTACCAGCATCGTGATGGTTCCGAAGACCCACGGCTGCCATCCGTGACCGACGAATGCGGTCTCAATAATCTTGTCCTTCGAGTAGAAACCCGAAAGGAATGGGAATCCGATAATCGCAAGGTATCCAGCCAGGAACGTAATCCAGGTGATGGGCAAGTACTTGCGCAACCCGCCGAAGCCTCGCATATCCACTTCGTCGTTCATCGCGTGCATAACCGAGCCAGCTCCAAGGAACATGTTCGCCTTGAAGAAACCGTGTGTGACGAGGTGGAAGATAGCGAAAGCTCCGCCAATCGGGCCGAGACCCGCTGCCAGCATCATGTAACCGATCTGGGACATGGTGGAGGCAGCCAGCACCTTCTTCATGTCATCCTTGGCACTACCAACGATGGCACCGAAGACCAGCGTGATCGTACCGATGATGGCCACTGCCAGCTGCGCCGAAGCAGACACAGCAAAGATCGCGCCGGATCGGACCATGAGATACACACCTGCGGTGACCATCGTGGCCGCGTGGATGAGGGCTGAGACGGGGGTCGGACCAGCCATAGCGTCACCCAGCCATGCCTGGAGCGGGAACTGAGCGGACTTACCGCAGGCGGCAACCAGCAGGAAGATGCCGATGGCGGTTGCCGTGCCAGCAGATGCGGTGGCAATGCCGTCGTTCACTCCCTCAAATGTGACCGTGCCGAAAGAGCCAAACATGAGCATCATGGCGATGAGCATGCCCATATCGCCCACACGGTTCATAATGAAGGCCTTCTTGCCTGCCGCGGCGTATTCCGGAACCTGGTTCCAGAAGGAGATGAGCAGGTAGGAAGCCAGACCAACGCCTTCCCATCCCACGAAGAGGACGAGGTAGGAGTTACCCAGAACGAGTAGCAGCATGGCCGCTACGAAGAGATTGAGATAAGCGAAGAAGCGACGGCGATCCTTATCGTGCTCCATGTAGGCCACAGAGTAAATGTGGATGAGCGTACCGACAAAAGTGACCAGCATCAGGAAGGTCATCGAGAGCGGATCGACCCGCATGGCGATGTCGATTGACAGATCACCCGCCGGAACCCAGCGATACACCACGGTATCCATGACACGCTCGCTGGCGTCCATACCGAGCATTTGCACCAGGGCGGCCGCGGCAACACCAAAGGATGCTGTGGACGCAGCAATCGCGAGCCAATGGCCCCACGAGTTAGTGACCTTACCTGCCACGAGCAGGAAGCCCGCGCTAAGAAGGGGAATAGCTACACACAGCCAGATCAGGCTGGCAGCGCCCGTCGCGGGAACAGCATGAGCTGTCGCGGCGACGCTGGCTGGAATGAGACTCGAAGTCAATTCACACCTGCTTCCGTCAGTGCTTGAGCTGGTTCGCACCGTCAAGCGAGGCGGACCGATGGGTTCGGAAAATGGACACGACGATGGCTAGGCCGATAACAACTTCAGCTGCGGCAACAACCATGACGAAGAAGGAGAAGACCTGACCTTCGACATTGCCCCACATCCGCGAAAAGGTCACGAGGGCAAGATTGCACGAGTTAAGCATCATCTCAACACCAAGCAGCGCGATGATCGCGTTGCGGCGTGTCAGTACAGTGGCCCCACCGATCACGAAGAGAATCAGCGCCAGAATGACGTACCACATGAGGTTCACTTGGAGTCCTCCTCATCCTTCGCTGGCTCGATAGCGTCGGGCCCATTTGTTGATTCGAGTTGTGCAAGCGGAGTGACGTCCGGGTAAACAGGCGCTTCCTCTCCCGGCATACCGGGAAGGCCTCCCTGAACAACCTTTGGCTTGACAGTGGCAAACTCGCCGGCCGCAATACGTGCTGCCGTAACCGGAGAGATTTCCGAAAGGCGGCGGGCCTGGCCACGCACGCGCAGAACGCGCGGAATTGCTTCGACCAGTTCCTTTCCTCCAGCGGTGAGCGGGGGATTCGCGGCGGAGTTGGATTCGGCGAAAACGCCGGTGGGCGGCTTCTGACCAATGTGGCGGCCCAGCTGAGCATATGCTTCCATCTTGGCGTCCACCAGCTCGGGCTGTGTGTACTTCTTGCGAGTACGCTCGCGGTGCGTCAGCGTCATAGCTCCGACGGCCGCAATGATGAGCAGCGCACCGGTAAGTTCCATGGCAAGCACATAGCTTCCGAAGATCGTCTCAGCAATAGCCTGTGGATTGGTTGGCTGGTTTGCGCCTTCCATGCCCACCGCATCTGGGGTCACGGCTCCCAGCACCGCTCCACCCAGAATCACGATAAAGCCAAGGCCACCAAGAATGGCCACCGGGCGCTGCAAGAAAAGCGTCTCATGCGTGGTGTCTGACGAATCCACACCAATCATCATGAGCACGAAGAGGAACATCATGAGGATGGCACCGGTGTACACGGCCACCTGGACAACACCCATGAAAGGTGCTTCAAGCATCGTATAGAGGAACGCCAGGCACACCATATTTGCGATGACACTGGCTGCCGAATACACGGCGCGGCGAGTGATCAGCAGCCCATAGATGGCCAGGATGACCATAATGCCGGCAATTCCGAAGAATAGCAGCGCCTCCCAATCGGAGATTTCAAGAGTTTGTGTAGGTGCAGTCATCACTTGCTCCCCTCGGGCCGTACTGTTGCCAGCGTCGGATCCTCTGGACGATGCTCGCGAACCCAGTCAATCTGCGACGTCGTCGGTCCGGAAATCTCACCACGGTAGTAGTCGGCGTCGGTTGTTCCCTCCACCATCGGATGCGGTGCGGCAAGCATCTTCTCATCCATCGGGGCCAGCAGATCCTGCTTCTCGTAAATGAGACCTTCGCGGGTCGGGCCAGCAATCTCGAAATCGTTGGTCATGGTCAGGGCTCGCGTAGGGCACGCCTGGATGCAGTATCCACAGAAGATGCAGCGCAGATAGTTGATCTGGTACACCTTGCCAAAGCGCTCTCCTGGCGAGTACTGGGCCTCGGGGGAATTAGCGCCGGCCTCGACATAAATGGCGTCCGCAGGGCATGCCCACGCACACAACTCGCAGCCGATACAGCGTTCCAAACCATCCGGGTAACGGTTGAGCTGATGCCTACCGTGGTAACGCGGCTGCGTCGGTACCTTCTGCTCCGGATACTGCTCGGTAACAGCCGGGCGGAACATCGAAGAGATGGTCACGCCAAATCCTGCCACCGGTGCGAAGAACTGACCGATCGCGCCCTTGCGCGCCGGTCCCCACAGTGCGGGATCGGGATCAGTGAACTGAGGCTCCTTAGAACCCGCCACTTCATGCGACTCGTTCTCAGACAAGGTCACCCTCCTGACTACTGCTGACGGCTGCATCCCTGCGGGCTGCACGGGGCGATGGGGGAAGCGACTGGCCGGGAAGCGGCGGAACCGGGAATCCACCAGCCATCGCGTCGAA
This sequence comes from Actinomycetaceae bacterium, assembly GCA_039812645.1. Lineage (GTDB taxonomy): Bacteria > Actinomycetota > Actinomycetes > Actinomycetales > Actinomycetaceae > Ancrocorticia. The sequence continues at coordinate 58,729 of JBDIAV010000007.1, forward strand.
TTCTTCTTCTGGACGAACGAAACCGGAATCGCCGGATTCGTCGTCGTCCGGGGTGGTCTTGCCACCAAAGAACCAGATGAGTGCGATCGCGATAAGGAAGACCACGCCGATCCCAACAAACAGGGTTCCGCGGGAAATATCCGTGAATGTGGAGACACCCTGGATGATCGTCACACAGACAAGCCACCCCAGAGCGACCGGGATAAGGACCTTCCAACCAAGCTTCATGAAGTGGTCGTAACGCATACGGAGCAAGGTGGCTCGTACCCAGACCATGATGAACATGAAGATCCACACCTTAATGAGGAACCACAACATCGGGATCCAGCCAACGTTCGGGTCGCCGCCCCACAGCGAATAAATGAACGTGACCACCGGGCCAGCGCGCCAGCCTCCGAGGAACACCGTGGTGGCGATCATCGACACGTTGAGCATGTTGACGTACTCGGAAAGGTAGAACCACGCGAACTTCATCGAGGAATACTCGGTGGTGTGGCCAGCAACAAGCTCACCCTCGGCTTCGGGAAGATCGAAGGGCAGTCGGTTAGTCTCACCAAACATCGAGACAACGTACACGCAGAACGCCGGGAACAACGTGATGATGTTCCACATGCCCGCCTGGGCCTCAACGATTCCGGAGGTGGACATCGTTCCCGACGCCAAGAACACCGTCACCAAGGAGAGGCCAAGGGCCAACTCGTAGGAAATCATCTGGGTCGCAGAACGCACCGAGCCATAGAGCGGCAGGGTTGAACGCGAGGACCAACCTCCGAAGACCAGCCCGTACTCACCAAGTGCCGCAACCGCGAGCACAAAGAGCATAGCCACCGGCGAATCTGCCAGCTGCAACGGAGTGCTATGACCAAAGATCGAAACGTTCGGTCCCATCGGGATGACGGCCATGACGGTGAAAGCACAGGCCGCGGCGATCACCGGCGACAGGAAGTACATCACCTTGTCCGCACCCGCCAGCCAGAAGTCCTCCTTGATGAGGAGCTTGAGGGCGTCGGCGAATGCCTGGCCAAATCCGAGAGGACCCACGCGGTTTGGCCCGAGACGGGTCTGCATGCGGCCCAGTCCGCGGCGCTCCACCCACAGGGCGGTAATCACGGACATGATAAGGAAGAGAAGAATGAAGACGGCCTTGAGAATCCAAAGCCACCAGGTATCTTGGGAAAAATCTGCTGCCTGGCCAACAGCCATGATGGTCGGACTCACTTGGTCACCTCCACGGGAGTCGCACTGAGTGCGACTGGCTCACCGGCGCGGACGCCGAGAGCTGAGATTTGACATCCCACCGAATTCTCCGGGAGCCACACGACGTTATCAGGCATCGGCTGGATCACGGGATCGAGGGTCAGATTTCCGGACGGGCCGGACACGGTCAGTTTCGTTCCAGCCGTGACGCCCGCAGCGCGTGCGGTCGCTTCGGAAAGAACGGCCACTGCCTTACGCGCGGTTCCCGCCAAGTGTGGTTCGAACTCCTGAAGGGTGCCGGCACCGAGCATGAGGTTCCAGCTCGCGAGCAGTGCCTCGCCGGGCTTGGGCCGACGTGGCTTGTAAGCCTCATCATCCGGGGCGACAAGACGCGCACCATCCCAGGCGTGGAACTCGGAGATTTCCTGGACGGCAGCCTTCAGCGTGGGCAGACCAAGGTCAATGCCCATCTCCTCCGCCAGATCGTTGAGCACGATGCGGTCAGGACGCTGCACCGACGTGAGAACCTGACCGAAGGGACGAATGCGTCCCTCCCAGTTGACGAACGAGCCACCCTTTTCGCTAGGAGGAGCAACAGGAAGGACGACGTCGGCCTGCTCGCTAAGTTCGCTACGGCGAACCTCAAGCTGTACCACGAAACCAGCGGCCGCGATGGCGGAGCGCGCATCCCCGGGCAAATCGTCCAGTTCAACACCTGCCACCAAGAGACCACCCAACGTGCCGTCAGCAGCAGCCGCGAGAATCTCTGCGGTGTTACGACCATTGGCCGTAGGTAGGGACTCGGCACCCCACACGGTTAACGTGTCAACGCGAGCCGCGGAATCCGAGACCGGACGGCCACCCGGAAGAAGACTGCCAATGGCACCAGCCTCAAGAGCACCGCGATCGCCAGAACGGCGCGGAACCCAAGCGACACGTGCGCCCGTGCGCTTCGCCAAGCGGAGCACAGCTGAGAGAGCGCCCGGAACCTGACCGGTACGTTCGCCCACAAGAATAACGCCGCCTTCGGCGAGACCGTCGTAGGTTGGGTCGCCGGCCTTCAAGCCGTCGAGAATCTGAGCCTCACTACCGGGAACAGCGGCGACCAGGCGTGCGCCCATCTTCGCTGTACCACCCGTGGCGTAGGCCGAGATCACGGAAACCTTGACCGTCTTCGCCAGGAATCCCTTGCGCAGACGCAGGAAAACAGTTCCACATTCTTCCTCGGCTTCGAAGCCGACAGTGAGAACGTGACCTGCTCGCTCCAGATCGGTGTAGGTGACTCCCAGACCGGAGCCTGCAACGGTGGAGCCAAGGAATGCATCCTCTTCCTCCGTGGCGGCGCGGGTGCGGAAATCAATGTCGTTCGTCCCGAGCACGAGGCGTGCGAACTTGGAGTAAGCGTAGGCATCCTCCATGGCCAGGCGGCCACCGGTAAGAACGCCGACGCCCTGCACCATAGCCGAGGTGAGACCTTCGGCTGCCACGTCAAGGGCGTCGCTCCACGAGGTGGGAACCAGGTTGCCAGACGCATCGCGCACCAACGGGGTGGTGAGGCGATCTGGACCCTTCTGCCAGCGGAAGGCGAAACGATCCTTATCCGTAATCCACTCTTCGTTGACCTGGGCATCCTCGCCAGCCAGACGACGAAGAACCTCGCCGCGGCGGTAATCGATGCGTATGGCCGAGCCGGAAGCGTCGTGCTCCGCAACAGAAGCAACGGATACAAGATCGAAAGGACGGGAGCGGAAGCGGTAGGACGCGCTGGTGAGAGCACCCACGGGGCAAATCTGGATGATGTTGCCGGAGAAGTAGGAGCTGAACGGACGGCCCGAGACATCCTCTTCGGAATCGGCCACGGGACCGGCCGAGAAGCCGCCCGCCTTGCCAGAGGTACCGAATGGACCAACAAACTCGGCAGGTACGTTCTCCGGGTGGGCGCCGCCGTCGTCGGCAAAACCAAGAACGGACGCATCGAAGTTGCCGATCTGGGAGCCGTTGAGGGCGTGCACATCGTAACCGGGGGTGCCGCCACCACGGCCCTGCAGCTGGATGAACTTGTCACCGGCGATTTGCGACTGGAAGCGGGTGCAACGCTGGCACAGGATGCAGCGATCGCGATCTAGCAGGATCTGCGAAGAGACCTGAATTGGCTTCGGGTAGGTGCGCTTGACATCGATGAATCGAGAGGTGGGGCGCCCCTCTGTCATCGCCTGATTCTGTAGCGGACACTCGCCGCCCTTGTCACAGACCGGGCAGTCCATCGGATGGTTGATGAGCAGGAACTCCATGATTCCATGCTGGGCCTTGAGGGACACATCTGATGTGCGCTGGGTATAGACCTCCATGCCCGGAGACACCGCTTCCGCACAGGAAGCCGCAGGCTTGGGCATCTTGGCCAGGGTTCCATCGCGGCCCGGACGAGCCACCTCAACCAAACACTGGCGACAAGCGCCGGCCGGCTTGAGAAGCGGATGGTCACAGAAACGCGGAATACGTACGCCAACTTGCTCGGCGGCACGGATGATCATCGTTCCCTTGGGGACCGATACTTCCTTGCCGTCGATCTTGAGGGTGACGAGCTCTACAGTCTCGTTGGCACTCATCGAACACCCACCTCGCTGAACAGGGTTGTCTTTTCGTAGGGGAACAGTTCACGAGCCGGCGTGTGGTAACCCGCCTCGAACTCATCCCGGAACAATTCGATACCCGACTTGATCGGGGTGGCTGCCGCATCACCGAGGGCGCAGAAGGAACGGCCGGCGATGTTGTTGGCAATTTCGTAGAGGAGATCCACATCGCCCGGCTGACCCTTGCCAGCCTCTAGACGGTGCATGATCTGGCGCATCCAGTAGGTGCCCTCACGACACGGGGTGCACTTACCGCAGGATTCGTGCTGGTAGAAGTCCGTCCAACGCGAGATGACGCGAACCACCGAAACGGTGTCGTCGAACATCATGATGGCACGGGTGGCCAGCATTGATCCCGCCTGACGCACACCGTTGTAATCGAGCGGTACGTCGAGATGCTCGGGGGTAAAGAGTGGAGCAGACGATCCACCAACAGCCCAGAACTTCAGCTCATGACCCTCGCGAATGCCACCGGCCAGATCCAGAAGCTCACGACCGGTAATGCCCAGCGGTGCCTCAAACTGTCCGGGATTCTTGACGTGACCCGAAAGCGAGAAGAAACCGTGGCCCTTCGCGGAATCGGAGCCCATAGCCTGGAACCACTCAACACCGTTGCGGACGATGCCGGGAACGGAAGAAATGGTTTCAACGTTGTTGATAACGGTGGGACGCGCGTACAGACCTTCGGCAGCCGGGAACGGCGGCTTCAGGCGAGGCTGGCCACGACGGCCTTCGAGGGAATCGAGAAGTGCGGTCTCCTCACCACAGATGTAGGCGCCAGCGCCCGCATGAACCGTGATGTCAAGATCGTAATCGCCCTGAGGTCCGCGGCCCTTACCCAAGATGCCAGCTTCGCGCGCCTCGCGCACGGCAGCCAACAGACGGCGATACACGTGCACGACCTCGCCGCGCAGGTACACAAAACCGTGGTTGCCACCAACAGCCAATAGGCAAATGGCCATGCCCTCAAGGAGCACGTGCGGGTTCGCCATCAGTGCGGGAATGTCCTTGCAGGTACCCGGCTCGGATTCGTCAGCATTCACCACGAGGTAGCGGGGGCCACCATCCGGAGCGGGAAGGAAGGACCACTTGAGGCCGGTGGGGAAGCCAGCGCCGCCTCGGCCCATGAGGCCCGAGTCCTTAACGAGCTGGGTCAGCTCGCCCTCGCCGTACTCCCATGCCTTTTCCAGACCTTCGTAGCCACCGTTTGCCTGATAGGCCTTCAGCGTCCACGAACGATCCTTATCCCACATGTCCGAGACAATCGGGGAAAGAACACCCGGTGCGGAAAATTCAGTCACTTCGTCTGCCCTCCAATCTTCTGCGGAGCAGTCCACTTCTTCTCGCGTGCAATCTTCAGACCCACGAGAGAAGCTGGGCCAGCGCTCGGGCCCTCGTCCACATGACCATCTTCGAAGCCTGCGAGCACACGCTCGATCTCCTTGAAGGTATGGACCTTGTTGGCACCGCGGGTGGGATGAATATCCTTGCCTTCGCGGATGTCCTCGACGATCTGCGTGGCGCTCGTTGGGGTCTGGTTGTCGAAGAACTCCCAGTTGACCATAACCACGGGGGCGTAATCGCAGCCCGCGTTACATTCGAGGGCCTCCAGGGTGATCTTGCCGTCCTCGGTGGTCTCGTCAGAGCCAATGCCGAGATGCTCGGTGAGGGTCTCCCAAATGACGTCGCCGCCCATGACCGCACACAACGCATTGGTGCACACACCCACGTTGTATTCGCCATTGGGATGGCGGCGGTACTGACTGTAGAACGTGGCCACGGCCGAGATTTCGGCGCGGCTCAAACCCAGCACATCGGCGGCCAACACGATGCCACGGGGAGAAACGAAGCTCTCCTCCGACTGGATGAGATGCAGGATCGGCATGACCGCCGATCGTGAATCCGGATAACGAGCGATGATGTCCGCGGCGTCTGCGCGCAGGCGGGCCTCAACCTCTGGTTCAAAATTGCGTGCCATCAGCGATCAACACCTCCCATAACAGGATCGATAGAGGCAAGGCACACGATGGCGTCGGCAAGCAAGCTACCTTCCGCCATCATGGACAGTCCCTGCAGGTTGCGGAATCCCGGATCGGAGATATGCGCCCGGAATGGACGGGTGCCGCCGTCGGAAACCAGGTGGCAACCCCACGTACCCTTAGCATGCTCGATGATCGTGTAGCTCTGACCAGCGGGAACGCGGAAGCCTTCGGTGACCAGTTTGAAGTGGTGGATGAGGGACTCCATCGACTGCGTCATGATCTCGCGCACGTGCTCGGGCGAGGTGCCCTGGCCGTCGCGACCAATCGACATCTGAGCGGGCCACGCGATCTTCTTATCGGCGACCATGACCGGCTCGCCCTCGGAGGCATCCAAACGATCGAGCACCTGGTAGATGATGCGCAGCGACTGGTGGCATTCCTGGACACGGACCCATGTGCGGTTGAAGGCGTCCGACTTATCCGCAACCGGAACGTCGAACTCATACTCCTCGTAACCGCAGTAGGGCTGCGTTTTGCGCAGGTCCCATGGCAGGCCTGCGGCGCGCAGACCCGGACCCGTCTGGCCCAGAGCAATGAGCGCCGGGAGTGAAAGCACGCCGACATCTTTGAAACGCGCCTTGAAGATGGGGTTTTCGCCGACGACGTCCCACATCTCCAGCATCGACTTATGTACGTTCGGCAGTACCTCGCGGCAGAAATCGGTGGTGCCAGGAGAAATATCCTCGGCAACACCACCGGGGCGAATGTACTCGTTGTTCATACGCAGACCGGAAATACGTTCGATAATGCGGAGGAGGTCCTCACGGCCACGGAAGCCGAGCGTCATCATCGTGGTGGCGCCGAGCTCGTTGAGGGCGGAACCAAACGCAATGAGATGCGAGGCAATACGCGAGAGCTCCATCATGAGCACGCGGATTTGCTGCGCGCGGCGCGGGATCTGATCCTCGATACCGAGGAGCTTCTCGACGCCCATGCAGTAGCCAACTTCCTGGAAGAAGCAGGCGGTGTAGTCCGTACGGGTCACGAAGGTGACGCCCTGCGTCCAGGTCCGGTACTCCATGTTTTTCTCAATGCCGGTATGGAGGAAGCCGGTGGCTCCGCGCACTTCGCGAACGTATTCGCCGTCGAGCTCGAAGAGGAGACGGTACACACCGTGGGTCGACGGGTGGACCGGGCCAAGGTTCACAACAATGCGTTCCTCAGCCAGCTGGGCTGCTTCAGCCGAAATATCCGACCAGTCGCCACCCTCCGCAGAGAAGCTGGGGAGGCCGTTAAGGTCGGCTTCGGTTGCGCCATTGGTGGCGTGGAAAGTCTGCGAGGTCATCAGTTGTAATCCCTCCGAGTATCCGGCGGTGGAATAACCGCACCCTTGTATTCCACGGGGATGCCACCCAGCGGGTAATCCTTGCGCTGGGGGTGCCCAATCCAATCGTCCGGCATCGCCGTACGTGTGAGGCCCGGGTGATCGTCAAAGACGATACCCATAAGATCCCATGCCTCGCGCTCCGGCCAATCATTTCCGGGGTAGATGGAGACGATCGAGGGGATGTGCGGATCCTCGTCCGGGCATGTCACCTCGAGGGAGACGAAGCGGTTGTGAGTGATCGAGAAGAGCGGGTAGTAGGCGTGCAACTCGCGGCCAGCATCGTTCGGGTAGTTAACCGCTGAAACGCCAATGCACATCTCAAAGCGCAGGTCCTGATCGTCACGCAGGTAACGTGCAGCACGAACGATGTGCTCACGCGCGATAAAGATGACAAGCTGTCCATTTTCGACGACGACCTTCTCGATCGCTTCGTCGCGGTCGATTCCGTCCGCTTCGAACAGCTCGATGAGAATGTCAACGACCTCATCAAACCATCCACCGTAGGGGCGGGATGCGGGCTGGGCCATCAGCTCGGTCTTGGTGAGACCGGAGAATCCAGAGGTATCGCCGGAGCCCTTAACTCCCCACATGCCCTGAACCTGGCGGAGCACCGAAGGAGCAGGACGGGATCCTTCGGGGGCGGGCGTTAGTGCGCCTTCATTGTTCTCACTCACGCGAGCAACCCCTTCATCTCGTGGATTGGTGTAGCGGACAGCGCGGCGGCTTCAGCAGCCTGCGCGGCAGCTCTGCGGGCCTTTCCAGTCAGCTTGTGGTTCTGAGCCACCTGCTTACGCAGCTCGAGAATCGAGTAGATAAGCATCTCGGGACGAGGCGGGCAGCCCGGCAGATAGATATCCACCGGAACAATATGATCCGCGCCCTGGACAATGGCGTAGTTGTTGAACATGCCGCCCGATGATGCGCAGACACCCATGGAGATGACCCACTTGGGATCTGCCATCTGGTCGTAAATGTCACGAACGACAGGCGCCATCTTCTGGCTCACACGACCGGAGATGATCATCATGTCGGCCTGGCGCGGCGAGGCACGGAAGACTTCCATGCCGAATCGCGACGAATCGAAGCGGGGCGTACCAAACGCCATCATCTCGATAGCGCAGCAGGCTAGACCCATCGTGACGGGCCACTCCGAACTGGTAAGGGACCAGTTGACGACACCTTCGACCGTGGTCAGGAAGATGCCCTGTTCCCCATTTTCATGGCGTGCCATATGTTCCTCCTCAGTCCCATTCCAAGCCACCGCGACGCCATTCGTAAACGAATGGCACGGTGATGAGGAAAATAAACGTAAGCATGGCGATCATTCCGAACAGGCCAAGCGCCTCAAAGGAGACGGCCCACGGGTATAGGAAAACCACTTCAATATCGAAAATGATGAAGGTCATGGCGGTCAGGTAGTACTTGACCGGGAAGCGGCCAGCACCTCCTGCACCGGGAGTTGCCTCCACGCCGCACTCATAGTTTTCCAGCTTGACGCGGTTGTACCTGTTGGGGCTGAGGATCGCACTCAGCACGAGGCCAACAACGGCCAGAACCAGTGCGGCGATAATCATCACCAGCAACGGAGCGTATGCATTCACCGGATCTCCACCTGCTCTCTCACATTCGGATAGTGCCGCATTCCAACGGTTTGCGGTTTTGCTTCGCGTGCGGCCGTGAGGCCGAAATTCTTAGTGTGTATTCGTGTCATGCCCGAGGCACCGCCTTCGCTGCGGAGGCAATCAATCGATCCATCCAGTCTCCATCGCTACGGTCATAGCAATCGGATAGCAACTTCATGACCAGGCGCATGAGTGCTGGGCGCGGCAAGCCGTACTTGACACACAGATGCATAATTTCCGGACGCTCGATGAGCCCTGCGAAAACGCGGCCGAGGGAGTAATAGCCTCCCAGTTCCTCCGACATCGCCTTGGGATAGAGCGTCAGCGCTGCTTCCTGAGCGGTGCGGGTGGGGCGAGACAGTGCCTGGGCAAGAGTATCGGCGGCCAAGCGGCCCGACTGTAGTGCGTAGGCAATTCCCTCGCCATTGAACGGCGAGACCATACCGCCCGCGTCTCCTACGAGGAGAAGGCCATCGGCGTAGTGGGGCTTGCGGTTGAAGGCCATGGGGAGTGCCGCTCCGCGCAGCTTTCCGCGCTGGTTCTCCGGGGTGAATCCCCACTCTTCGGGAACATTTTTCATCCAGTTCTCGAACATCTTGCGGTAGTCAAGACCGGAGGGCTTAGCAGTGGAGGAGAGTGATCCCAGACCCACGTTGACGAGGCCATCGCCGACGGCGAAGATCCATCCGTAGCCGGGCATAAGATCGGATTTTCCGGGCTCGCCTTCCCACAATTCCAAGTGAGATTCCATCATCAGGTCGGCTGCCCGCGGGGACTCAAAATAAACGCGGTGTGCGACGCCCATGGGACGATTAAATTTCTTCTCGCGGCCCACCGAAGTAGCCAGGCGAGCGGAAACGCCACCGGCGTCGACGACGTACTGCGCCCGGTATTCGCGTACTTCCTTCGTGCCGGACTCGCGTGCTGTCACCCCAATGATGCGATTCGTGCGAGGATGGCGGATCGCTCCGGTGACAGTGATGCCTTCCTGGAGATGCGCGCCACTGCGCTGTGCATGGCGGATAAGTGCCTCATCAAGGACCATACGGGAGGCTGCCAGGCCGTAGTTCGGCATGGATTGCAGCTCGGGCCAAGGTACCTCCACGCAGTGCCCACCACCGTAGGTACGCAAACCGTAGTTACGTGCCCATCCCGAGGTATCGACTCCCATGCGGATAAGTTCAGCGACCGCGCGCGGCGTCAGCCCGTCACCACAGATTTTGTCACGGGGGAACGTCGCCTTTTCGAGAACGAGGACGTCCAACCCCGTTAAGGCGAGGTAATGCGCTGTCGATGCACCGGCAGGGCCAGCACCGACGACGATGACGTCAGCATCGCGGGCCATCTCGCCTCCATTCCACGCGCGAATATTCACAGTCTCAGACTGACATACCCCGCCATCCTACGTCCCGTAAACGAGCGAAGAGAAACGAAAAAGGCCATCTTTACGCAAGTCTTTCGTTGCGAAATAGCCACATTGGTTGAGAACGGCGGTTGCGTGTGGGAGGACGCGGCTCCACGTGACCAACCACTCAGGTTATCCCCGGTGGATGGTCACGTCAGTGGCTCAGATCTCGGGACGTGTGGCGCGATGAAGAGCCACAATTCCACCCGCGAGATTGCGATACGCGACCTTTTGCCACCCGGCATCCTCGATGCGGTGAGCCAGGGCTTCCTGGGCGGGCCAGTCAAGGATTGACTCGGTCAGGTAGTCGTAGGCGACGTCGTCGGACGAAAACAGCTGACTAAGAGCCGGAAGTACGGTCCCAAGATACAGGTTGTAGACCGCCCGGAAAGGAGCCCACGTAGGACGAGAGAATTCGGCGACGACGAGGCGACCCCCCGGCTTCGTCACACGCAGCATCTCTCGCATCGCCAAGTCTGGGTCGTGTACGTTGCGCAGGCCATAAGAGATCGTGGTGACGTCAAATGTCTCGTCCTCAAACGGCAGAGCCATCGCGTCGCCGGCCACAAACGTCAAATAAGGATAGCGACGCTTACCTTCAGCGAGCATCCCCTGAGAAAAATCACAGGCGACGACGTCGGCACCCTTGGCAGCATATGCCGCCGAGGAGGTTCCGGTTCCGGCAGCCAGATCCAACACTTTGAGGCCTGGTTTCGCATCAATAGCTACCGAAACTGCCTCACGCCATACACGCACCTGACCGATCGTCATGAGATCGTTCATGATGTCGTACCGCGCGGCTACTTCGTCGAACATTCCCGCAACATCGGATGGCTTTTTCTTCAGGGTGGCACGCTTGCTCATGAAGAGTATTCAACCACGCGGACGAGCAGGGGCGTACTCCCAAATCACTGAAATGTGTCCACCCAACAGTGAACATCTCCTCTCGAAGCCAAAAGGTGTCGGATGAGTGGAATAGAGTAGTGGTTCAAAGACATCGAAGGAGAATCTTCATGAGCTGGCAACCGATGATGTATATCCCGCGCGCAACTCGCATGAGAGGTCAGACGTGGCTTATTGCTGCGCTCGCCCCAGTCGTCGCTCTCCTCGTCACGTACGTGGTGGCGCTTCTTTCCCTCGTCCTTGGACCCTCTCTGGAGCAGTTGGCACAGGCTGCGGGCGAGGAACTTCCCCCGCTCTCCACTGTACTTCCGAGTCTTATTGACGGAGTGCCAAATACGGCGGTTTCAGCACTCATCCTCACCTTGCTCGGTTTAGCAGCACCGATGTCCATGACCGTCAAGCTGATCACCGATCTGGGATTCCCTTTCTCCTTCCATGTGTCCCTGTGGATGGTCCCACTCACACTCACTCTGGTTATGGCACTTGTCGTATTCCTCCTCCACCGTAAGGAGTGCCGCGGGATTTCACAGTCCGGATTTATGGTGGCCATCCCCGCACTGGTATCGGGTGCGGTTCTTGCCGTTATTGCGGGAGTGGCGTCCTTGTTCACCACGATCGATATAAGTGTGTCGCCACAGCTTCTTTCAACGCTTGGTGAAGATTTTGGACTCGAGACATCCATGAGTCTTAACGCTTTGTGGCTCATTCTTGGGGCATTCGCGCTTGGATTTCTCCCCGCGGCGTTGGCCCGCCTCAATGCTATCCGCCCGCGTCGCACCACCTATGCCTACACTTCGCTACCAAGCCAGGCACATGCCTTTGCCCATGCACTGCGCACCAGCTTCCTTGTATTTATAGGGGCCGTACTGGCTACCGGCGTATACATGACGGTGTACGCGCTCTTTAAGCTCGACGGAGCACCTGCCAACATTCTTTTCTACGCCCTTCCCTTCCTTATCAACCTGGGTATTGCATGCCTTTTTGGCTCCCTTGGCGGATTCGGTGTCGTGGCCATGCATGCACCGTCAGACCTCGGAGGAGACGTTCCCGCCCCGGAGAATGAAACAATGCGCGCGCTCATCTTCGACGGAGCACCGTGGACCATCTGGATTATGGCTATCCTCGTTATTGCTTCCTTTGTCCTGGGTGCCATCTACTGGGGCAGGACTCGCGATCCGCGTACTGAACATGGCATTCTCTCGTGGGTGGCCCTGCCGATCTCCTTCACCGCCGCGGGGCTTGCGGCCATGGCTCTCAACATGCTTGTTATCAGCGGCTCGGTCTTCGGCGAAACCATCAGTGTCGTCGTCCGATTGTCCTGGTTGGATGCGCTATGGGTTATTGGCATCGGAATCGTCATGGAGCTCATCTCTCGATTTGCCCAGCCAAAGGGGCCACTGAGCCCCGAGCAACTTATTCCCGGGATCTACCAGGGTTCAGGGCAAGCCGCTCCAGCGCAGGAGCCTTCTTTCCAGCCTGTCCCCGGGCAGCCTATGCCCGGCGCGCCTGTGGCCGGCAATGCGCCGTACTACGGCGGTATGCCACAAGCACCAGGCCCTTACCCCTCGGCACCTGCCTTCCCTGTCCAGCAGGCTCCGGCGCCCGGCGCACCCGTCGTAAGTTCCCCCACCAACAGCTACGCCCCTCAGAATTTCGCCACGGGTGCCACGGGAGGTAGCTACAAGCCAGGTGTCTCGCCCACTGGAGCTCCAGCACCCACCGGCGTCACACCACCTAGCACCACTCCTCCAGGGGGAACGATCTCGCCCAATGGCCCCGCTCCGTCCTCCTCTCCTTCGAACTGACACAAGGCACGTACACGACATGACTGATTTTCCTGCTCTTCCCCAGCCCGTTTCCGACCTTTTCGACCCTGAACAATGGCGCGATATCCCCGGGTTCGACTTTCAGGACATCACGTACCATCGTGGAGTCCTCCGGGAACGAGACGAATCAGGAAACGTCACCTCCTGCCACGACATCCCGGTGGTCCGCATTGCCTTCCATCGTCCGGAAGTACGTAACGCATTTAGGCCCGAGACTGTCGATGAGCTTTACCAAGCACTTGACCACGCACGGCTTACAGGCGATGTCGGTTCCGTCATCCTTACCGGGAATGGGCCATCGCCCAAGGATGGAGGCTGGGCCTTTTGCTCGGGCGGTGACCAGCGTGTGCGGGGTCGAGATGGCTATCGCTACGCCAAGGACGGCGAACCCGATCCGGTACGTGCGGGCCGCCTTCATATCCTCGAAGTGCAACGCCTTATCCGCTCCATGCCCAAGGTGGTCATTGCGGCTATTCCGGGATGGTCCACTGGAGGTGGGCACTCGCTCGGCGTGGTATGCGATCTTGCAGTAGCGTCCAAAGAGCACGCTCGATTCAAGCAGGTGGACGCCAACGTCGGCTCTTTTGATGCGGGCTACGGCTCCCAATTACTTGCCCGCCAGGTGGGGGACCGCCGCGCACGAGAGATTTTCTTTCTGGCGCGCGAATACACCGCCGATCAGGCCGAGGCATGGGGTGCCATCAACGAGGCGGTCCCCCACGCAGATCTGGAGAAGCGGGCGCTGGAGTACTCCGGCATCATCGCCACCAAATCTCCACAGGCAATCCGGATGCTGAAGTTCACCTTCAATGCACTGGATGAGGGTATTGCAGGCATGCAGGCTTTCGCCGGTGAAGCTACACGGTTGGCGTATATGACGGACGAGGCTCGCGAGGGTCGGGACTCGTTCTTGGAGCGCCGCGCCCCGGATTGGTCCGGCTTTCCCTACTACGCCTGACAACCTCTGAGTACCGCAATGCCCACTCCCCTCCTTGTCAACGGCACAACTGACGAGCTTTACAGCGCTATTCGACGGATGCTCGATACATCCTTCACCGCTAGAAACACACCTTTTCTAGCTAATGGGCATACGCCCAGAAGTGATGATTCACCGCTACCCGAATCTTTAGACGCTCTCCCAGTCCACGCGCTCGTGCCGGTCGGTCCCGCGGAGGAGGAGGCCGCCCGGCGCCTGATTCATTCGGACTTTTACGATCATCTTCCCCCGGATACCGCGTTACTCATGCGCACCTCGGGCTCGTCCTCGGGGGTTGGAAAGACAGTGATGATCTCACGTACCGCCCTCATGGCCTCGGCAGCAGCAACCCACGCTGTGTTGGGTGGTCCCGGGAATTGGGTGTGCGCACTACCCACACACCACATCGCAGGTTTTCAAACGGTGTTCCGGGCAGCGTTAGCTGGCACTCGGGCTATCCATGCGGGCCGCGGAACACCCGAGGAGTTGGCTTCAGCGGCAGAAGAACTGGCTGGAGAACCTACCTATCTTTCACTCGTTCCTACCCAGTTGCGCCGCCTACTTGACTCTCCCCAGCTGCATCAGGCACGTTCTTTCTCCGCCATTCTGCTCGGCGGAGCTGCGGCAGCACCTGAACTCCTCCACCGCGCATACGATGCAGGACTCACTATCGTCACCACCTACGGTATGACGGAGACGTGCGGCGGCTGTGTCTATAACGGTGTCCCCATTGGGAATACTCGTCTCACCCTTGGAACCGGTGGTCAAATCACCATCTCCGGCGACGTCGTCGCCACCGGCTACCTCGCACCGTCACCTTCTACACCTTCTACGGCCCCCGGGGGATCAATCTCCAGCAACGAAGCATCCTCCCAGGTATCTTCACACCAACAAGTAGCTTCGCATCCGCGTCCTGCCCTCGAGCCATTCGGCGGCTCGTTCACCACCCAGGACTCAGGCCGTTGGTCCAACGGGAAACTGCAGATCCTCGGGCGTCTCGACTCCGCAATCACCACCGGCGGCCTCACCGTCATCCCGGGAATCATCGAACGAGAGTTGGAAAATATGGGGGCGGGCGAGTGCGTCGTCGTCGGGATTCCTGACGACCAGTGGGGCGAGATCGTCGTCGCCCTGACTACTCATCCACTCAACAATCCCGCGGCTCAACTTCGCGAGCGATTCGAAGCAGGGTACGTACCAAAACTGGTAGTGTCCGCACAGGATCTCGGACTCGCATCGCTCCCCTACCTGGAGTCCGGCAAGGTCGATCGCGTCACCGCGGCCCGCTTGATCCGTGAAAAGTTGTAGGATCGTGCCTCGTGGCTAATGTCAAAGACTGGATTGAAGGGGCGCGGTTACGTACGCTGCCCGCAGCGGTGGCTCCGGTACTCGCGGGAACGGGAATTGCGCTGTCGCTGGATCGCGGCAGCTTTGTGCGGGCGTTCCTTGCCGCCGCCGTGGCCCTGCTGTTCCAGATCGGCGTCAACTTCTCCAACGACTACTCAGACGGCATCCGCGGCACCGACGACGTCCGCACCGGCCCACCGCGCCTCACCGGAGGCGGCAAAGCCACACCTCGCACCGTCAAACTAGCCGCCTTCGCCTGCTTCGGCCTGGGTTGTGTGGCTGGACTCATCCTCGTGGCGGTGTCGGGAACCTGGTGGCTAATCGTTGCTGGAGCACTCTCCGTCGTCGCCGCATGGTTCTACACCGGAGGCAAGAAGCCCTACGGGTATATGGGACTGGGTGAAATCTTCGTCTTCGTCTTCTTCGGGCTGGTCGCCACCGCCGGAACCACCTACACCCAGTCCCTGCAAGTGCCGTGGCAGGCGTGGCTAGCCGCGTGTTCAATCGGACTACTTGCCTGCGCATTGCTCATGGTCAACAATATCCGCGATATCCCCACCGACGCCGTCACCGGAAAACACACCCAGGCGGTCAGGCTCGGAGACACCAAGGCCCGCCTCGCCTACGACGCCATGCTTCTCCTCCCCTTCGTCTTCGCACTCGCCTACCTGCCCGCGCTCGGATGGCCCCTGCTTGTATGTCTATTCCCCGCGGCATGGCTAACCGAACGCAACATCGAGAGAATGCACGGATTGGGGAAGCAGCAACGCGCCCATGGGCTTGCTCTCATTCCAGTCCTGCGCGATACCGGGTTTATTGAACTTACCTATGCTCTTGGCCTCTTCACGGCATTCGCAATTAGCTAACGAAATCACGTGTTTTTACGAAGTCGACTAAGATAAAGGTATGGCCAGAATCGTGCCCATTGTTCTTGCGGTCGCCCTGTGGATCTACGCGATCATTGACTGTGCTCGCACAGATCGCTCACTCATGCCCGGACGCCTATCCAAGGGGGCATGGCTGGCTCTCGTTATCGTGCTCCCTGTGCTCGGCTCGGGCCTGTGGCTGTGGATGTCCTGGCAAGTCAAGCATCCCGGCAGCACTGGAAACGGCACGTTGAGTGCTGATTCGCTTTTCCCTCGCAATCGCCAGCCGCAGCGGCCCTCGGGCCCGGTGGCACCTGATGATGATCCGGAGTTCCTGCGCCGCCTCGAAGCCCAAAATCGCTTCAAGGAATGGGAACGCGAGCAGCAGCGCAAGAAAGAACAGGATAAGGGCGGCGACGATAGCGACGAAGGCCGCCCGGTTATCCCGTAGTTTGCCCCCGGCTATCCACTAGCCGGTTATCCCGTAGCGCTAACGCACCAACCTACTTATCTCCCGCGTTCTCCTCGGCAACCGAGGTACCCGGCGTCACATCGCGGGCCTTCAGCAGCAGCTCCGCCGCGGGCTCCGCGTAATCCACGCTAATGAGCTGGCGCCCCATGAAAGTCAGAGACGTCACTGAGCACAGCGAGCACTCCCGTCTGCGCGGATCGTGCGCCAGCGATCGCCCCTCAACAAAGCTGCGCATCGTCCAAATGGGAAGCTGATGGGACACCATAATGGCCTCTCCACCCTCCGCCAGGGTCAGCGCGCGGCGAATCGCCGCCGAGAAACGATCAACGATCTCGGTGTAGGGCTCTCCCCAGGACGGCCTAAACGGGTTGACGTACCACGGCCAGAAACGCGGCGAGGCGAGAATCCAACGATTCTTATTGACGTTGACACCCTCAAAGTTGTTTCCGGCCTCAATAATACGTTCGTCCGTGAGGATAGGCAGACCGGCCTGCTTAGCCACCGGGGTGGCTGTCTCACAGGCCCGCTCCAGAGGAGAGGCGATAACAACGCGCAGGTCGGCTCCCTGGAAATGATCAGCGACCTTCTGAGCCATCTGATGACCCAGTGGCGTGAGATGGAATCCCGGCTGTCGCCCGTACAGTTCTCCACTGGGGTTGTCTACTTCACCGTGGCGCACAAGATGAATCGTCGTAATCTCGTTCATGTCTGTCCTCTTCAGTCCTCAACCAAGAGGGCACACAACTCGCCCAGTTGGATCATTCGTTCCTCGCCAAGTTTGTCAACGAGATGGCGACGAACCGAGTGTACGTGCAGCGGCGCCGCCTTCTTGAGAAGTTCGTACCCCTTATCCGTCAACGTACAGTTGACCCCGCGGCGATCCACTTCGCAGGTGCTGCGGGCAACAAGCCCCTCGCTCTCCAAGCGCGTAACGGTGTGCGTCAGCCGCGAGCGGGAGTGAACCAGCCCCTCGGCAAGCGTGGACATTCGCATAGTGAATCCCGGAGTCTCAGAAAGCCGCGACAACACTTCATATTCGTTGAGCGAGATACTGAGTTCTTCGATGAGATCGTGATTGAGCGCCTCAGAGACGACGGCGACACCACGCAAGTACGTGCGCCACGCACGTTGCTCGCGAGGGCTCAGCCACTGCACTTCTTCTTCCATTGCTCTCACTTCCTCGATCCGTCTCGTTCAGCTCGCCATGCTCGTTCACGGCGTGACATCAACACACTGTGCTGCCGGGAAAAGTCCCGGAGATTCCCATACACTCTATACACCAAGGGCCCGGTCTTTCCCGGGCCCTTCTGCGTCACTTCTTGTTGCGGCGCTGATGACGAGTCTTACGAAGCAACTTGCGGTGCTTCTTCTTTGACATACGCTTACGGCGCTTCTTAATAACGGAACCCACAGGTTACCTCCGGCAGTTGAAACTGGGGCATACGCCCACAAATGAACAGTAAATATGGTACAGGTTCGGCGTGCTCTCACGGAACTCGCCACATTGTGAAGCGAAACTACTCGCCAGCCACCTGCTGTTCCCCCGGGGCTTCGAATGAGCCCAGTAGTTCATCAACGGCGGACTTAGGGACACGATAGGAACTGCCCACCCTGACTGCCGGCAAATCACCCGAATGCACCATACGATATACGGTCATCCGAGATACCCGAGTCAGCTCGGCCACTTCTGCCACAGTGTAGAACTGGGGTGCGGAGCGCGGAAGCTGTGTCATTAATCCGTCCTGATCAACCCATCAACCATTCCCACCATTTTCGGTTGGGACATGCCAACGATACATGACTTTCTGGTGTCTTACCGGTGGTTGACCATAGTCGCGCGTGTCCTGCGCGCTAGTCTTAGGCATGAGAAGAGGTTGGGTTCCCCTCGTGCCCTGCACGAACGTATGGTTTGGTGCGTGGCCCCGAGGTCGTTAACCTTCCCCAAGCCACAACATCAGGTTCTCACAATGAGATACACGGAGAAGGAACATGGCTGCTGAGCATGGGCACAAAGGTGCGACGACCGCCGTCGGTGCGGCCCGCCCACTCACGCCGTCCTTGTGGCAACAGACTCGGGATCGGATCGATCACATTGCCCGCGATTCTCCCGCCCGCCTGGCGCTGGCTGTCTTCGCTATCATCATTTTGGGAATCACGGCGCTGCTCCAGCTCCCTATCGCCACCGCCACCGGTGAGAAAGCACCCTTCATTGACGCTCTCTTCACCGCCACATCGGCCGTTTGCGTGACCGGTCTGGTCACCGTAGACACCGCAACATTCTGGTCGCCTGCCGGCCAGTTTGTTATCGCCATCGGCATGATGGTGGGCGGTTTAGGCGTGATGACTCTCGCCTCGATCCTCGGCATGGCGGTCTCCCGTCACATTGGCCTGACCCGCAAGTTTCTTGCAGCGACCGAAACCCACGCCCGACTGGGTGAAGTCGGCTCGCTGATCCGCGCCGTCGTCGTCGTATCTCTTTCAGCCCAGGGAATTCTCTTTACCGTTCTCACACCCTTCTTCCTCAAGGAAGGCGAGCCTCTCCTTGAAGCGTTGTGGCATGCCTTCTTCATGGCCGCCTCGATTTTTAACAACGGCGGATTCGTCATCATGACCGAGGGTTTGGAGCCGCACGTCGGGGATTGGGCACTCACTTTGCCGATCATCCTGGGGACATTCGTGGGAGCCATCGGCTTCCCCGTGATTCTGGACATGTGGCGCAACAAGAGACGCGCCCGGCGCTGGAATCTCACCACCAAGATTTCTCTCATCACCTACGGGATGCTCTACATTCTCGGCTTCATTGCTTTTGGCATCTTGGAATGGGGCAACCCAAAAACCCTCGGTGACCTCTCAATTATTGACGGGATTAACGCGTCAATGCTTCATGCTGCTTCTGCGCGGTCGTCAGGCCTTGCCACTCTCAACGTGGGAGATATGAACGAGACCACATGGTTTATTCTCGACGCTCTCATGTTCGTTGGTGGAGGGTCGGCCTCCGCTGCGGGCGGTATCAAAGTCACCACACTTGCGGTCCTCGTTTTAGCCATCATCGCCGAGGCCCGCGGAGATCGCGACACCGAAGCTTTCGGACGGCGCCTTCCACCCGACGTCCTGCGCCTCGCTATTGCAGCCACATTCCTTGGAGCCTCCATGGTTGGCGTGGGCACACTCACACTCCTCCAGCTCACCGATCTGCCACTATCCAAGGTTCTCTTCGAGGTGATCTCGGCATTTGCCACCTGCGGCCTGTCCACTGGAATCACCCCGGACCTACCGACATCCGCCAAATCAGTGCTTGTCCTGCTGATGTTTGCTGGGAGAACAGGCACAATGACTCTTGCGGCGGCTCTCGCTCTGCGCATGCGACGCCGAGTCGTTCGACTACCGGAAGAGCGACCGGTCATCGGCTAGTCTTCGATCAGACCCAAAGGAGAATTGATGCCTAAGCAACAGGGCGACGGAGCAGTCCTCGTCATCGGTCTGGGACGCTTCGGTTCGGCCATCGCCTCAACACTCGACGACCTCGGTCGAGAGGTCTTGGCCCTGGAAAAAGATCCCGACCTCGTGCAACGGTGGTCGCACCGCTTCCGCATCATCGAAGCCGATGCCACGAACGCCGACGCCCTAGAGCAGGTGGGCGCGAAGGACTTCACCGTTGCGGTGGTAGGCGTGGGCACCGCGCTCGAATCGTCAGTGCTGGTCACAGCCAACCTCGTGGACATCGGCATGCAGCAGATTTGGGCCAAGGCGATCTCACGCTCGCACGGGCGGATCTTGCGGCGCATCGGCGCACATCACGTTGTGTACCCCGAGTTCGACGCCGGCGCCCGCGTCGCCCACATGGTCTCCGGCAAGATGCTCGACTACATCGAGATGGAGGACGGCTTCTCCATCATCAAGATGCACCCGCCGCGCGATGTCCAGGGTTTTGCCATCTCCGAGTCGCGCGTCCGCGAGCGCTTTGGCGTCACCATTATCGGCGTAAAGTCGCCGGGTCACCCGTTCGAGTACACCAAGCCCTCGACCCACATCGGCCCCGAGGACATCATCATCGTCTCGGGTGATTCGGAACTGCTGGAAGCATTCGCAAACCGGTAGTTGGGCGG
>JBDIAV010000008.1:0-69528 GCA_039812645.1 Actinomycetaceae bacterium
CCGCCGCCCCAACCGACACTTCCCCCATCGTCCTCCCACCCTTTGATCCGATCCCGGATGTACACCTCGGCGAGCAGACGATGGCCGAACTTCGACGCTGGGCCGCAAGCGAGAGCGAAAAATATACAAATTCCACACTGGACTGGCAGCGAGAGCGGGCAAGGCGGGCGCGCTCCTATACGGATTCCGACTTCCGCGCCTTCATCGCGGTGGCTAACGGTGAGGGCTCTCGGTACGACGTGCTCGCTGAATACAGCCCCCACCTGCTACGCAAGGCGGTTCCCTCGCTTAACCTCATTCATGCGTTGAGGCTGCGTCTAGCTGGATCTAGTTCACAGATCACCTGGTTCCTGCACGGCGTTACTTGGGGCGAGGTTGATTTCCGTGCAATCGAGGACGCAGTTCGCAGGGCTGGTGCCTCCGCTGACCAGGTGAAGAATGGCGTCACGGAGGAGCAACTGATCACGCACGCCGAACGTTGGCCATCCGAGATGTCTTGGGCGTGGTTCTCCCATCGGCTCCCCATCCTACAAACCTGGCTAGGTGGAAATACCTACGAGATGTCACGCGCTTTAGGTATCCTCACGGAGTTCCCGTCGCTTCCGGATTCGCTAGTTCCCTCCGTCGCCGAGTTGGCTCTGAGCGAGTCGAAAATTGTTCGTCCATTGGCGCAGGCCACGCTGGCGCACCACCCCTCCGCACTATCTCTCGCAATTCACGGCCTGGCAGATGGTAAAGGCGAGATCCGAGCAGCTGCCGCTCTCTGGATCGCGGCGCAACTGGCTGGATCTCCATCCTCACACCCTCCAGCAGGTAAGGAGCCCTCAAAGGACGCCGGCACCGCCGCCGTTGCGAACGACCGGGCCACTGGAATTCATGCACTCCAGGCGGCACTGAAAAAGGAGCGGCGGGAGGGTCCGAAAGCGGCGATGCTCAACGCGCTTGAGCGGTTAGGGGCCGATATCTCAGCACAGTTGGCACCTGAACTCCTGCTTGCCGAGGCCACAAAGGGGCTGAAAGGAAAGGTGCCTGCAGCATTCGCCTGGTTCGATCTGGACACACTTCCTGCCGCGCACTGGGCCAACGGTAGCGCGGTTGATCCAGCGATCATCCGCTGGTGGACAATTCTTGCGCACAAACTCAAGAATCCTGACGGCACAGGTCTACTTGATCGTTATCTTTCACTGCTTGATCCTGAGGATTCGGCCCGCCTTGGGCGATTCATCCTGACTACCTGGGTTGAACGGGATACCTGCCATCCCAGCGAAGAAGAGTGCCACGAATATTCGCAGACTCATGGGCCTCTCCACTGGCAGAGGGCGCAGGATTCCTATCAGCGAGCTCTCAAGCAGGGTAGCTCAGACTGGCTCGAATGGACTCGAAACCAGGCTGCCAAGCCGGTTGAACGGTACATTCAGGAGCTGTATCAGGCTAAACAGTCTGAGTACCTTGGTTCAGCCACACCGGATAAGGGACTGTTGGCGCTGACCACCCGAATACCCGGCATCGAGTTGGCAAACGCCGTGCAGAGCTACATTCGCGCCCACGGAGCACGTCGTGCCCAGGTGGAGTCCCTCGTGCACACTCTGTATGCAAACGGGGATCCCGCTGCAATCCAGCTACTACTCTCGATTTCACGGCGCTTCAAGCAGGTCACCGTACAGGCCAAGGCTAAGGAGCTGGTCGATCGGCTCGCGGAGCAGCGCGGCTGGAGCTCCGAGGAATTGTCCGACCGTACTATTCCCACTGCTGGATTCAGCGACGACCGCCTGCTTCACCTGAGCTTCGGCAGCCGCGAGTTTATCGGTCGAGTGAACTCAAAGTACGGCATCGAACTGTCCACCCCGGATGGCAAGATCATCAAGGCACTTCCAAAACCGCGCATGACCGACGACGAAGAGGCCGCCGCTGAGGCACGCAAGCAGCTGACCTCCGCCCGCAAGGAACTCAAGGCGGTGATGACATTGCAACGCTCGCGTCTCTATGAGTCGATGTGCACTGCCCGTACCTGGTCCGTGGCCGACTGGAGGGAGTTTCTGCTGCACCACTCACTCATGTCCCAGCTCATTCCACGGCTGGTTTGGCAAGAGTTGGCGGCTGATGGCTCAGTATGCCAGTTCCGCCCCACGGAGGATGGAGAGCTGCTGGATATCAAGGACGACGCCATATCACTGGCTTCCAATTCACAGGTCCGTTTGGCTCATCGCATCGATATGAGCGTGGACGAGGCCCGGGCCTGGGCGGAGAGCCTCAGGGACTACGAGGTTACCCCTCTCTTCGACCAGCTGGGCGCAGAACTTCCTTCTCAGCTGCCTTCCGAACTATTGTCACTAGGCACCGACGTGGTGAAGTTTAAGGAACTGGCCGGTCACATGACCGATTCCTTCTCCTTCCGCGGCGTCGCCACTAAGCGCGGATATATCCGCGGCTCCGCCGAGGACGGTGGATGGTTCTTCGAGTACACCAAGGAGTTCTCGTCGGCGGGAATCACAGCGGTTATCGACTTTACCGGGGCATTCCTCCCAGAGGAAAACATTCCATGTGCCACAGAGAGCCTGTATTTCCGGCGCGGCATGCGGCGGATTCCGCTGCGAGACGTTCCACCTCGCCTGCTCGCCGAATGCCATGCCGATTACGCGGCCCTGGCCGCACTCGGCCCCTACGACCCGGATTATGAGAAACATGCAGGAATCTGAGCCTCGTCGAAGGTGACGTAAGAATCTCGTAAAAGAGCAGCTGAGTGAAGAGTGAGGTAGAAATGACGACTGACAGCAATTCTGGGGTGCAACTCCGTGTTCCGGCCGAGGAGCGTTACGCTGCCGAGTTAGTGCGCCTAGCCGAATGGGACCGGCTCTCCGGCGGGGATCTACCACCTGGTTGGCTCCGTTCACCGCGGGCCGTCCGCAAATTTATTTTGGGCGACGACGCCCTCGCCATCACCCGCAAGTTCTACGGGGATGATCCACTAGTGGACCGGGCCATTGTCTCCCTGTTGGGGCGACAAGGCTTGATGCTGGTGGGGGAACCAGGCACCGCAAAGTCCATGCTCTCGGAGTTGTTGGCCGCCGCTATCTCGGGAACCTCAAACTTGACCATCCAGGGCTCGGCAGGCACCACCGAGGATCATATCCGCTACTCATGGAACTATGCGCTGCTTATCGCCGAGGGGCCAAGTGAGCGATCACTTGTTCCTTCCCCCATCTATCAAGCGATGCAGTCTGGACGGATCGTACGCTTCGAGGAGATCACACGTTGCCCACCGGAGATTCAGGACACGATGGTCTCGATTCTGTCCGAAAAGCAGTTGATGGTTCCGGAGCTGGGCGGTGAGAATCGAGTATCCGCACGGCCTGGCTTCAATATCATTGCCACGGCGAACCTACGCGATCGCGGTGTCCATGAGATGTCGGCAGCTTTGAAACGGCGCTTTAACTTCGAGACGGTACGGCCTATTCGCGATCGTCGTTTCGAGGCCGAACTTATCACTCGGACGCTAGACAGCGAACTCGGACCACATCGTCCTTCCTTCGGGCCCGATATCATGGATGTGCTGGTAACCGCCTTCGCAGACCTGCGGACGGGGCATACTGCCTCGGGAACGCCAGTCAAGCGGCCGGAGGCTGTTATGTCCACTGCCGAGGCCGTGAACGTCGCAATTGCAGCGTCGATGTCTGCTCAATACTTGGGCGATGGGAAGGTCGGTGCTCGCGAGGTCGCACAACAAATCATTGGCATCGCGCTCAAAGGTTCCGATGAGGATGCCCGATTGATGCGCCATTACATTGACAATGTGGTCCGCGAGCGCGCTCGCTCTGCCAGTCATTGGCGAGAGTTCTTCAAGGCTTCGGAAGAGCTATGGAACTAAACGGGTCTCCGAGCCAATCTCATAGACTCCCAGCGTTCGCTGGTGGCTCCCTCGACGAGCGCACGAAACGCGGCCTAACGTCGCTGGAGAAATGGCGTCAGGCTGGCATTCACTTCGCACCAATTCGACATCACTCGCCCGGGTGTGCGAAAGCGTTGATCACCCTGTTGGAGGAGGTAGTACCAAGTACTGTGCTCATCGAGGGTCCGCGTGAATACACCGCATTACTTCCCGCTCTGGCGGACGAACGGACGCGCCCACCTATCGCAGTTCTCTCTTTACACAGGGATACTTCGGGGTTCTACCCCATGGCGGAGTTCTCTCCCGAATGGGTTGCTCTTCGCTGGGCCTCCACACAGGGCGCTACCATCGATTTCATTGACCAATCGTGGGCCGATCAGCATCATTCGGACGATCCCGGTGTGGTCATTCGGACGATGCAACGCGAGCGTTACCTAGCGCAGAGCGCTTCGCTAGAAGCGTTGGCCATGCGTTTGGGTTGCCGCGACTACAACGAGTTATGGGAGCATCTGTTCGAGGTACAGAATCCGATCCTCTGGGACGGGAGCCCACAACATCGGGACTCCTCCGAAGCGGACTCGCAGGCAATCAATTGGCAAAAGTTCTTCGGCGAGGTATTCGTTTGGTGCGCCATGTCGCGAGTAGATGTGGAGCGTGAGGTCCTCGATACTGACGGCACACACGGGCGTGAGTCCATCATGGCCGCAATGATCCGGCACCATCGTGAAACTAGCGCGGGACCAATCGTCATCGTCACCGGAGGTTTCCACACTTTGGGCCTTCTGGAATCTCTGGATGAAACATCCGAGGGCAACTGGTTAGGAACGCACAACCCTGCACATCTCAACCCTACCTATCCGGCATGGTTAGTACGCTATGACCTGGAGCGTCTGAACGAACTAAGCGGCTATGGGGCGGGTATGCCTTCACCCGGTTTCTGGCAAAGGGTATGGCGCTCCAACGAGTGTGAATCGCGCCAGTTAGTGGTTGAGGTGTTACTGGATGTGGCCACAGAGTTACGCGCAGCAGGAGAGCAGCTCAGTACAGCCGAAATCACGGCGGCTGCCGAACACGCACTGCGGCTCATGGAGCTGCGGGGGCGTCCTCGCCCTGGCCGCACCGATCTCCTGGATGCCATGCAGAGCTGCTTTGTGCGCGATGAGAATGAGAGAGTCCTCGCAAGCGCCGTCGCCAAGGTATTCGCCAGCCGAACGTTGGGGGAACTGCCACCCGGTCTAGCCTCGCCGCCTTTGGTGGCCAAGATACGAGAATCGGCCAAGGCGCTGCGCTTCCAAATAGAGGACAGTACGCGCCGTGTCGTGCACCTTGACACCGCACGAAAGCCCTCACATATCCGGCGCCGTGAGTTTCTTGCAAGAATGCGTTTCGTCGGCTCCGGTTTCAGCCGTCAAATCGGCGGTGCAGACCTGCTGAACAGCAGCGGTATGGGACAGTTGTTTGAGAACTGGGAATACTCGTGGAGCCCGGCAGTCGAAGCAAAACTCATCGAACTGAGCCCAATGGGCGCCACTCTGGACGAAGTGGTAGCTGCACAGCTTCGCCGTCGTTTGGGGGAGCCTGGGGATGCTGCCACGGTGGCGAAGCTCCTCACCGAGCTTGTCGTCATGGGAGAATCCGATCTCATCCCCGCGGCGATCGTACAGTTGCAAACGCTACTGGACCAGCATTCATCGTTAACAACAATTCTCGCAGCCCTGACCTCCATCAACACGTTGATGACGGAGAGTGGCAGGGTCCAGCTCAATGGACGTGACCTGGAACTAAGGCAACTCCTCGAGGTGGGAATGGCCGCCGTCGCCTATCATCTGGGAACTCTGGAACTGGTGGCAGACGACGCCGTCGCCCCAGCATGCGCCGCCATCCTCGCACTGCGAGATCTCTTGACTACGCTGGAGAGAACCGGTTCGCCCAGCCATCCAACTCCCCTCGACACCTCTGCTCCCCGCCGGGAGCTGACACGGCTGCGTGAAGTGGAGGCACCCGCACAGTTGCACGGTGTTCTTGTGGGGGTGGCGTGGACAGATGGCGAGCTGACCGAGGACGATCTGACTCGCCGCATCCAAGCTGTCCTTCATCCAGGAGTGGACCCGGAGGTCACCTCTGGATTCGTGCTCGGCTTGTTGGAAGCGGCCCCAGATCTCGCGCATCACTCGGAGGCGTTTGTCGAGGCACTCAACTCCAGAATCTCTGAGTTAGACGATCGCTCCTTCCTGCGCGTCCTTCCGGATCTCCGCCAAGCATTCACCTGGCTACGGCCAGTGGAAACAGCCAAACTCGCCCAATCTGTTGCCACGCTCATTGGCACGAATGCGGCAGATCTGGATGTTGTCCTACGTCTAGATCCGGCACTCGTCAACAGAGCTCGGGAGATTGAACGAGATCTCCTCACATCCCTGGTCAGGGACAGCTTTGGAGGAGGGAGGACACGATGAGCGACAATCCTGAGCTTGCTCGCAGGTGGCGATTGATTCTCGGCCGCTACGCGGAACAAAATCTTCCGAGCCGTGCTGTGGATAACGATCTGGAGAGTACCCTGTCCTTTCTCTATGACCGTGCCTATGCGGAACGCGGACACCGACACGCGCCGTCGGGCAAGGGTGGCAGCCTGGGAGCGTCGGAGCTGACCGCTCTCGACTGGCTGGATCGTGCACGCCGTATCTTTCCCCACTCCACCTTGGAGCGTATGGAGCGCGATGCCATTACCCGCTACGGCCTCGACGAGTTACTCGCCGACCACGCTGCCGTGGAATCTGTTCAGGCCAGTCCCGATCTGGCGAAGGCCCTGCTCCGCGCGAAGGGAAAACTGTCAGCTGCCACCGCCGACGGCGTTCGCGTCATTATTACGAAGGTGGTTGCCGAGATCGTCGAACGGATTCGTCCACAATTCACCACGGCCCTTACAGGGTCGCGAGTGCGCCACCAACGCTCTCCTCATGCCTCACTGCGCAACCTTGACTGGAGGGGAACCATTGGTGCAAACCTCTCCCACGTGGATCCCACGACTGGAAAAATGGTGATTGAGGAGATCCGCTTCATGTCCAGGAAGCGCCGCCGCAATCTCGACTGGCAAGTCATCATTCTGGTGGATCAATCGGGTTCCATGGCGGGTTCAGTGCTCCACAGTGCCATCTGTGCCGCGATCCTCGCGGGGCTCCCGGGTATCAGTGTGCGGCTCGTTCTCTTCGACACCTCGATTGTCGACATGACGCACCTAGCCAGCGATCCGGTGGAAGTCCTCATGACAGCGCAACTGGGCGGAGGAACCAACATTGCGCAAGCGATGGAGTACGCCCGGAAGCTGGTGGAACAGCCTACACGCACGGTCGTCGCTCTCATTAGCGACTTCGAGGAGGGCGGCTCGGTTTCCTCGCTGCTTTCGTCGACACAGGCGCTCGCCTCCTCGGGAGTCCGGCTACTCGGTTTAGCTTCGCTCGACGACGACGGCGACCCTTGGTACGACCGTCAGATGGCCGCGCGGCTCACCACCCAGGGAATGGAAATTGCAGCCATGACGCCAGATCGCTTCGCTGACTGGTTGGCGGAGGTGACACAGTGAGTCAGGAGGAGATCTCGGTTGCTGGGGTTGCTGGACACAATCATGGCAAGGGCCAATCCGGGGCACCCTGGCTAGTCAATCTGCCGGGAGAAGCGGCACTTATTGCCGCCTCCAACCGGGGTACCTTCCGGCGGGCCAGCAAGCTGGCCGTGTCCACACCCATCGAGATGGTGAGCTGCGACGATACGCAGGCAACCTTCGTCGTCGGCGAAGCACGAGTGGAACTGTTCCCCGGAGGCCCCAATCACGCGCGCTGTGACTGCCCGGTGGCAGCCACGTGCGTCCACATTATCGCGGCGTATCTATGGGCGGCACAGAAGAACAACAGAAGCACGGACGTTGGGGCCGAGCCCGCCGCGCCAGAGGATTCCAGGGCGCATAAGGTGGATCAGCCAGAGGGGTCACCGTCCCATCCACTCGACGATCTACTTGCCGATGTCCTCGGCTGGGACATGGCAGAGGTCAACAAGGCCGCGGGTGTCGCAGCGGTACGCACGGTTGCAAACGAATCTCCAGCCACCGGATTAAGCGTCGCGGTGGAGGACGGCGCTCTCACAATTTCTTGGCCTCAGTCAGTCCGTCCCAACGCCCCCACACTCGTCATCCTGCCGGGACTTGGCATGTCAGAAATGGTCGTGTCCGGAACGCACAGCGAGGCACAGACCCGTGTATGGCGGCTGCGGGCGCTCGTTGAGCTGTTTGCAGCACAGGGCCGGGAGTGGGTGTGGCCCAATGACATAGCGGCGAGCAATCGTACGAGTGCGGAACAGCGGCTGGTAGCTGCGCAAACCATGGAGATCAGCGAATCCCTCATTGGTCGCGGACTCTCCCACCTCGGTGGCGAGAGCATCGATGCGCTATCGAGGGTATCCGAACTGGCCACACTGGAAGATCTGCGGCTACTGGGACGGCTCGGCGGAGCCGCCGCGGCAAAACTTCGGGCGCTTCGCCAGCGTGACGATCGCACAACGGAATCAATCTGTCTAGCGGCGCTGGCGGAAACATGGGCACTCGCTTCCCTCATCCAACAAACCGAAACAGAGCTGCCACCCCAACTTCTCGGAGGCAGGTTTCGCGAGGGCGAGAAAGCAGATCTCGGTCCCCTCGCTCCGCTCGCGGCCCGCTGGTGGCGTAGCCCGGACGGAAGCCGCGGATTCACCTGGTACGCACTGGACACCGCAAACGGTGAGATCGAAAAAGTAACAACCGGGCGGGCCGCTGGCTCAGATCCGGGTTTCCAGGCGGGCTGGACATCGCCTCTGGTCTGGGGAGCCTCAGCTAAGAGGCTCTCAGCAGGAATCGTGCGATTATCCGGAGCCGAACGCCGAGAGGACGGCACACTGGCGGCAACCACGCGGACGCGGGTGGAACAAGTCACGGAGCTTGGACAGCTCGATCTGGACACGCTTGCCGCACGAGTGAATCAACAATCAGCCGGACTCATGCGCACGGCGTTTGGTGCCGATACCGAACGCCTCCGGTTGGTGCGGCCGCGCAAGCGGTTCGGGCTTGGCCCCATTGAAGTGGACGAGGTAGCGCAGGAATTGCTCTGGTCTGTCACCGACTCCGCAGGCGAAACATATCGGCTGGCTCTCCCAGCGAATGAGGCCAATGCTCGGAAACTCTCGTGGTTGGCCAATGCTGGGCAGCTCCAAGCGATCACGCTATTGGATCATCGACCCGAAGCCGCATTTGTGATGGGCACAAACGGTTTGGAGTTAATTTCCTTAACGCTCACTCCACTTGACCACGATATACATGGTGGAGGGCTGTGGCGGAAATTGCTGGGACGCAATAAAGAACGTATCGCTCGCACGAGGGAATCGACTGGTCTGCAGCGGCTGTTGTTATCCGTACGGGACATTCTGGAAACACTCGCCTCCACCGGAGCTGCCCCTTCCTCGCGTCTCGAAGCAATATTGACTGCGCGGACCCGGGAACTAGACGATCTTGGTCTGTCGTCTCTGGCGGACGCCTTGCGGGAAGTGCTAGGAAGCGAGAGCACACCGGCACAGAAAACACCAAATAAACCAACGCAACGAGCACGCGACGCGAGCGGTCGTCCCGATCCTGCGCACGTACTGTGGGCAGCGTTTCTCCTGCGTCGTGTGGAAGTCTTGGCGGACTGAGCGCAGGGATTCCACCAGGAAGCAGCGCCGCTTTACCGACGGCGTGGTACAACGGTTCCGCCCCACCCCGCCTACATCGTCACAGTCGGTGCCACAGCCTTACCAGCGTTGAGATAGCGACGGCGCTGACGCTTCGTCCACAGGTCAGCGGTGCGTGCGATAGCCAGATTCACGAGGATAAACACCACGGTAACCGTCAAGTATGTCTGGATGAGATAGCCGGTGTTGGCCACCAGCACCTTGGCGCTGAACTGCAGTTCCGAATAGGACACCACATAGCCCAGAGTCGTGTCCTTGATGAGAATAACCACCTGTGCCAGCAGCGATGGCATCACCAAACGGATCGCCTGGGGGAAAATGACGTTGAGATAAATCTGCCCGCGGGTCATCCCGATCGCCAGGGCAGCCTCGGTCTGCCCCTTGGGCAATGCCAAAACTCCGGCACGGAACACCTCGGCAATCGTTGCTCCGGAGCAGAGACCGATGGGAATAACGAGCTTCCAGTAGAGGTCTGGATTCACCCCGTAGCGCGGCAGCGCAATAAAGAAAATATAAATAAGTAGCAGCAACGGGATTGATCGGAAGAATTCGATAATCGCGGTACCGATCCAGCGGATCGGCCGGTTCTCACTGAGACGAGCCAATGCGAGCACCGCGCCAAGCGGCAATGCAATTGCCGCCGCGGCGGCCGCCGCGAGCATGGTATCTCCGAGGCCACCAAGTAGGTACTTGATAATGGGCCACTGGCCGAGAGCCTCCCATTTTTCCGGTTTGAGCTGCCCATTGACACCAAAAATATAGACGGCATACGCCAGCACCGCCACGATGGCCACGGCGGAGAGCACCGTGAGAATTCGGATGCGGCGCCGAGCGCGGGGGCCGGGCGCGTCGAAAAGTGTGGTCTGATTCGCCGTCGTCGTACTCATCGCAACACTCGCAATCTCCGCTCGAGCCGATCCCCCACAACCCCGGCCATCAGGGAAATTGTCAGATACATGACAGCCGCCACCATGAACGTGAGCAGGCCGAGAGCCTCACGATTATTAATGTAGGAGACGGTGGCCGTCAGATCCATGACACCAACAACACCCGCCAGCGACGAACTGAGGAAGATCCCAATGAACACTGTCACTAGCGGCTGAACCATGGTGCGGAACGCCTGAGGAAGCACCACGTTGCTAATAACCCCACGGAAGGTAAAGCCAAGAGAACGGGCCGCCTCGATCTGTCCCGTCGGTACACCATTGATACCTGCCCGCAGTGCCTCGCAGAGGAATGAGCCTCCCACCAGCATCATCGCAACAATCACGCTAGTGGAATAGGAAAACAGGACGCCGATCTCTGGCAACGCATAAACCACCACAATGATGAGGCTCATCAACGGCACATTACGGAAAATCTCCACGTAGATCAGCCCAACCGCACGCAACGGAGCGATCGGACTGATCCGAAAGATCGCAACAATAGTTCCCACAATAGTTGCCAGGATGAATCCCAAGAGCGTGAGCTCCAGGGTTGTTAAGAGTCCCGACCAGAAGAGGTCGCGATATTGCCACAAAGCCATTGCCTGATCGATCCCCTTAGCTTGTCATTAGTGCGGCACTAACCAGCGCCAAAAAGTATCTGGTTAGTGCCGCATCATAACGAGTATCCGTGCGCTATGACCAGTGAAGCAGACCAGACTAGGGCGTTCCCGCCACTCGTCACTCGCTGCCCGCTGAGCCACATGCGATCGGACTACTGACTACTTGCTCGCATCCGAACCGGTGGTGATGGCAGGAGGCGTGGGCTGGGATAGGACACCGGTGCGGTCACCAATGGTGAGCTGCCAAAGCTTCAACCAGGAACCGTCATCCTCGACCTCCTTCAAGAAGGTGTTGACGAAGTCGACGGCGTCCGAATCCTTCGGAAGTCCAATACCGTAGAGATCCTCGGCACCGAAGGGCTCGCCCACAACCTTGAGGTCATCGTTCTGGACAACCGCGTTAAGCAGCAAGGTCTGGTCAATGACATAGGCGTCGGCACGGCCTTGCTGGAGAGCCTGCACAGCCTGGGCGTGATCCGGCAGGGCCAGAATTTCTGCCTCAGGCGCGAATTCCTCTAGCGTGGTGACGCCAGTGGACGCGGCCTGGGTAGCGACAGTCTTGCCAGCAAGATCGTCAATACCGTTGATATCCGAGTTGTCCTTCTTGACAAGGATCGCGGAGGCCGACGAGTAGTACGGACCCGCGAAGTCGATGCGCTTAAGGCGCTCATCGGTGATCGAGTAGGTTGCGAAAACGGTATCGACCTGACCGTTGACCAGCAGTTCCTCGCGCGTGTCCACACTCACCTGGGTGAGGTCGTAGGCGCTGGCGTCACCGAGAATGTAGTGCGCCAACAGCTGGAACAGTCCCGCATCAAAACCAGTCACCACACCGGTTGTCGGATCGAGCTTCGAGAAGAGTTCGGAGGTTTCAGAGCCTCCGACGCGCAGGACGCCCGCCTCCTTGACCTTCGTGGCCCACTCGCTGGAGGCGATAGTCGCCTCATCTGCGACCGGTCCATCATTAACGATGGCGTCGTAGTCTGCGTTGCCGCTCTCCAGTGCGCCCGCCGCACCGGCCGTGTTACCCGACTCGCCACCGGGAGCTGGCGTATCGTTGCCGCCTGAGCAGGCTGACAGCATCAAAGCGAACGCCCCGAAAAGGGCGGTGAGGGACGCGAGCCTACCGCGTCGAGTATTCGACTTCATTGCATTTCTCCTTTGAGAGGGGGTGGACCAATAACAGTTTGCCAAGAATTAACGCCTATGGAGAATCGATGACGATGCAGGAAAGTGGGGCAACGGCGAAGCCGTTCCGCAGGGGAATATTCCGATGGACATTGTTCCGGTTGATAACAAAACCGGCGGTACAGCGATCGATAAACGGTGTGGCGGACTAATGTGGACGAGCAAGTGACATCGAAAAACGAACAGCTCAGGCCGCGATACGCATCGAACAACGCTCACGCATCTGAGCGATCAACATGGTGAGGCAGGTGGGATCAGCATACGGATCTTCCGGATGCCACTGAACACCGACGACTGGCGCGCTCACGTGCTCCACCGCCTCCACTACACCGTCCGATGCCCGTGCGGCGACGACCAGGTTCTCGCCCACACGATCAACAGCCTGGTGGTGGGCGCTGTGAACAAGAATTTCACCGCGAACAGCATGCGAACGCAACACCGAATGCAGCCGTGAACCCCGCGCCAATTCCACGCGGTGCTGTGAAAAGCGGTAGTCCTCCATGATCTGCGGACTCGTGTGCCCCGGCTCGTCAAGATCCTGTACGAGCGTCCCTCCACGGGAAATATTCAGCAACTGCATACCGCGGCAAATGCCTACGAGCGGCACATTACGGGCGACCGCGGCATTGATCAACGCCAGCTGCGCTTCGTCCGCCACCGGAAAATGAGGCTCTTCATTCGGATAGTGTGCGGACCCGCCGTAGTATTCGGGCGACACGTCCGGCCCACCCATAACGACGACGGCGTCGGCCCTCGCGAACCTCTCTAGGGTTCCGTCCGTGCCGTCATTGACTGCCCATGACACCTCGGTATCCCAGCCGGGTGCGGCCGACATGATCCCGCCGACGAGTCTCCGGGTCAGCGCAATCGCGCGAGGATCGGGCGAACGGAACTCGGTCACCCCCGAAATCAGCAGCTTGGGGCGGGATTCTTTGGTCAACACGGTGACGATTCTAACAAGAACGATTCATCAGACAACCCCCTGTCCATAATCCGAAAACCCGACGGATTAGTGGGGGAATTAGAGAAGAGTCAGTGTGGCAGGATGCGAGCAAGGAAGTCGCGGGCGCGCTCGGACCGCGGGTTGGCAAAGAACTCGTCCGGCGTGGACTGCTCTAGGATCTTGCCGTCAGCCATGAACACGATGGAATCAGCGGCCTTGCGAGCAAATCCCATCTCGTGCGTCACCACGATCATCGTCATTCCCTGCGACGCAAGATCCTCCATGACGTCGATGACCTCGCCGATCATTTCCGGGTCCAGCGCCGACGTCGGCTCATCGAACAACATGAGCTTTGGCTCCATCGCGAGTGCTCGCGCGATCGCCGCACGCTGCTGCTGCCCACCGGAGAGCTGCTCGGGGAACTTCTTCATTTGGTCAGCGAGGCCGACGCGCTCGAGCAACCTCCGAGCCGTCTGTTCTGCCTCCGCCTTCTTCACGCCTTTGACCTTGATAGGCCCCATCGTGACGTTGTCCAGAATCGTCTTGTGAGCAAAAAGGTTGAAAGACTGGAACACCATTCCCACCTCGGCCCGTAATCTCGCGAGTTCTTTACCCTCCTGAGGCAGGGCTTCGCCGTCGATAAATATCTCGCCGGAAGTAATCGTTTCCAACCGGTTGATTGAGCGACAGAGTGTGGATTTTCCCGAGCCTGACGGCCCGATAACGACGACGACCTCTCCTTTGCCCACCGTGAGGCTCACGTGGTCGAGCGCCATGAAGTCGCCGTAGTGCTTGACGACGTCGTTCACGACAACCAGCGACTGGGCAGACTGATTGGGCGTTTGAAAAGAATTAGCCGCGTGAAACTTGCTCGTGCCGGCAGCTTCGGTACTCATGTAGAGAGTCCTTTCTGGAGGTTGCAGACGACCACCCATGGCGAGGCTCGCAGACCTCAACTGTAACCCTAAAACCTACAACCCAGAAGTAGTGGACGTCAGAATCCACTCATCTGGCACCCCGTCTGTTCCGTTCGGTTCAGGCCCGCCGGTGTTTGCGCGCGGCTAACAAGCGACTGACAGGAATAGTGACGAGGGTAATAATCCCTCCCCACGCAAGGCCAATAAGGAAGGAGGCCAGCGTATCGCCCAGCCACTCGCCAAAACCGCCCAACCCACTGCCAGCGTGGGCCAAAAGATGTGCGAAATCGTGCAGCCACGGCACGCCAATATCGGCAAGGGAGGACGCCACCAAGTGGCCTCCGACCCACAGCATGGCAATCGTGCCGATCACACCGATGACGTTAAATACACTCGGCATGCTTTTCGCGAGACCTCGTCCGAATCGGGCCAGCCCCCGCTTGTGGGACTTGGCCAAGCCCAATCCAACATCGTCAAGCTTCACCAGCACCGCCACAACGCCGTACACCAAACCCGTCATGAGCAATGCAACAATGATTAAAATCAGCAGACGCGACACCACATTCGGTTCGTCGATACCGGCCATCGCGATGAGCATGATCTCCGTTGATAACACCAAATCGGTGGTGATGGCGCTACGAACAATCCGATTCTCTTGCTCGTTGGACGAAGATTCTTTCTCAGAAGATACCAACTGGGTGTGATCGTGATGCCCAGCGGACCACCCGAGCCAAGCTGCTACCTTGAGAGCTCCTTCGTAGGACAAGTAGCTGCCACCCACGAGCAACAACCACGGGAACACTCCTGGAGCGAATACCGACAACACCATAGCCGCCGGAATGATGATCGCAAACTTATTGATGAGGCTGCCGCGGGCGATCCTCCAAATGACGGGCAGTTCACGGGCAGGAGTGAGCCCACTGACGTACTGAGGCGTGACGGCGGCGTCGTCGATAATCACGCCCGTCGACTTCGCAGACGCTTTCATGGCACCCGCCGCAACATCATCGATTGAAGAAGCGGCCGCCTTCGCCAGTGTCGCAATATCGTCAAGTAACGCAAACAAACCACTAGGCATAGGGACTCCTTCACGAGATGTCGCAGAGATTGCTTCTCCAGCGGCGTTGATTCTACCGGCTATGTAACGCTATCCAGCTCTTAGCGGAAAATTGAGGCGAATCCGCAGGTGTTTATGTCAAAAGGAACAAGGTTCTGTGGCGTCCACCCTTGTTAGGCAAGACGTGTGGTGCACGGCCCGAAGACAAAAGGCCGACATCCCTTTTGTGGTGGGATGCCGGCCTTGTCTTCTGTGGAGCGAGTGACGGGAATCGAACCCGCGTAATCTGCTTGGAAGGCAGAGGCTCTACCATTGAGCTACACTCGCGTGCCCAATGAGAATAGCAGGAAGACAGCCCATGACGCACATTGAGAAGGTGTGATGTAGAACCAGAGGCATTCCAGGCGCTGGAGAGTGCACCCATTCCTTTTTTCGCCTAGTATGGGCTAGTCCCAGTTTGGGGCGACGGGGTATGGCGCAGTTGGTAGCGCGCCCGCTTTGGGAGCGGGAGGCCGTGGGTTCGAGTCCCGCTACCCCGACCGATGAGGATGTCCGAAGATTTATCTTCGAGACATCCGAAGAGTGAGGGGTTCAGGGTCCGCTTGACGAACTCCCCCGACGAAATCCGAGGACACCACAGGTATTCCCCCCACCGACGTCTTACTTTGCTAACCCAGCTCTCGCGCCTAGTGCAACGGCAACACCCATGAGTCCATTTGGTTCGTAAGGACTCGTGAACAGCCCGGAGTCCACGGCTTTGTCCGTGAGGAACGTATCCGACTCGACCGCCTCAGGATGCTTAATATCCCAGACCAGCAGTGCAGTCATCACACTCGCCGAAACATCCGGGGGCAACGCTGGCATTCCAATCTTGGCCATGCCGCCATATGCCGCACGCAACACCGCGGAATCAAGCACGGACCGCGTCAACGACATCGGCCCCACGTTGTAGGAAATCTGCCGTCCAGCCGCCCGTTCGACAGTCGCGCGCCACCGCCCGATTCGCTTCGCGGCAGCATAGTTCGGCCCTTGGACGTCAACGAAGCCGGGATATACGCCGTCGGCCCGCGCGGCCCGCACCCGTGCCGCCTTCGCGTATCCTGCGGCGATTTTTGCCCACCGATTGTCCGCAAGTGTCTCACTCACGGCCACCTCATCAAGCATGTAAGCATCCGTTGGGCTGCCAATCCATGCCAGCATCGTGTCTGGCCGCGCCTCACTGACCAGTCGTTCGATGATGTCGGCGCCTGCGGCTGCCAGCAAAAAGTCTGCGCCAGGGGCGTATAGAGTATCAACGATGACGAGCCGTCCCGGTAGCTCCGCCACCCATCCGGCAATACGCTCGGGTTCACGGACAATGTCGCAGGCGTCATCCGGGGCAATAAAAAGCCGTCCAGAACTTGCCGCAGCAATACGTTGAAGACGAGCTGCCCGGTCTGTTCCGGGGCGCATCACTGCGGCGACGTCGGCGCCCCACGTCAGAAGTTGGGGAGCTGGCGAAAGTTCCGCACCGGCGCCAAGACACACAAAGGTGAGGCCTTGGAGGTCTAAGAGCTCCGGCTTGCGCACGATTTCTACTAGGGCCGAGGTGGCGGCTGGTTGCATGATCCGCTGCTTCTCCCATGCGCGCAGGTGAGAGATCAAAGCCTCACCAGAGAGTTCGTCGATGGTAATTCCGGGGTCGGTCTCTGAGCCGAACCCGCGTCCCGTAATCACGCCCCCACCATTGTTTGGAGATTGCATCTCAGCCTTGGCCAACTCTCTGCCGTCGGCAAAGTGTAGAAGCGAATACAGTGCATTTAACCCGTCGCGAGCGCAACGAGATCCTCTCGCCGGAGCATCCACTCGGCTGAGTTCCTCCATGGCATACCGGTACTGCTTGCGCCATGGTTTCGCTTCTTCGATGGCGTTCCGGACTCGCGGCAACCCGGAGGCAGCACCCGCGCACATGCCCTGCGACACCACGGTGCTACTGGCTCGCCCGTCCTGCCTCGGAAGCACAACGGATCCAGCGTCTGGCCCGCCGTCGCCCTTTTCTTCGGTGCCCGAGAATGTCAGGTGGACAAGGTCACGACCACTTTTCTTCTCAACGACAGCGTAATTCTCACCACCCATGTCAATGAGCTCCAGTTCAGTTGGCAGCAATGCTGGAGCTCGGAAGCTTGCCGCTCCACCGCAGGGCTGTTCACCACTCATACCGGCGGCGTGGGCCGCCCACGCGTCAATCGCAGCGCCGTGCAACACAACTTTCTTGTAGCCAAACAAACGCGCAGCGGCTACAGAGAGGTGAATGGGATTCGAATCTCCGGAGAATTCCGCCCAACCGCGAGCCGTCGCGGGAAGTGCCCGCAGCGTCGTCGTCGCAACAGCTTGCCCGATATCAAGCCGCCCGGCGGCGTTCATCCCAAAGGTCTCCCTGTGCTCTGGCACCGCCGGCAACCGGCCCTTATCCGTTCCGTCCTCGTCGTCCAACTCGGGCCCGGAACCCGTCGTCACAAGTCGAGCAGGACCGCCTCTCCCCTTGTCCAAATACCGAGTCTCTTCCCGATAGCAGATTCGCCCGTCCCGTCGGAGCGTACATTCCACGGTGAAACCTATGCCCGCCTCGTCCTGCGACAACCGTGAAATCTGCGCCGTTAGCTGGAGTGGCTCCCGCGGGTGCACGGGCCGCACCAATGTCCACCGCAGGTCCGTCACCACCACACCAAGCGGCTGGACGGGAAGCCTCGGATCGGTGAGAAGATCCAACGTTGACGGAAAACAGAGGGCATGTAAAAGTGAGGGAGGAACCGGGCGTGCGGCTAGTTCGTCGTCGTCAATTTCAGAGAAATCGGTGCCAGCTCCAGTACTCAGCCCCAACTCGGCGAAAAATTCCCAGAAACCTTCCCACTGCGCGCGGGACACACCAACCTCGCGTTGAAGGCGTGGCAACTCATTCGCGTTCGTGGGAAACTCCGCGGGACTCAACTTCGCCATCACCGATGACTTGAGGATCCCGCCCACACGCTTCACGCCAATGCCCACAGCTACTCCTTCGCGCCTGACGACAACGTTTTGCTCGCGCTGCCGAGTGGAAAACCAGCACCGCCATCTCGGGGTACTGCGTTTTCCAGCGATCCAAGAAGCCGCACTCGAACAGCTCCTTCGAGGATAACGAGAAATCACCGAAGATACAGCAGGAGATACAGAAAGACCCGGCTGCTCATAACAAGCAACCGGGTCGTTCTCAAACTGATATATCAGTCCGCCAGCAGTCCATTCTGGTAAGCCTTGGCAAGCTTCCTGGGGATACGCAGCTCGCGGCCCTGAACGCGGACGGTCTGAAGCTCGGTGAGCTCAGCCTTCCACTGGGAACGGCGAGAGCGGGTATTGCTGCGGGACATCTTGCGCTTGGGTACTGCCATGATGCCGCTCCTCTCAATCGTCCGACCGCCTGGTGGCGGCCCGTCTGTCTCACTGCATTGACGCACCGCGGACGGCTACGGCAATACACACAAGTGTTTACTGTACCGGATCGATTCCGGACTCGCTATTCACGAGCAGCCCTGGAGGCCTCTTGTGGCGAGTACTTCATCACATCAGCTTCTCCACACATGCGATCCATCCTCGACCTTCATCGTGAATGTAGCCTCTGCCCAGAGAATCC
This sequence comes from Actinomycetaceae bacterium, assembly GCA_039812645.1. Classification (GTDB taxonomy): domain Bacteria; phylum Actinomycetota; class Actinomycetes; order Actinomycetales; family Actinomycetaceae; genus Ancrocorticia. The sequence goes on from JBDIAV010000008.1 coordinate 18,929, forward strand.
GGACCCTCAGTGTATGGGCCGAAACCCGCAACTTACAATGGATGGGTGACCGATTTGTTTCTTCCCGCCGAAACCGTCCTTCATCATGAGATTGAAGTGAAAAGGTCGCGTTTCCTCGCCGAGATCTCGCGAGTTTCCACCCCCGAGGAAGCACGCCTGGCAATCGATTGCCGCAAGGACGAGATGCCCGATGCGCGCCACCACTGCACCGCGTTCGCCGTATCTGTCCTCGATTCTTCCCCTCTCCTCCATTCGTCCGACGACGGCGAACCGTCCGGAACCGCCGGTCGCCCAATGCTCGAAGTATTGCGTGGGGTTCCGTTGCTCGACACGGTCGCAATCGTCACGCGTTACTTTGGAGGCACGCTGCTCGGTACCGGCGGTTTGGTGCGCGCGTACTCCGACGCTGTCAAAGAGTGCCTCGAGGGTGCGCTTTTATTGGAACGCCATATTGTTCCGGTATGGGAAACAGTGCTTCCTCACGCCGACGGCGGCCGTTACCTCTCCGAGTTGGCCGGTTCCGGGTTCACTGCCGAGCCAGAATACGAAGCAGAGGGTGTCCGCGCGCGGATCTCAACAGCTCGGGGAGCGGAGCTCGCGGATCTTCTTGCCCGGCTCTCGTCAGGCAAGGCGTCGGTGGAGCAGATTGGGCGGGCAACAATTGAAACCCCCTGGGGGACGATCACGGGCGGAAACGCGGTGCGACGTGATGGGAACACGGCCAGAACCTGAGATAATTATTCCAGCACTAGACTTAATCCCCATTAATATGGTTGGTTAGTTGCATATAACCTGGCTGCCTTATCTTGTGCAGGCACAACACTGAGGAGAACCCTTATGTCGAACATCTACGCCGACGCCACCACACTGGTTGGTCGCACCCCTCTTGTGCGTATCAATCGTCTCGCTGGAGATTCCCAAGCAACCGTGCTGGCGAAGCTGGAGTTCTACAACCCCGCCAACTCGGTGAAGGACCGCATTGCCGTGGCCATCATTGATGCCGCCGAAAACGCAGGCGCACTGAGCACCGGAGGCACCATCGTTGAGGCAACGTCGGGTAACACCGGCATTGGTCTTGCCTGGGTGGGTGCTGTCCGTGGTTACAAGGTTATCCTCACCATGCCCTCCTCGATGTCGAAGGAGCGCCGCGCCCTGCTACGCGCCTTTGGTGCCGAGCTGGTTCTCACCGAGCCTGCCGGTGGTATGAAGGGCGCCGTGGACAAGGCGAACGAGATCGTCGCCTCCACCCCCGGTGCCATTCTCGCTTCACAGTTCGCCAACGAAGCCAATCCGGCTATCCATGAGGCCACCACCGGTGAGGAAATCTGGGCCGATACTGACGGCCAGGTGGACTACCTCGTGGCTGGCATTGGTACCGGCGGCACCATCACCGGTGCGGGCCGCGCGCTGCGCCACCACAACCCGGACATCAAGCTCGTTGCTGTTGAGCCCGGTGAGTCCCCACTGCTTTCCGCTGGCAAGGCTGGCCCCCACAAGATTCAGGGCATCGGCGCTAACTTCGTCCCGGATGTTCTCGACACCGACATCTACAACGAGGTCATCCCAGTTGCGAGCGACGACGCCATCGCCACCGCCCGCGATGCCGCCACCAAGGAAGGCCTGCTCGTGGGCATTTCCTCAGGTGCCGCACTCAAGGCAGCCATCGAAATTGCCAAGCGCCCCGAGGCAGCTGGTAAGACCATCGTGGCTGTTATTCCCGACTTCGGCGAGCGTTACCTCTCCACGCAGCTCTTCGAGGGCCTTATCGACTGATTCGGTTCCGACGGTCGTGATTCGGTTCCGATAATCGGTCGAGAGAGTCAGAAGCGGTCAGATCTGCAACTTCTCAACGGACTCCCCGTCTCCCTGTGAGCATGGGGAGTCCGTTTGTTTATCCCGCATCACTAGGCAGATACTCCATGACTCGCGAGTGAACCTCTCCATCGGCAACACACCTTCCGCCACATCCTCTTCTGGACCTTTCTTGGGGCCGGGGCTGTGTAGTGGCACAATTGGGCAAAGGCCCGATGGTCTGCGTCGACACAGCGAGAGGAGCCCCGATGGGTGCACGGCTCAACAAGTTCATGAGAGTTCTTCGAGATGACTTGCAGGCCGCCTGTGATCACGACCCAGCTGCGCGCAGCAAAATCGAGGTCGCCCTCGGGTACCCGGGAGTTCATGCCGTGTGGGGCTACCGCTTCGCCCATGCCCTCTGGCTTCGCGGTGGTCTATTCCGCCTCCCGGCTCGCCTCTTTTCACAGTTCGTGCGTGGTCTTACCGGTATCGAGATCCACCCCGGGGCCCAGATCGGCCCGCGTCTCTTCATCGACCACGGCATGGGCGTGGTCATTGGCGAAACCGCCATTATTGGCAAGGACTGCATGCTGTACCACGGCGTGACGCTCGGTGGAACATCACTGGAAGCGAAGAAGCGCCATCCCACCCTCGGAAACAACGTTGTAGTTGGTGCGGGAGCTAAGGTTCTCGGCCCCATCACGATCGGTGACGATGCGCGTATTGGTGCTAATGCCGTCGTCGTCCGGGATCTTCCCGCTCACCACACGGCCGTGGGTGTTCCAGCAACCTACCGTGACCACGCCGCCGTCGAATACACGATTGACCCGGCGATTTACATCTGACGATATCTGACGGCGGGGTTCCGGGCCCGCGGGCCTTCCCTCTCGCGCCGGGTACCAGGTGGATATAAAAGGACGACGGCGAATTCGCCGTCGTCTCTTTCATTCCCTCACGTCAGGGGAGCCTTCACGATGAACGCGTGGGCGCAACACCTGAACGCGTGTCAGTGCAACGTCACTCAGCGCTTGGTCTTCTCCTCGTACTCGGCGAGAAGGTCAATGCGGGCCTGGTGGCGCTCGGCTTCACTCCACGGAGTCTCCAGGAATGTCTTCGCAATGTCCCACGCCTCATCTGGCGTGTGCATACGGGCGCCAATGCCCACAACGTTGGCGTTGTTGTGCTGGCGACCGAGGCTGGCGGTTTCGGTGCTCCACGCGAGAGCGGCACGGCAGCCCTTCACCTTGTTGGCAGCAATCTGCTCTCCATTGCCGGAACCACCGATGACGATACCCAGCGAACCTGGATCCGCCACCACAGCCTCGGCGCAAGGAATGCACATTGTTGGGTAATGGTCGAGTTCGTCGTAGGTCTCGGCACCGTGGTCAACGACCTCGTAACCGGCCTCCTTCAACTTCGGCACGAGGAAGGACTTCAATTCAAAACCTGCATGATCAGCAGCAATGTGTACGCGCATGACCAGTAGTCTAGTGCCTTGACGTGCTCCACGGCACATTTTATTGATGCATATCCTCCCAGCTGTTCATCCACCCTGGCACATAATTTCCGGACCGCTGAGCGCATAATCTGTGCATAATTCTGGGCTGGCACATGAGCTCATGCGTATGCTGGACCACATGACCATTACTGATACACACCTCGCGCGCGTTCTGGACGGCGCGGACCCTGACGTACGCTTCCAGGATGATCTGTTCCGCGCCGTCAGTGGTACGTGGCTGAAGAATCATGAAATCCCCGCCGATCTCTCGTCGGATGGTTCTTTCATGGCACTCGTCATCGAAGCCGAGCAGCACGTTCGCGAGATTATTGAGGAACTCGCGGCAACGCATCCGGAGTCGGGCGAGCCGCAGCAGATCGCGAACTTCTACAACTCGTGGATGAACACCGAGGCCGCTAATGCCAAGGGTATTGATCCGCTGGCGGCAGATCTGAAGTCCATTAACGCTGCCACGTCCAAGAGCGAACTTGCCGTAGCATTGGGCCATCTGTTGGCCACGGGAGTCGGGACGTTCTTTGGTATCGATGTTGATACCGATCTTAATAATCCCGAGCGTTACACCACCTTCTTCTACCAGTCCGGTATCGGGCTACCTGACGAGGCGTACTACCGCGAGCCGCAGTTTGAAGAAGTGCTGGCAAAGTATCGCACGTTTGTGCCTAGCTTCCTCCAGTTGGCTTATGGGTGGAGCGAGGATGTGGCCTCCACAAAGGCCGCGATGGTTCTCGATCTGGAGAAGGCTATTGCCGGCACCCATATGAACGTGGTGGATTCGCGCGATACCGATAAGACGAACAATCCAATGAGCTGGGATGCGTTTGTGGCCGCCACCCCGGGATTCCCGTGGAGCGCCACGATGACCGCCGCGGGTTTCTCAAGCGAGAAGCTGACAGACGTCATCGTTCTCAATCCTGAGGCGCTGGCTAAGAGCGCCCAGATCTGGGAAAACACCCCGCTGGAACATCTCAAGGCGTACAGCCGTTGGCGCGTGCTGCGCTCTCGCGCCACGTTCCTCACCGAAGCAATTGACAAGGCAAGCTTTGACTTCTACGGCCGCGTGCTCTCCGGTGCCACCGAACAGCGTGACCGCTGGAAGCGCGGCGTGCAACTCGTCAATAGTTCTTTGGGCGAGGCCATCGGAAAGATCTACGTGGAGCGTCATTTCCCGCCAGAGCACAAGGCGAAGATGACAGTTCTCGTGGAAGATCTGCTGGAGGCCTACCGCCAGTCCATCCGTGCTCTCGATTGGATGGGCGAAGAGACCAAGCTCCGCGCGTTGGAGAAGGTAGATTCCTTCGTCACCAAGATCGGTTACCCGGAAAAGTGGCTGGATTATTCGTCCCTCAAGATCGGTGACGATCTGGTGGAGAACGTTCGCCAAATCAATCGCTTCGAGTTCAAGCGCGGGATTGCCAAACTGGGTAAGCCGATGGACCGCTCGGAGTGGTTCATGTCCCCTCAGACAGTCAATGCCTACTACAACCCGGTATGGAACGAGATCGTGTTCCCCGCGGCCATCCTGCAGTTCCCGTTCTTCGATCCGGAGCGCGACGACGCCTTTAACTACGGTGGTATCGGGGCCGTCATCGGTCACGAAATTGGACATGGTTTTGACGATCAAGGCTCCAAGTACGACGCCAGCGGTGCCTTGCATAACTGGTGGACGGATGAGGATCGCGGCGAGTTCGAGAAGCGCACGTCGGCCCTCGTGGCTCAGTATGACGCCTACATCCCCGAGCAGCTGGGAACCGATAGCCCACACCACGTGCAGGGTGCCCTGACACTCGGTGAGAATATCGGTGACCTTGGCGGTTTGTCGATTGGTCTCAAAGCGTACGGTCTCGCACTGGAGCGCGCCGAGCTGACGCTTGAGAGTGCCCCGGAGATTGACGGATTTACCGGCGTTCAGCGCGTGCTGCTCTCCTATGCCCGCATCTGGCAGGAGAAGCGCCGCACCGAACTCCTACAGACTCTCATCGCCACGGATCCGCACTCCCCAGCGGAGTTCCGCTGCAACGGCGTGGTGAAGAATGTCGATGCCTTTGCCGAAGCATTCGATATCAAGGAGGGCGACGCTCTCTACCTCAACCCCGAGGAGCGCGTGCGCATCTGGTAACAGGTGAGTCGTACAAAGGAAGGGCGGATATCAGCCAGGTGGCTGATATCCGCCCTTCCTTTAGTCAACAACGTCCAGCCCGTCGATAAACGGCGATAAACAACGTGAGTTCACAAGGCTCGAATGGATATGGTGATCCGTATGTGACAGCTCAAGTGATATCAGCATAGAGGCCACGCATACGACACCGTTTGCACTGAGTATCAGATTAGTCGAAGATCGGACCAACCGTTCGGGTCCGCTTCAGTTCAAAGAATCCGGGCGTACGTGCCAGCGCCACGCATCCATCCCACAGATCCAACGCGGCCTGGCCATGCGGAGCAGGTGAAATAACCGGGCCGAAGAATGCGACACCATCAAACGCCACGATCGGTACACCAACATCGTCGCCCACAAGTTTCAGACCCTCGCGGGTCGACTTCTCAATGGCGTCCGCGTAATCAGCTGCGCGGTCGAGTAGATCGGCGGGAGCACCCGCAGCCTCAAGCGCCTCAGCAATGGCCGTACGCTCGTTTTGACGCTTGGCCCCAAAGTAACGCTCACCCAGCTCGGTGTAAAAAGCCCCGAGAATCTCGTTGCCACACTCGGCTGCGACGCCCGCGGCAACCTGTGCACCAAGGCGCGCATCCTCAACATGCTTGCGATAATCCTCGGGAATGTCCTTGCCCTCGTTGAGAACAGCGAGGGAGAAGGGGTGCCACGTTACCGCGAAGCCTCGCGCCTCAGCCACTTCCACCGCCCAGCGCGAGGTAATCCACGTCCAGGGGCACGATGCATCAAACCAAAAATCTACTGTTGCACTCATATGTCTATCGAACACCGCTTCCCCGGTACTGGCAAGGGCTCGTTCGCAGACCGACAAAAGAGTGTCGAGAGCGCAAGAAGGGGCTGCCAGCCGCGGAGAACTAGCGGGACTCCTGCCCCAGCACGCTCTAAGCCGAACCGTGTGGCTGTGCCACATTGTGGAACCTCGCGTAATCTTGACTGCGGACAATCCCTTTGAAAGGACACACATGCCAGGCACAAACCTGTCGCGTGCGGAGGCTGCTGAGCGCTCCGCCGTCGTCTCAACCGAGTCGTACCGTATCGATCTTGATCTTGCCACGGGGTCCGAGACCACCTTCTCCTCGGTCACCGAGATCGAGTTCTCCGCCACCCCGGGAGCGAGTACCTTCCTCGACATCATCGCTGCCTCGGTGGATCGGGTGTTCCTCAATGGCAACGAACTCAATCCCCGTCGTTTTGCCGATTCGCGCTACCCGCTCGAGAATCTCGCGGAGAAGAACACCGTGCGCGTTGAGTCCACGATGGAGTACTCGCACACCGGCGAGGGCCTGCATCGTTACGTCGATCCGGCGGATGGCGAGGTCTACCTCTACTCGCAGTTCGAAGTGGGTGACGCTCGCCGCGTCTTCGCCAACTTCGAGCAGCCGGATCTCAAGGCCGTCTACACCTTCACCGTGACAGCACCAGCCGCCTGGCGAGTGTTCTCCAACTCGCCCACGCCGGAGCCGGTTGCCCACGAGGAGCGCGACGGCGTCGCTACCTGGAACTTCTCGGCCACCGAGAAGATGTCCACCTACCTCACCTCGATCGTTGCCGGTCCCTACGAGGGCTATGACGACGACGTTTATCACTCCACCGACGGTCGCGAGATCCCACTCGGCGTGTGGGCGCGCAAGTCGCTCAAGGAGTACCTGGACCCTGAGGAGCTGTTCCTCATCACCAAGCAGGGATTCGAGTTCTACGAGGCCAACTATGGCTTCCCCTACCCCTTCCGCAAATACGATCAGATCTTCTGCCCCGAGTACAACGCGGGCGCCATGGAACACCCCGGCAACGTCACGCTGGTCGAAAGCTACGTATTCCGCACCAAGCCCACCGGCGCCATCATCGATCGTCGCATCATTACCATCCTGCACGAGCAGGCGCACATGTGGTTCGGCGACCTCGTCACCATGAAGTGGTGGGACGATCTCTGGCTCAACGAGTCCTTCGCGGAGTACATGAGCCACCTCGCCGCGGTGGAAAACACCCGCATGTCCGACGCCTGGGTCACCTTCCTCGCCTCGGAGAAGTCGTGGGCCACCACCGAGGATCAGCTGCCCTCCACGCACCCGATCGCGGCCGACGTCGTCGATCTGGAGACAGTACTTGTCAACTTCGACGGCATCACCTACGGCAAGGGCGCGTCCGTGCTCCGTCAGCTCGTCGCCTGGGTTGGCCAGGAGGAGTTCCTCGCTGGCGTGCGCGAGTATATTGCCAAGTACGCATGGGGTAACGCCACCTTGGCAGATTTGTTGGCGGAGCTGGAGAAGTCCTCCGGCCGCGACCTCACCGAGTGGACGAAGCTGTGGCTGGAAGAGTCCGGTGTCAACGTCCTGTCGCCTGTTATTGAGGTGGCCGACGACGACGCAGTCCGACGTGAGGGAATTAATTCCCTCGACGGAGGACAAGGAAGTCGGCTGCGGGCGGAGTCCCACGACGGCGTCGTGACGTCGCTTGAGATCCGCCAGGAGTCCGATGGCCGTTCCTCGCTGCGCCCGCATCGCATCGCTGTGGGTGGCTTTGATCTGGTGGACGGCAAGCTGGTGCGCACGCTGGCCGCCGAGCTGGACATTGACGGTGAGCTCACCGAGGTCACAGAGTTCGTTGGCAAAAAGCGCCCGGCACTCATCCTGCTCAACGATCATGACTACGCCTACGGCAAGATCCGTATGGATGAGGAGTCGCTGCGCGTTGCAATTGATCATCTCGATGCCTTCGAGGATCATCTCGCCCGCACCCAGGTGCTCATCTCTACCTGGAACATGTGCCGCGACGGCCTTCTCTCGGCTACCGCCTACTCGAAGATCGCGCTCAAGGCGATCGCAGACGAAACTGATGGCACTGTGCTGCGCATCGTGCTCGGCAATTTGGGTTCCGCCGTCAACATTTACTCGGACCCCACCAACCGTGCGGCGCTTCGCCTCTCGGTGGCGGAAGAAGTCTTCACGATTCTCGCGGCGGCCGAGCCAGGTTCGGACCATCAGCTGCAGGTTGCTAGCTCGGCCATGCGCTTCGCCACCACCGACGAGCAGCTCAACCTCATCGCCGGCTGGCTTGAGGGCACGAATGTTCCCGAGGGGTTCGTGGTGGACGCAGAGCAGCGCTGGCTCATCCTCGTGTCCCTCGCCGCCGCTGGCCGCGTCGGCGAGGCCGAGATCGCTGCCGAGTTCGAGCGTGACAACACTTCCTATGGTCAGGCCTACTCGGCTCAGGCCCGCGGCGCCCTGCCGGATGCCGCAGCCCGCGAGCAGGTGTGGGCGGACATCACCGGCAATTCCGTCTCCAACACCGTGCAGCGTAACCTCTGCATTGGCTCGATGCGTGCTAAGGCAGAGTCCGTGGCGCCCTACGCCGAGCGCTACTTCGCGGACGCCCGAGCCCAGTGGGATAACCACACGGTGGAGATCGCCAAGAACATGCTGGAGTACGCTTTCCCCATCCAGCTGACCGGCCGTACCGACCTCGGCGTGGACATCGTGGAACTCGGCGAGAAGTGGCTGGCCGAGAACACCGATGCTGCCTCAGCCTGCATCCGTCTCGTCTCCGAATCGGTTGACTCGGCCCAGCGTGCGCTGCGCGCACAGCAGGTGGACGCGCAGAACAACTGAGGCTGACAAGCCGCCAATCTGACAGGCTCACACACAACCTGACCGGGGCTCCCTTCGTATGAGGAAGCCCCGGTCTCTCAGTTCTGTCGCTTATAGCGCAGTCACCAGACTAACAACCACCAGACTAGACGTTGCCTACTCTGCTCCGCCCATTTCCTATTCCGGTTCGCCCCAGCACCCTACTTCGAGGAACGGCTTACCGGCTTCCACCTTGGGACCCTGCGCCACCACTTTGATAGCACCCGCCCCGGCACCAATAACAACCACGGGGGTGCACAGACTGTACCCGGCATCGGCAGCTACGGACGTATTCCACAAGACGATCGGCTGCCCCTGTGCCACTTCTTGCCCTTCCTTCACCAGGACATCAAATCCTTCTCCGTCCAGCTCATAGGTATCGAGCCCGAGGTGAATAAGAACGCCCATTTCTCCCTTCGCCTCAATAACGAAACCGTGGGCCTTGGCCTTACGCACGATTCCCGCGCAGGGAGCGATGACCGTCAAGCCTCCCTGAAATGGTTCAATGGCCGCACCGGGTCCCACCATCGATGCCGAAAAAACAGGATCAGGGACATCCCGCATGGCAACGATGTCCCCCGATACGGGTGCAGTAATCACGAAAGTCATATGCTCTTCTCCGTTGCGCGAGTGCCGTCCTTTGACCACGGCCCGCGCTTGGTCTACTTACTCAGCGCATTGTCAGTCCAGCAAGGGCTCCAGCGCAGCACACAGCTCGTCCGCATTCGGACCCACAACGACTTGAACAACGTGCCCCTGCAGGACGACACCAAAAGCGCCCGCGGCCCTGAGACCATCCTCGTCAACTTGAGCCGGGTCTGCCACTTCCACACGCAATCGCGTGATGCAGTCCTCGATCTCCTTGATATTCTGAGCGCCTCCAAGTGCCGTCAGAATATCCTGCGCTTTGATGCTCATCGTTTGCTCCACTCTCGGTAGCGGTGAGGAACCCTCATTGGTACAGATGTGCTTCCAGCGTACCTGCGTTTGGCCGATATCTCGCCCCTCTGCACCAGATTAACTCCCCAATGTCCGCCCACAAGCCGAGGACGCTACTGACGAGTCTCCTGAAGAACCGTCGTAAACTTCTCAACAAGCGAGAGGAGACGCGGATGCTCGGCAAGGTCCTCAATCAAGACAAGATCTCCTGAGCCATCTGTGAGGGGAACGCGCCAGTTCACATACTCGGTGTCCGTACCCGGCATGTTCTGCGACTTGCGATCACCCACAGCATCGACAAGCGCAATCGCCAACATCTCCGCGGGAGTCTCGGCGATATAACAATGCATAGCCTCGATAATTTCTTGCTCCGTGGGAGCGTCACCAATCAATCCGTATTCACGCAGGCGATCAGTCATTCGTCGTCGTTCATCGGCGGCTTCGGCACGCACCTGCTCGACCGGCTCGGTGAGCATCCCGAGGCTCTCACGCAGGTCAACGTGCTCGCCCGCGAGGTAGCTAGCAAGAGGTGGGAGATCATGTGTGTCTACGGTGACGAGCGACTTTCGGCGGAAGTACTCAGGACGCTTGAACTGCCCGTCTTCACCTTGCTCAAACCACAGCACCGAGGTCCCAAGAATTCCGCGCTCGTTCAGGTAGTCACGCACCCACGGTTCAACGTTGCCAAGATCTTCACCGACGACGACGGCGCCCACCCGCTGCGCCTCCAGCATCAGAACCCCGAGCATCGCCTCGTGATCAAAACGCACATAGGCACCTTCAGAGGGAGATGCTCCGGCGGGAATCCACCACAGGCGGAAAAGGCCCATCACGTGGTCCACGCGGAGCGCGCCTGCGTGCCGAAGGACGGTACGCGCCATGTCACGTAGTGGCGCGTAGCTCATGCGGCGTAGAGAATCCGGGCGCCACGGCGGCTGCGACCAGTTCTGGCCGCGCTGGTTGTACATGTCCGGCGGCGCGCCCACGGTGACACCCGCGGCGAAGGCCTCTGGGATCGACCAAGTATCGGCGCCATTCGAATGAACGCCCACGGCCAAATCATGGAAGATGCCCAAAGGCATACCTGCTTCCATCGCGCTGCGCTGAGCACCTGCGAGCTGGCGATCGATGATCCACTGCATCCACGCGTAGAAATCGATGCGGTCCGCGAGCGCTACTCGCTCAAGCTCGGCCTCGGAAGTGGTGGGGCTCTTCAGCTCCTTGGGGAAAACATCCCCGTACTTCTCACGCAGCGCACACCAGAAGGCGAAGTCTTCCAGTCCCTGGCCCTCCGTTGCGCGGAATTGCTCGAATGCACGCTGCCGAGCAGGTGACCGGCGTTCCTTAAAAATAACCTCGAGGGCACGACGCTTGCCCTCCCACGCGGTATCACGATCAATTTCTTCATTGCGGAGCGACGCTTCCTTGGGCTCCTCCCCAGCCTGGAGAACCAGGTCCCTCTCGGCGCTATCCATGTAGCCGATCTCGCGGATATCCTCCGGCCGAATGTAAATCGGATTGAAGAAACGGCGCGTCACCGGGAGATAAGGCGACGGCGTCATGTGGCCTACGGGCTCAGCCGCGTGTAGCGGATTGATGAGAACGAAATCTCCCCCGAGTTCGCCAAAGAGCGAGCACAGCTCCTTGAGGTCAGCGGTATCGCCAATTCCCCACGATTCCTTCGAGCGCACCGAGTAGAGCTGCACCATTGCGCCCCACCCATGGGCACCCTTCTCGGCGGGAGATGGGAGACGCTGCGGGGCCACAATAAGCGATCCTTCGCTCTGCTGTGGTTGCTGGTCAGCCACGAAAACCACCGCTCGGATCGTATGGTAGCCCAGAGGAAGGCTGTCCGGGATTGAAAATGAGGCCTGCCCAGTCAGCACACCGTCCACATCACGCGGCGGGGTGAAGTCATCAATCTGTCGGAGTGGGACGGTGCCACCGTCTTCAAGTTTGACGTCTACAGTGACGCCCGCACCATGAGGAACATGCACGGCAATCTGAGCAAACACCTTCTCTCGCACCACAGTGCAGGGAGGGAGGACCTCACGCCATGGGCGCAGTTCGACATCACGTAAAGCTTCGTTAGCTGCAGTTTCGCTGCTGGCGTCCGCTCCCATGGCAGCAAGCACCTTAATTAGGGTGGAGTCAGGAACCGCGGTGAGTTGACCGCTGTACGCCCAATACTCTGCGGCCACACCGAATGCATCGGCGAGCCTGCACAAGAGTTCCCTGCTCGGCGGGTTTGTCATTGCCACTCCTCAAACGACTCGAGTGATCGTCCTCGATCTTCCGGATTCATCTTGCCAGAAGACTTCGCGTTTCTCAGAATCGGTCCAACCGCTCATGCCACGTCATTAAGAAACGATCACTACTCAGTAGATACCTGTGGCAGCTGTATGAGATCAGAATCCGTTGGCAAGGTCTCTTGTCGATGGCACCAAAGATCTGGGTAGCATAAAACGGTGTCGGTTCGTTCTGGCACAACAACACCAAGCTGATAAAGGACCTGAAAATGACGAGTCGCATTGAGCTACCTGCGTGCACACACGAACCTCTGGCGGGTCTCCTTAATACACTGCGGCTTGAGCGAACGGGGCAGAACCGCTACCAAGCAAAGAACATTCCCCAGCTGACGGGTCGCGTATACGGAGGTCAAATCCTTGCGCAGGCCACTATAGCGGCCGCCGATACCGTCAATCTCGGCGCGGATCCCGACGAACGCCTCGCTCATTCCATCACCGCGGCGTTTCTTCGTCCGGGCAAGGTCGATACTCTCACCGAGTTCGAAGTGGTAGAGCTCAATGATGCCCGATCCTTCTCGACACGTAGCGTCCGGGCACGGCAGAACGGGGTTATCCTCTTCACCGCACGCGTCTCCTTTCAGCTCTACCAGCCCGGTCCTTCATTCGGCACCTCTATGCCCTATGCCCCAGATCCAGAGACGCTGAGGTCATCCGTCGATTTCTTCTCGCGGGTAGACAACGTCTGGGGACATCTCATGTCCACAACAAATGCGGTGGACATGAGGCATGTGGACGGCCATATCTATACCGGCCCTGCCAAGGTAGCGAGCAACCACACTCAGATCTGGTTCCGCTCACGCGTCCCCATGCCGGAAAACTCCTCGAAGCTTCTCCAGCGCGCGATGCTTGGTTATGCCGCCGACCAGTTCATGCTCGAGCCCGTTATGCGACAAACCGGGATTTACTGGACGAATCCTTCTGCCTCGATAGCCACCCTCGATCACTCGATTTGGTGGCATCGCAACTTCGATATGTCCGACTGGATCCTTGCCGATCTCGAAAGCCCCTCAGCTCAGAACGGACGCGGACTGTCTATCGCGAAGTTCTTCCAACACGGCAAGCACGTTGCCACGATGTCGCAAGAAGGTATGGTCCGCCTACGTTCGGTCACTCAGCACACCGACTAACACCGGCACTCTTCCATGAGCGAGACAAGAGTCTCCCCAACATACACACCCTTATGTCGGAAGTGCCTCCACCAACTCGCCTGAGAACTTTCCCTCGCCAGATTTCCTTATCACGATAGAGTGATCCATAGCACAATCAATGTTCAGGTTGTGTGCAACACCAGTTCATGCGCAACTGTTCGCCCTATCGGACGATAATTCTAGGAAATTCACCATGACACAATGCCGTCATCGGAGAGCGCACGCCGCTGTGGCTCTCTTAGCGGCGGTGGCGCTCTCCACAGGAGCAGCGATGCCCGCCCTGGCTGACGACGATCAGTCCACCCCTGTCCCAACCGCACCATCTTTAACCAGCCAAACAACTTCTGCTGCACTCAACCTCAGCACCACGGCGAGAACCGCACGATCCACTGACAAGTGGTTCGTAGAGCTAGAAGCAACCCCCAAGATTCTCGGCGGCTCCACCGCCACCATCCAAGCGCAACAAAAAGCTTTTATAGACTCTGTTGCCGATGTAGAAGTGACGGTGGAGGATACCTTCAGTGAACTGTGGACCGGCGTTATTGTCAGCGCTGACGAAGCTGCACTGACCTCCGTGAAGAATTCCGATCACGTGAAATCCGTCTTTCCAGTCCTCCAAGTTAGTCGTTATGCGGAGTCCTCCGAGGGAGAACCCGGGTCTATTACCTCCGGTACTTCACGTGGTACCTCCGGTACTCCTCACTCTGAATCCTCCCGGTTGTCCGCTTCCTCCGACAAAATCGAATACACGGGTAAGGGAGTGAAGATCGGAGTCATTGACACTGGAATCGATATCGATCACCCTGCCTTGGGAGGGACCGGAGTTCCCAACACTACTGAGTTCCCAAATGACAAGATCATTGCTGGCTATGACTTCGTGGGTGATGACTACAACGATGATTCCAGGAGTTCAGACTATAACCCCATTCCAGCACCGGACTCTATCCCCGACGATTGCAACGGTCATGGCACCCATGTAGCAGGTATCGCTGCAGGTCATGATGCAAAGTCGCGCATATTCGGAATGGCCCCTGAAGCGACGCTTGGTGCCTACAAGGTCTTTGGATGCACGGGGACAACCAGCTCAGAGATCATCCTCGCCGCCATGGAACAGGCCAAGGCCGACGGCATGGATGTCATCAACATGTCGTTCGGAGCCGACTTTGCCCCATGGCCAAACTATCCCACGTCCGCGGCGGCGGATAACCTCGTCAAGGCGGGAATTAACGTGGTCGTGGCACAAGGTAACCTCGGAGCGCTCGGCGTCTTTTCCGGAGGCGCCCCCGCGAGCGCGCACGATGTTATCGCGGTGGGCTCGGTGGATAATGCCCCCGAGCGTCAGGGAGCCTTCCGGGTGGCGGACAACCTCTATGGTTACGTGGATGCACTGCAAGCACCCGCCGCTCCGATTGAGGGTGACATCGAACTGGCCGCCTACCCCGAGGGGCAAGAGAGCGGTGCCGTGGATCTTCCCGGCACGCCCTTGACAGGCAAGGCCGTCCTGATTTCCGCTGGTATTCCAGAGTTCTCCGACCAGATAGCTGCTGCTCAGGCTGATGGCGCGGAGGCTGTCATACTCTATCGTCCCCAATCTGAGATACCTCTCGGTCCTGATCTCTATCTTGACGAGGCTGTCTCCTCACCAGTCGTGACAGTGTCGATGAACACGGGTGCACAACTTCGGTCTGCCATGAAGGAGGCTGGCGATAACGCCGTCGTCGTGACGTGGACATCCGACTGGGCTTGGTCCGAACCAGAGGGCAGCTCTATCACGTCGGAGTTCTCCTCGTGGGGAGTGTCCGGCGACCTGGAGATCAAGCCGGATATTCTTGCTCCCGGCTCAAATAGACAATCTGCTTATCCACTCGATGCTCCAGATTCCGACGGCTCTGGAGTAACCACAATGACCGGCACATCAATGGCTACTCCATACGTTGCTGGTTCCATTGCGTTGCTCCTTCAGGCCAAACCTGAGCTTGATCCTGCCAACGTCAAGGCTCTCTTGCTCAATCATGCCTCCCCGGTCATTTCCGTGAGCGATCAAGAGAGGCGTTCGATTCTCGAGCCTATTCATCACCAGGGCGCTGGCGAGATTGGCATTATCGATGCGGGATGGTTTGCCCATCCGGAGCAGGGATCTGACCCGGATGATAGTCCGCAGCCAATCATGGTGACGCCGGCGAAGATTAACTTGGCGGACAGCGACGAGATTGAGACGACGACGCTGACTATCACCAATCCTGGAGAACTCGCCGTGGTGTACTTCCTCCACGCATATGACAACGTAGAGACCACAACCGGTCCAAACGGAGATACGTCCTACGGCTATGCCCAGCCCGATATGGAGGGTCGTGTCACCTTCTCCGGCGAGGCCGTTTCATTTGGGAACGAGGTTATGGTTCCGGCAGGTGAATCTCGCGACATCGAGGTGACGATCCACGAGCCAGAGGCCTACAAAGATAGCAAGGGAACGATTAAGCCAGGCTCCTGGTATGGCGGCTTCATCTCGGTAACAGGTTTCGACTCTTCCCAGGCCACCATCCCATTCTTGGGTATGACGGGTGATTACGAAACCGACCGCACCTTCATTTACTCCACATACGGTGAGGTTTACGGACAGGAGACCGTGGCCGGGTGGGGCATGGATCCAAACGAGCCGTACATGTCGCCAAGCCTTGCGACCAGTTGTGTATCCGCAGGGAACTGCACCGGTGGCGGTTTCGACTTCGTTGATGACGGATATGTTTTCGATTTCGAAGCTGGCGATATCCCAGGAGTTGCGATCCACATCGAAAACCCTGTTCGTAAGCTGACAGTCGAGGCATTCCACGCCAACGACGACGGCACGAAGGGCGCCCCCGTATCGGCGTACGGTCCGTTCTACATCTCCAACGGTGAGGGGACCTTCCCCTACTATGACCTCTACCAGTGGGATGCAACTGTCCAGGTCTCAGATGACCCAGCTGACCGACGTCTTGTTGAGCCAGGGCGCTATGTCATCGAAGTGACCGCAACCAAGGGCATGGGCCATGCCACCAAGGGAAGCGCCACGGAGACGTGGCTGTCCCCATCTTTCACCGTAACCGGTGTGCCATCACCCGAGCAGGACGTTGTGCTCCTCGACAACGGCTGGGATGGTGAGAACACTGTGTCGTGGCCGATCATGCCGGGGTTCCAGGTCTTGAGCGGCGATTGGGATGGTGATGGCAAAGACACTCTCATGTTCCGCGAGGGTAATAACTTCTCCTATATCAACTCTCTCGGAGACGAGCCGGTGTCCTTTATCTACGGACGCGCTGGCGACGAAGTTCTGGTTGGTGACTGGGACGCAGACGGCAAGGACACCATTGCCGTTCGCCGCGGAGTGACTAACTACTACAGAAACTCACTCTCGGGTGGACCCGCTGATGGGTTCCATAACTTCGGACGTGTCGCAGACCACGTGCTGGTTGGTGATTGGGATGGCGACGGCAGCGATACGGTGTCTGTTCACCGAGGCAGGACGTTCTTTGTGAACAACAGTCTCACGGGCACCCATGTAGCTGGGTTCATCTACGGTCGGGACGGCGACGTTCCATTGGGTGGCGACTGGGACGGAGATGGGACCGACACTTTCAGCGTGATTCGAGGAACGACGATCTTCATCAACAACACTCTCAGAGGCGGAAATATAGACGCCAAAGAACTCGCGCTAGCCGGAGATGTCCTTCTTGTCGGCGACTGGGATGGAAATGGTACGGATACCTTGGGCGTTGTCCGCGGCTCCGTGAAGGGGTAGACCGTTGACACATGAAGGCGGGGGCCAACAGGTAATCTGTTGGCCCCCGCCTATTTCTTGTCGATCTATTTCTTGTTGATGCGAAGGCACGAGAACATGTGGCTATCAGCCCGTATTCTCGCGCGCCACTGCTCTAGCCGCGCGTCAACTTGCGGTAAGCACCCGAGGTGGGGCGAGCTGCCTCGGGGCCCAGGCGTTCCACCTTGTTCTTCTCGTAGGACTCGAAGTTACCTTCGAACCAGTACCAGTTCGAAGGCTCTTCCTGGGTACCTTCGTAGGCCAGAATATGGGTGGCCACGCGGTCAAGGAACCAACGATCATGGGTGATCACCACGGCGCAGCCGGGGAACTGCAACAGCGCGTTCTCCAGAGAGCCGAGGGTTTCGACGTCCAAATCATTCGTCGGTTCGTCGAGGAGCAGAAGATTTCCACCCTGCTTGAGAGTCAAAGCGAGGTTGAGGCGGTTGCGCTCTCCACCGGAGAGAATTCCAGCCTTCTTCTGCTGGTCCGGGCCCTTGAATCCAAAAGCGGAAACGTAGGCACGCGACGGCATCTCAACGTTGCCCACCTGGATGAAGTCGAGGCCGTCAGAGACGACCTCCCACAGCGACTTCTCCGGATCGATTCCGGCGCGGCTCTGGTCCACGTAGGAAATCTTGACGGTCTCGCCGATCTTCAGATCACCGGCATCGAGAGGCTCCAGGCCCACGATGGTCTTGAATAGGGTGGTCTTACCCACGCCGTTCGGTCCAATGATTCCCACGATGCCGTTACGCGGCAGGGTGAAGGAAAGACCATCGATAAGTACACGATCGTCAAAGCCCTTCTTAAGGTTCGTGGCTTCGAGAACGATGGAGCCCAGACGCGGCCCCGGCGGGATCTGAATCTCTTCGAAGTCCAGCTTGCGGGTGCGCTCGGCCTCCGCAGCCATCTCCTCGTAGCGATCCAGACGCGCCTTCGACTTAGCCTGGCGACCCTTAGCCGAGGAACGCACCCACTCGAGCTCTTCCTTGAGTCGCTTAGCAAGCTTGGCGTCCTTCTTGCCCTGAACGGCGAGGCGCGCTTCCTTCGTCTCCAAATAGGCGGAGTAGTTACCCTCGTAGGCGTAGAGGCGACCACGATCCACCTCGGCGATCCACTGCGCCACATGATCGAGGAAGTAACGATCGTGGGTGACGGCAATGACGGCGCCGGCGTAGTTCTGCAGATGCTGCTCCAACCATAGGACGGACTCAGCGTCCAAATGGTTGGTGGGTTCGTCGAGGAGCAGAAGGTCAGGAGCTTCGAGGAGCAGGCGGCACAGTGCTACGCGGCGGCGCTCGCCACCGGAGAGCACGTCCACCGGCATATCGCCCGGAGGGCAGCGCAGTGCATCCATTGCCTGCTCCAGCTGCGAATCAAGATCCCACGCGTTAGCGGCATCAATCTCCGTCTGTAGCTTGCCCATCTCATCCATCAGCGCATCGAAATCCGCATCCGGATCGGCCATTTCCTCGCCGATAGCGTTGAAACGGTTGAGCTTGGCGTACATATCCGCCCGGCCCAGCTGAACGTTTTCCAGAACCGTCTTATCCTCGTCAAGCGGGGGTTCCTGCATGAGGATACCCACGCTGTAGCCGGGGCTCAGGCGAGCCTCACCATTGGACGGCTCGTCCATTCCGGCCATGATCTTAAGAATCGTTGACTTACCCGCACCGTTCGGGCCAACCATGCCGATCTTAGCCCCGGGATAGAAGGCCATCGTCACGTCGTCAAGAATCGTCTTGTCCCCCACGCGCTTAAACGCGTGGATCATCTGATAGATGTACTCAGCCACGAGGCTCCATCTCACTTGATTTGTTGCTTGCCTGCCGCCGCCCATGACTGGCGCGCGGCCCTGTACAAGAATACAGGGCCGCTTAACGAAAGTCCCCTGTGGGTAGTGACATCACACACGGTCCCCACCGTTACAGAGACCCCTCCTCCACGGACCTCCTACCTCACGAATACACGTGGGCAAGGTTTCCCGCTGGATCAAGATCCTCTAACAAGTCTTCTTCCGCCGTTTCTTCCAGCTCCTCAGCTCCGGGATTTTCGGGATCGACGACGGCGCCCGGGTCACGTGACTCCCACTGTTCGGCAGCATCCGGATCACGTTCAAAGCTGCCACTGATCGAGAACCCGCCTTCCGGCTGGAAGCCGGAGGTCATCGTCCTCCCGTTGGTCACCGTCTCCTCAGGAGCCGGCGTTCCTTCAGTCGCATTCTGCTGCGCGGTTTCGCGGTGCTCTCCCTCCAACGCGGGAGGTTCAGTGAGCCGTGCGTGGATGAAGTGGGCGACGCCCGTACTCAGCTCAATCCCCACCGCATCAGCGAGAATGTTGAACTCGGTGTGTTGCACCCCATCCTTGTCCGCCCACATGCGTGGGACCAGCCGCCCCCGCACCAGAACGGGTGTTCCGCGATGAACGGATCGAACCACATGCTGCCCGAGCGTGCCATAACATCGCACCGAGTACCAAGCTGTTTCTCCGTTAGTAAATTCCTGCACCTCGCGATTGAATCGGCGGGCTGTCACACCCACACGCATCACCACGGTGGATCGCTGCGGGTCACTCCCAAATATGGTGGGCACCGATCCCACATACCCTCGCACCGTTACATACGTTTCGTTCGACATCATTGCTCCTTCATGGCCAGTCCATCCGGCCTGATGCCAGCATGAAGCAATCTGTCGATTCAGTGCGCCCCACGACGATCTCCTGTGGATGGGCTCTGCACGAAGCCGATCTGTGGATACCTTTAGAGTCGCGTCACCCCTCTGACACAACAACTCCGGAGCACATTGGCCCCGCAAGAACTCAGACCGACAGCCCCTCGCGCGCCCGGCGGTGGCGATCAAGAACCTGTGCGGCGGGCTGAACCAGATACTCGTCAGTCACGCGAGAAATTGCCTCCCGTGCGCGTTCTTCAAACTCGTGCGCAGCAGCGATACCCGCCGTCCGCTGCCGTCGTCGTCCTATAACGAAAGCCCCTATACCTGCGGCAACTCCGACGGCAGCAGTCACCACTCGTACCGCTATCTCAGCCGATGGAATACCCATAACCGCTAACCCGATGCCGAGAGCAGCAAGAATGATGCCAATCACCAGCCCCCACATCATTGCTCGCGGCACCTCAGCGATGGGAAGCGCGCGCACCTTGGTTCCCACGGCCCGGCGTAGCCGCTCGGGTTCTGGCACGCCTTCTTCCAGCGCGTTCTGCCACGGGTCCGGCATGCCGCTCTTGACGTGCGACAGCCAGGCGTCACGCGACGCCACCACGGTGGCATTCGACGGCTGTTCCGGCTTCGCGATAGCTACCCGCCCGACACTATTCCCCGCCTGCCGTAGCGACTCGGCAACCGCAGGAATGCCGGTGGCCATGACCAGATGGTTGTTCAGGTCGGTCAGTTCTTGCCCATCCAGGTTCGCCTCGGATGCGCCCAACTTGCTGGAAACTCGCACGCGGATCGTCTCGAGTTCGGCGAGCGCGGTATCCAACGCTGCTTCCGTGTGGAGAACTGCCTCGCGCAACGCCTCGTGAATAGGAGCAAGAGATGTCTGATCCTTGGCTGATGTCGCGTATACCGGCACTCCGCCAAGGCCGTCTGCCTCAAGCAGACGCTTCACGTCATCAAGAAGAATCGGCACGCCCGATGGAGGAACCATATCCCTTTGGTTAAGAACCACAATCATGTGGCCGCGCCGCTCCCGCATGGCTGCTAGGTAGCTCTCATGGATCAGGTGGTCGGCGTATTTCTGCGGGTCAAGCACCCAGATGAGCACGTCGACTCTTGGCAGGATACGGGCCACTTGCGCCGAGTGTGTGAGGTCGATGGAATCGTGATCGGGAAGATCGAGGAGAACCAACGAGTCAAGGTCGGACGTCCCGGCTGTAAGGATCGATTCGAAATCAATTCGGCGCTTCGGCGGCACGCCAATCATATCGAGGAGGGTCCCCGCCTCCGCATTCCAGATACACGCGCTGGGCTCGTGGGTGGTAGGGCGCAGATCGCCTACCTCGGCAAATCCAAGGCCGCTCAACGCGTTAAAAAGACTGGACTTACC
Organism: Actinomycetaceae bacterium; assembly: GCA_039812645.1. Taxonomy (GTDB): domain Bacteria; phylum Actinomycetota; class Actinomycetes; order Actinomycetales; family Actinomycetaceae; genus Ancrocorticia. The sequence continues at coordinate 40,292 of JBDIAV010000008.1, forward strand.
CGAACCGGTGCCACCCGCGAGCGCCGCAACCGTCAACCCCAGCCCAGCATTGAGCCGTTCTTTAACCAGGCGAAGCTCCTGCCGTGAGCGCTCCGCGATAAACGGATCGATGTACTCACTGCTGGCGATCATCGCTTCCTCGAGCCGTGTAATCCGTGCCAATACCTCGGCTGCGGTCACGCCGTTAGCGTCGCGGTTTCCTGCCCGCGTCTGAGTGTTCACGGAAGTCGGCAGGTTGTCGGTCACTATTGTTCTCCTCATATCCGGTCCATGTATTCGCTGGCTCGCAGCCGCAACTGCCTGCCATCGCCCACGTCGATGCCATCCAGCACCGCTTGGTAGGACGCCATCACACCCTCAATGGCCTGGGTGAGGCGATCAGACAGCTTCTCGCGAGCAGTCCGCACCGTCTGCCCCATCTTCAGATGCTTCACCGCTTGCTCCGCACCCGCGACACCCCCGGCAGCGGAACCAAGCAACGCGAGAACCCCGGCCTCTCTCAGCCACGGGTTGGACCCCGCTCCCTCAGTGAGAGTGGCGAGATCACCTGCCCACGCCTGCATGGCCTCGTCCACGAGCGCAGCCACGTCTACTCCCGCATGACCCCGTGCTCGATACGCGCTAGTTTCCACAATGTCCTGCCGCCAAGCCGTTTGAATAGCCGCGTCTGTGGTGAGGACACCTTGAGTGAGTCCTACCTGGATGGCATTAAGAACCCCGTCAAACACGGCTTCCATTGCGGCGTCACGAGCCTTGAGCTGACGGCGTCGCAAAATTCCCGGCTGCTCCCCATTCGCTAGAGAGGCGAGTGCACCACCGGAGGACGCGAACGACAACCACGACGTTGTGGGGGCGCCCTGGCCGTACCGGCCCATTTTGGCGTTGGTTGTCAGTTTCGATAGCGGCTGGGTGGCCGCCAGTCGAATCTTGTCGCCAAGATCTCGTACCGAGTTGGCCTGCATCTCCACGGCCTCAGACAGTTCAAGGAGTTGCCGGCGCAGTTGTGGCAGCATCGCCTGGGTAGTCCGGTCTACCAATTCAGCCCCCTTGTGCGACGCCGCAATTTCTTTCAGCCAGGCGCGCACCTCCGCGACCGACTGCGCGGACAGTAGACCTTCGTGCGGTCCGGCATCAGGCACCAGCATGAGGGGATCGTCGCCTATGCCGACATCCGCCATGCGCGCCACCAGGTCCGTCCACACCGTCTCGCGGGCCATATCCGACACCCGGTTAAGCACCACCGCCGTTGACATCCCACGACGATGTGCATCCCCCAAGGTGTGCCACGCCTGGGCGTCACCGTAACGGGCCGCCGTCGTCACAAAGACCCACAGATCAGCCGCGTCGAGGAGCCTGCGGGCAAGCTCACGGTTCGCCGCCTCCACCGAATCGAGGTCCGGCGCATCAACGAGAATAATCCCCGGGACCGCTCCCTCCGCAACGGCCAACTTTCCCATATCAAGAAGCCCATGTCCCTCAAGAGAATCGGCATCTGACGGGTGGGCGGCGATGAGCGGCATACGCGTCGTGGGCCGGAGAACAGAGGCCGGCGAGACCTCTTCCCGGAGAAGAGAGTTGAAGAGCGTCGATTTTCCCGCCCCAGACGATCCTCCAAGGACGACGACGGCCGGCAGACCCGCCGTCTGCAAATGCGGCAAGATCCTCGTCTTCAGTTGGGTGAAAAGCTGCGCGCGCGACTCGGCCAGCTGTATCGATCCCGGCATCTCCAGGGGCAGCTGGGCATTCTCAAGCGCGGAAACTGTCCTCTCGACGAGGTTGGCAAGCTCACGGTTGGTAGTTCTGGCGTTCACCTCTCCATTCTCTCCCGAAAATTCTCGTGTGAGTGGCATTCACCGCGGCATGTGCCGAGTAGTTGGACTATCCACCACAGTTTTTAGGGACGACGGCGGCCTCCTGGTTACCGAAGTCACCGTCCCGACGAGAGACGGGCGGACGTCGTCGATCTTCGTGGGGTGATTAACGGCGAGAGATTTGGCTGGACTCCCCCACAACCCCGTATAGTGTGAGTGCCCGCCTCCATAGCTCAATGGATAGAGCAACGGCCTTCTAATCCGTAGGTTGCGCGTTCGAGTCGCGCTGGAGGCACAAAATAACGGGACAGAACGTTTCCTATGCCACCTTTCGGCCGTGGGAAATGTCCTCGCAAAGCTAGTACGATGAATGGGTGAGTTACCGCGTGTTGAAGAACCCGATTGTTTGGATCGATTGCGAAATGACCGGTCTGGACTTGTCCATTGATGAACTGGTCGAGGTCTCCGTTGTCATTACGGACGCCGAGCTGAATCCCATCGATGAAGGCATTGACCTTCTTGTCAAACCATCGCCCGAAGCGGTTGCGCATATGGACGATTTCGTCCGCAACATGCACACAAACTCCGGACTCATTAACGAATGGGACGAAGGTTTGAGCCTTGACGAGGCCGAAACCCTGGTACTCGAATACATCAAGAAATTTATTCCAGAGGTACGCCGCGCACCTCTGGGCGGAAACTCGGTGGCGACGGACAAAACGTTCCTCGAAAAGTACATGCCGAACGTCATTGACCATCTGCATTACCGGATTATTGACGTCTCGTCGATCAAAGAGCTGGCCAAGCGCTGGTATCCCCGCACCTACTTCAATTCTCCTGCAAAGACCGGCAACCACCGGGCCCTGGGAGATATCTACGATTCCATTGATGAGCTGCGGTACTACCGCGGCATCCTTATGCCGCAGGGCGATGGTCCAACAACACGGGAATGCGAAGCCATTGCCAAAGAAGCAGCCGGGAAGACTGTGAAGTTGGCACAAGATCACAACCGTGGGGACCTGCCCACAACGAACTGACTAAGTTCCCGGCGGGCGAGAAACGCCCTACCACCCCGCGGAATATTATTGAGTCGAGGGGCTCCAGATTGCACAGCGATCTGGAGCCCCTCGTTCACACGTGGATAACCACACAAAACCATCAGGTGATGCAGATCACATAACGTACAACTTGATGTGAAACCCAACCGAAACATGCCCGATTCCACACGATCACAAGTAGGAAATTCTGTGTTCACTACAGATTCTTCTGTTATTTACTAAAAAACAATCTTGCCCATTCGGTCACAAAGCCACACGCCACGAACTTTTCATCCCGACGCCATGTGAGAAATAGAGTGTCCACTACGTAAAACAACTAAGAATCGAGCCTACCCGCACGTAGCCTATCTGGAAGTTGACTGACATCACATCCACCATCGATGCCATGAGGTGCCAGTGAACTCCGCACACAATCTACGAAGGGAATCTCGATGTCGAGCTCTCCTGCACCCCAGAAAACAGGGGTCAACGGACTCGTTATCCGAAGCGCCATTGTCGCTTCGCTTGGCGGTCTGATTTTCGGTTTTGATACCGCAGTGATTTCCGGAGCCATCTCCTCCTTGGAGAAGGTATTCGGACTCACCGCATTCGACACTGGTTTCGTCGTCGCTATTGCCACGGTCGGAACCGTTCTTGGCGCCATTATCGCGGGCCGCCTTGCTGAGCAGTACGGTCGTCACAAGATCCTGTTCGCCATCGGTGTTCTGTACATCCTGGCCTCGCTCGGAACCGCTTTGGCCATCAACCTCCCGATGCTGGACGTTTTCCGATTCATCGGCGGCATCGGCGTGGGTATGTCCTCCGTGGTAGCCCCGATCTACACGGCGGAAATTTCGCCCGCAGCCATCCGTGGCCGTCTCGTTGGACTGGTCCAGTTCAATATCGTGTTCGGTATTCTCCTGGCCTACCTATCCAACTTCATCATCAACCAGATCATGGGCGATAACCTCGACAAGTGGCGCTGGATGCTCGGCGTCATGGCCGTTCCGTCCATCCTCTTCTTCATCCTGCTCTTCACCACGCCTGAGACGCCTCGCTGGCTCATCTCCCATGGCCGTGAGCAGCAGGGTGTCGCTACCTCCCGCAAGCTCTGCTCGACTCAGGCTGAGTCCGATCAGCAGCTCGCTGAGATCCGTGGACAGATCGAAGAGGACCGCAAGCTCTCGGGCACCAAGGTCAGCCTGTTTGCTCCGCGCTACCGCAAGGTCGTCATGATGGCCTTCCTTATCGCGGCGTTCAACCAGCTCTCAGGAATTAACGCCATTCTCTACTACGCCCCCAAGGTGTTTGAGAACGCCGGTGCCTCCGAGTCCCTGGCCACCCTGTTGCCTGTCTTCGTGGGCCTCATGAACCTCGTGGCCACCATGACGGCGCTGACCGTGATCGACAAGCTGGGCCGCCGTACGCTCATGCTGGTTGGCTCGATCGGTTACCTCATCAGCCTAGGCTTCATCGCCGCGGTGATGTTCTACTACGAGAATGCCAAGGGTGGAGCCTTCGATGGCACCTCGGTGACCCTCGTGTTCGTCGGTTTGCTCGTCTTCATCGCTGCCCACGCCTTCGGCCAGGGCTCGGTTATCTGGGTGTTCATCTCCGAGATCTTCCCCCAGGAAGTACGCGCTTCGGGCCAGTCCTTCGGCTCGATGACCCACTGGATCTTCGCGGCGATCACCACCTACGCTTTCCCCCCGGTCATTTCCTTCCTCGGCGGCGGCGTGGCCTTCCTTCTCTTCTTCGTCTTCATGGTCGGACAGCTCTTCTGGGTTCTTCGTGTCATGCCTGAGACAAAGGGCGTTCCGCTGGAGAAGATGGCAGCCAAGCTCGGCCTCGACAAGGCCTGAGTATCCGCCACTCCTCCCTCTACCCGCTTCCCATAAGGGACGCAGCAGACAAGCTGGTGTTGTAGGTGCAAATTTCACGCTCTTACAACACCAGCTTTCTATCAAGTGAACAATTCTCAACTTTTCTTCCCGCTTAAGCGGTTAAGCTATGCACTGTAGCTGAAGAGCTCACGCTGAGTTCTTACCTGAACAATCAAAGGAGACGCACGTGGCAACGACGCCCACAGCCCCAGTTCTCTGCCTTGGCGAGGCACTTATTGATGTTGTCATTTGCGGTGAAGAGTCCGCCGAGCACGTGGGTGGTAGCCCGCTCAACGTGGCCTGCGTTCTCACCGCTATGGATCACCCAGCTCTCATCGGCGCATGGTGGGGCAAGGATGCCCGTGGAAAGGCCATCGAAGAGTACGCACTCACCCGCAACGTCGGCATCGTCCCCGGTTCGGATGGTGCCGAACGCACCACCGTGGCCAACGCTTACCTCGACGAAGCAGGACGCGCCACCTACGAATTCGATCTTCTCTGGGAGGTTCCCCCGCTCCCCGCTCCGAACGAGCTGACCCATCTTCACACCGGTTCGATCGCGGCAACGCTGGAGCCCGGTGGCACCGATGTGCTTCGCGCAGCCAAGAATATGGCCGTTGCAGGAACCGTGTCCTACGACCCCAACGTCCGTCCGTCGATCATGGAGTCCCCCGCCAAGGTCATCAACCGCATTGAGGAACTCATCGCTCTCTCCGACGTCGTCAAGGCATCCGACGAGGACATCGCCTGGCTCTACGGTGAGGAAACCCCCGTTGAAGAGGTCATGCGCCGCTGGAGCTCGATGGGCCCGGGCCTGGTCGTCGTGACACGCGGACCCTGGGGCGCATACGCCAAGCTCGTCAACGAACGCGACATGCTCGTCATCGATCCCCTTAACGTGGAGGTTGGCGATACCGTAGGCGCTGGCGATTCCTTCATGGGTGGCCTGCTGTCTGGCCTTCTCGATGCTGGGCTTATCGGCTCGGCTGAAGCCAAGGCAAAGTTGCGTGAAGCCCGCTGGAACGATGTCACTCCGGCACTGCACCGCGCAACCATCACCTCCGGCCTCACCGTGAGCCACAACGGCGCTTACGCTCCCTCCCGCGAGGAAGTAGAGGAAGTACTCAAGGCCCAGCCTCAGCTGCGATAAGTACGGCCTCTCGAACGAGCACATGAGGATGCCAGAGGACAGTTTTCTCACTCCTCGTACATAGGCATGTCCCCTCGACACCTGAACAACAGGTGTCGAGGGGACAGTCTTGTGTGAGCTCTTCTCGGCCTTACCAGGCGACCTCAAACAAACGTCCCGAGGGCGGCGAAGAAGAGGACCGGGGAGGAACAACGGAGAGCGACCGAGAGTGGTGGGGATCGACGTCCTCAAGGCTTCTCGGATGCTTTGCCCATAAGTCCCGACTTTTCCGTAGAATTGTTATCGTCAAAGCCGCGGACGTGCCTTTGACCCACCACGATAGGACAGACACGATGAAGATGAAGAAAATCTCCACCTTGCTCATGGTGCCCGCACTCGCGGTTTCCCTGGCAGCCTGCGGCGGCAGTTCCAAGCCCTCCAAGGCCGATGTTGAAGCCAGTTTGACCGAGCTCTTCAGCACGGGCGCTGAGCAGCTGCCTGACGAGCAAAAAGAGCAAATGAGCACGATGGCCAGCTGCACCGCAGAGAAGATTCATGAGACCATGTCCGCCGAAGGGCTCCAGCTCATCGCCGATGGAGATTTTGAGAATCAACCCGAGGACGCCATGACCGAAGAGGATCAGAAGGCGTTGGAGAATGCGATGATGGCCTGCTTGGAGGAGGCATTCCCAGAGCTGAGTACTGGAGAGTGATCTAGCCTCATCGAGGTGTATTACCTGGTGAGACCTTAGCAAGGGTGGCGGCTTGTAAGCCGCCACCCTTTTCCGCCCTTTTCTGTGCCCTCTGACAAAATTACGGTGGCGCCCTTGACGTGGTGGCGACTTCCTTAAGAAAGTCCCACCCATTTCCCTGACCAAAGGTTTAGGCTAGTGTCACTTCCTTGTGCCGATAGGCATGCTTCCGGAACGTACAACGACCAAAGGAATACTCCATGCACAACGTGACCCTTAATAATGGTGTCCAGATGCCCATTCTTGGCTTCGGCGTATTCAAAATTCCCAATGAAGAGACCGAAGCTGCCGTTTTTTCCGCCCTAGAGGCAGGCTATCGTTCAATTGACACCGCCGCCATTTATCACAACGAGGAAGGTGTAGGCCGGGCATTGGCCAAGGCCGGTATCCCGCGTGAGGAACTGTTCATCACCACCAAGCTGTGGGTTCAGCCAAACGCGGACAACACCCGCCGCGCATTTGAGGCCTCCCTCAAGCGCCTCGGATTGGATTACGTGGATCTTTACCTTATTCACCAGCCATTCGGCGATCTCTTTGGTGAGTGGCGCGAGATGGAGAAGCTCTACGGTGAAGGCCTCGCGAAGTCTATTGGCGTATCAAACTTCTACTCCGGCCGTCTCGTGGACTTCATCATGCATACGGATGTCACCCCCGCAGTCAACCAGGTCGAAGCGCATCCATTCTTCCAGCGCGTGAAGAACCAGAAGGTCATGGCCAATCGCGGTGTACAGATTGAATCCTGGGGCCCGCTAGCGCAGGGCAAGCAGGGAATCTTCGAGCATCCCACCCTTGTGGCGATCGCCGATGCGCACAACAAGACGGTGGCACAGGTCGTACTCCGCTGGCTCATCCAACGCGACGTCGTCGTCATCCCCAAGACTGTGAATCCGGCACGCATGGCGGAGAACATCGATGTCTTCGACTTCGAACTGAGCGAGGGACAGATGAATGCCATCGCCACGCTCGATAAGGGCCGCTCGGCAGGACTAGACCACTACTCTGTGGAAGCCGCAGAGCGCCTCAGCAAGCCCGACGATCTTTCCTCCGGCCTCCTCTGAGCAAGATCCCCGGTCTCGCTCGGAGCTTCGACTAAAAGAGAATCTCTGACTAAGAGGTTGCGCCAATTCTCGGGCGTCACAATTTGTACATGGGTGCTACGTGCGTAGCACCCATGTACTATTTCTCCCCAATTGAAACCGAGGTCTCCTCCTTGTAGGACTCAAGTCGTTTGCCCGGAATATTTTCGTGGAGTAGATTGTTTCTACTGGTACCCCCTATGGGTATAAAAGTCACTGAAAGGACTACTCATGGCAACGACTACATACGACGTCACCGGAATGACCTGCGGCCATTGCGAGAACCACGTACGCGAAGAGATCGAGAAAATCGCTGGCGTCTCCGGTATCGAGGTGAGCCACACAACGGGCAAGCTTGTGATCACCTCGGACGCTGAGTTGAACGACGCCGAAGTCGTCGCCGCTGTTGATGAAGCCGGCTACGAGGCAGTCCGCGCCTGATGAACGCACCCAGCCGTTTGGCACTCTACGGCGTAGGACTGGTCGCAATCTTCGTGGCCTCCTACGCCGTAGCGGGCGCCGTTGTACCGGACAGCGTTGTGGAGAACTGGAACGAGCAGTCGGTGCCCCACGGGCCAGCTCATGAAACACCCGCTCCGTCACCTGAGACACCCGCTCCTGGCTCCCCCACATCCGACGTTCCCTCCCCGGATACCCACACGCACGATACTCACTGATGCACCGGTGGGGGTATCCCCACGTATCCACCCGAAGATCTCTCATCCCACCACACGAAGGACGTGAATGATGGCGGTCACCCCGACCCCAGTCGCCCAAACGACCATCGAACTCGACGTCACAGGCATGACGTGCGCCTCATGCGCCGCGCGTATTGAAAAGCGACTCAATAGGCTCGACGGCGTCGAAGCCACCGTCAACTACGCCACCGAAAAGGCCACGGTGCACGCTCCCGAGGGATACGATCCCCTCGAACTCATCACCACGGTCGAAAACGCGGGCTACGGGGCGACCTTGCCCACGCCCAAGCATGCGGACACACAGGACGCCGACGGCGAACCGGGCGATGATCCTGAACTCACCGCCCTTCGCCAGCGTTTCATCGGCTCCGCTCTCCTCTCCGTTCCCGTCATCCTCATGGCGATGGTCCCGGCCTTCCAGTTCACCTACTGGCAGTGGGCTTCCCTCACGCTGACGGCACCCGTGGTGGTGTGGGCTGGCTGGCCCTTCCATCGCGCCGCCTGGATCAACCTCAAGCACGGCGCCGCCACCATGGATACCCTCATTTCACTGGGCACCATCGCCGCTTTCCTGTGGTCGCTCTATGCGCTGTTCCTTGGAACCGCAGGCACACCCGGCATGACGCACCCCTTCGAATTGACCGTCGCCCCCTCCGACGGCGCCTCGCACATCTACCTGGAAACCGCCGCCGGCGTCATCACCTTCCTTCTAGGCGGGCGCTACTTCGAGAAGAAGTCAAAGCGTCAGGCAGGCGCCGCGTTGCGTGCCCTCATGGAAATGGGAGCCAAGGATGTGGCGGTGCTGCGCGGTGAGACCGAGGTCCGCATCCCCATCGAGGATTTGCGCGTTGGTGAGCAGTTCGTCGTGCGCCCCGGTGAAAAGATCGCTACCGACGGCGTCGTCGTCTCGGGAACCTCTGCCGTGGACGCTTCGATGCTCACGGGTGAATCCGTGCCCGTCGAGGTGGGCGAAGGCGATCCCGTCACCGGAGCCACCGTGAACGCGGGGGGTCGCATCGTGGTGCGTGCCAGTCGTGTTGGCCCCGATACCAAGCTCGCTCAGATGGCGAAGATGGTCGAGGATGCGCAGTCCGGGAAAGCGGAAGTGCAGCGCCTCGCGGATAAGATTTCGGGGATCTTCGTGCCGGTGGTCATCGCCATTGCCGTGGCCACTCTCGGTGCCTGGCTGGGTGCAGGATTCCCACTAACTGCGGCCTTCACTGCCGCCGTTGCCGTACTCATCATTGCGTGCCCGTGTGCTCTCGGCCTCGCAACCCCCACGGCGCTTCTTGTGGGCACCGGCCGTGGCGCCCAAATGGGCATCCTCATTAAAGGACCGGAGATTCTCGAATCCACCCGTCGCGTGGACACCATCGTGCTGGATAAGACAGGCACCGTCACCACCGGCAAGATGACCGTCACCGACGTCGCGACTACCCCGGGGATTGACCGCGATGAACTTCTTCTCATCGCTGGCTCGCTGGAAGACGCCTCCGAGCACCCCATCGCCCAAGCCGTCGCCACAGCTGCCAAGGAAAAGGCTGGGACCGGCGCGGGCAGTGGCGCCCTCAAGCCCGTCGCAGGTTTCGCCAACGTGGAAGGCCACGGAGTGCGCGGCACGGTCGACGGACGCGACGTCGTCGTCGGCAAAGAAAGCCTACTGGAGGGCTGGAACACCGAACTCTCTTCCGAACTTTCCGAAGCTAAGGATAAGCTGCAGAAGCAGGGTAAGACAGTCATGGTGGTCGGATGGGACGGAGCCGCGCGCGGCCTCATCGCCGTTGCCGATACCGTCAAAGAGACGTCCGGGCAGGCCATTGCGCAACTGCGCGAACTCGGACTGACGCCCGTGCTGCTCACAGGGGACAACGAGACCGTAGCCCGTCAGATTGCCGCCGAGGTGAAGATCGATGAGGTCATCGCCCAGGTGTTGCCGGATGAAAAGGCACGCGTCATCGCTGACCTGCAGAAGCAGGGCAAGGTTGTGGCGATGGTGGGCGATGGCGTCAACGACGCCGCCGCTCTGGCCCAGGCGGATCTCGGACTCGCCATGGGCACCGGCACCGACGTGGCTATCGAGGCCGCGGATATTACACTGGTGCGCGGCGACCTACGCGGCGCCACCGACGCCATCCGCCTCTCCCGCCGTACACTGAGCACCATCAAAGGCAATCTCTTCTGGGCTTTCGCCTATAACACCGCGGCAATCCCGCTCGCGGCACTCGGCCTGCTCAATCCCATGTTGGCGGGCGCGGCCATGGCATTCTCGTCCGTGTTCGTCGTCAGTAACAGCCTGCGCCTGCGCGGCTTCAAGAGCATCATCAAGGAGTAATAATGAGTGATGGTGAGGAAACAATGAGTGAATGCGGTTGCGCGTCCAACCATTACGGCTACATGGGCGATAAGGACAAGTACCTCGCCCGCCTCAAGCGTATTGAGGGGCAGGCCCGCGGAATTCACCGCATGGTCGACGAGGATAAGTACTGCATCGACATCCTCACCCAGATTAGCGCGATGAAAAGTGCCCTGGAGAACCTGGCGCTTGGCCTCATGGATGATCATCTCAAGCACTGCGTGCTTGACGCCGCCCGCGCCGGAGGCGACGAGGGGGCAGCGAAGATCGCTGAGGCATCGGCGGCAATTCAGCGGCTCGTGAAGTCCTGAGCAACGACAGAGGGCAGAGGGCAGAAAAAGATCTCTGAAATCCCGGCACCGTTGTACGCATGACACACGTGGTGGGACATTGGAGATGGATTGTCACGACCACTCTAAAGGAAGCCGCTCGAAGGGATCAGTCATCCAGACCACGAGCCCGTAGCGCATCGGAGGTGGCCAGGGCGAAGCCCACGGCACTGACGATTGCGGGGATCACGTAGCGTAGCGAGAAGGCGCTCAGCCCTCGGGCCCGCGCCGATTCACGCACGTGCCCTAGCAAGCCGATGAGGTGGGGAATTGAACGCCACATGAGGACGAAGGCCAACGCCACTCGTTCAGGATTCACCCCGAGAAAACGTAACGGTCTGACGGCCCCGGCAATGGCATCCATGATGTCGTTGATCGGGGTCGTCATCGTCACCAGCCGCGCCAGATAAATCGCGGCAAGAAGATTGATCAGGTAGAGCACACCGCGCATTGGGTCTCCCATGAGCCAGTGGTAGCCCGCAAGAACAACCATCATGGCCCAGAATTGCCATCCGATGACAAGCGCGCGGCGCGCCGGAATGCGTGCGCCCACAACCAGCAGGAGCACGGCGAGTGCCAGCGCGGTGAGGCTCACCCATAACTGTCCGACGAGGAACGGGACCACCCCGCCCGCAAACATGAGCAAATATTTCACCCATACGGGGCAGCGATGGAGGGGACTTCGTGCGGCAACATACTGTCCAAAGAATCTGCCGTGGTTCACACCCTCGCCTCCACTGCTGCGCGGCGTCCACGCCCCCAACCTTCATTCATACTCAGGCCGCCATCTCCCGCGAGTACTGGGCAATAACCGCCCCGGGCTCGCCGTCGGCAACAATCTGCCCGTGGTCGATCCAGATGACGCGTTCCATCTCCCCCGCCAACTCCAGATCGTGCGTGGAAACGACGAGTTGCTGGGGCAGCGCGGCCAGGGCTCGGCGCAAGGTGTGCCGATTGCGCAAGTCCAGTAGCGTGGTGGGTTCATCAGCGACGACGACGCCCGGTTCCACAGCCAGCACCGTGGTAAGCGAGACGAGTTGCCTTTCACCGCCCGAAAGATCGTAGATCGACTGTTCAGCAACGGTGCCGAGCCCGCGAACCTCTAGAAGTTCGCGGGCTCGGGCACGCCGTTCCGCACGGTTCTTGATGGTGGAGCGCAGCGAGAGTTGAACATCATCGAGTGGGGTGGACATGACGAGCTGTGCCAAAGGATCGGTGAACACGTAACCCACGTGTTTACGCACTCGCACCAGTTCTCGCGCGGTCGACAGACCGTCGATGATCACCTCACCACAGCTTGGCATAACGAGGCCGTTAAAAAGCTTGAGGAGTGTCGACTTTCCCGAACCGTTAGCGCCGATCACGGCAATACGAGACTCCCCGAGTTGTACGCTGATAGAACGCAGCAACGTCTTCTTTGCTCCACGCTCAGGTGAGGCGAGATCATCAACTTCTACGGTAACATCACGCAGCTCGATCATCGTTGGCTCACGCCCACTCGTCGGTTTCCGTTCATCAAGGCCGTCGCTTCCTATCCATCAACATCGAGAATCCAGCAGCGTCTCTCTATCGTTAACGAATATTTATCGTTAGCGGCGCCCCAGGATACGAGGGAATGCCCGAACAATTGCAAGAGCAGTCATGCCCGCGAGAACGGCCTTGATGAGATCCAATCCCAGGAATCCAATGGTTGTCCCAAGTGCACCAGAGAAGGGCATCCCGGCATTGATCATGAGTCCCGCAACTCCCGCGGCATGCAGGATGAGCAACCCGGCAATGGCCGCAAGTGTAAGTCCAACGAGCGCCAGCGCCCCCTTGGTAACCCGGCGCAAAACCAGAGTCGCAAGCGGCCCGGCAACAAGTGCGGCAAGAACATAACCCACGAGATAACCACCGGTCGGCCCCTGTAACACCGCGATTCCGCTGGAACCCCCTGCGAAGACAGGAAGGCCAAAAAGGCCCGCTGCCACATAAAGAACAGCCGCTAAGAAACCTTGCCATGCGCCCAGCACCAGCGGATTAAGCAGCACAATAAGGATCGTCATCGAGAACGGCACAGGGCCGATCATGAACCCAGGAATAAGGGCGAAAGCAGCGATGAGGGCCGCGAATACGGCAATGAGGGCGATATTGACACCCGTGGCGGCGCCACCGGCACCAGCCATGGCAGGCGCCTTTCGGCGAGAACTCGTCTGGGACATTCCACCAACCTAACTTACCTATCAGTAACTTACGCCAGTGTAGCTTATAGAGACGTGTTGGGCCGAGATCTGCACAACACCCAGCATGCGCGTCTACTAGCCCCAGCCAAGTTCGTGGAGCCGATCTTCTTCGATACCGTAGTAGTGCGCGATCTCGTGAACCAGCGTCACGTGGATCTCGTCCGCCAACTGCTGACGGTCCTCGCAGAAATCCACGAGATTCTCACGATACAAAATGATGCGATCCGGTTCATCACCAAATCCGTAATCCCCGCGGTCGACGAGTGCTACCCCTTCATACACTCCGAGCAGGTCGCTATCGTCTTCCGGGCGATCCTCAATGAGAAAAACAACGTTATCCAGATGAGTGAACATCTCATCCGGCAGCGCATCTAGTTCGTCGGCTACCATCTCTTCGAACTCTTCCGGAGATACCTCAAGCATGATCCAAGTTTACTCGGACGAGGCGGCAACCCTTCGGCTATACGTGCCGGCCCGGGGCACGATCATTGGGGTTCCCGTTTCCGGATCCATGATCACCCTAGATTTCACTCCGAAAATGGACTCGATAGTCTCGTCCGTGAGAACTTCTTCCGGTGTCCCATGCGCGTAAACACGCCCATCACGCATGGCAATCATACGATCGGCGTATCGTGCGGCCTGGTTGAGATCATGCAGGACCGCGATAATGGTTGTCCCAAATTCCTGGTTGAGTTCCCGACAGAGCTCAAGGATTTCGAACTGGTGACAGAGGTCGAGATAGGTCGTCGGCTCGTCCAAAAGCAGTACCCGCGTCTGTTGGGCGAGCACCATCGCGATCCAGACACGCTGGCGTTGACCGCCAGAAAGGCTTGCCACTTCTCGCTCTGCAAGAGAGAACGTACCCGTGCGCTCCAGCGCGACGACGACGGCGGCCTCGTCGGCTTCCGTCCACTGATGGAGCATGCCCTGGTGCGGGAAACGACCGCGCGCAACAAGATCACCAACCGTGATCGAGTCAGGCACGATCGCCGTCTGCGCGAGAAACCCTACCTCTCGTGCAAATTCCTTTGCCCCATAGGTATCGACAGGTTTCCCCTCCAACATCACACCACCCTCCTGAGGAGTGAGGATGCGTCCGAGCGCCCGAAGGAAGGTCGATTTACCACAGGCGTTGGGCCCGACAATGACGGTCATTGAACCGGGCTCGATCTGCGCGGAGACTTCCTTGAGGACAGGGGCGTTGTTGTTTGAGTAAGCCAGGGTGACGTTGGAGGCGGTGAATCCGCCTCCAACGTGTGGCCTGGCGTCTAGTGTGCTCAACCCAGTGCGCCCTCGATCGCGGTGAGAATGCCGCGAGCTGCCGTGGGGCCAACATTGAGATAGAAGACATCGTCGTCAACTTCCACGGCCTGGCCCGACTCCACCGCGGTCAAGGTGGGCCACAGTGGCGCGGAGGTCAGTTCAGTCTCGTCGCCGCCCTGCACGCCGAAGAAGATCCAGTCCCCGTCGGCCTGTTCAAGCTGCTCGGCGCTGATATCCACCGAGGTTTCATCGGTAAATGACTGGCTTTCAGGACGCGCCAATCCCGCATCCTCAGCGACAGAACCACTGAATGAGGCGATACCGAAGACGCGTGTGCGGTCACCATTCTTCCGCAGGAAGGACACGGTTGGGTTACCCGAGACGCCAGCGCCAAACTCAGCCGCGTCGGCATGGAACTTGTCCAGCCATGCCTGTGCCTCGTCAGTCTTACCCACGGAATCGGCAAGCAGTAGGAAGTCCTGCTTCCAGTACAGTCCCGTTCCCTGGGTCGCAACAGTGGGAGCAATGGCACTCAGCGCCGTATACATCGCACCCGCATCCTTGCCAGCGTTATTCATGACGATAAGGTCCGGGTTGGTATTAGCGATCGCCTCGATGTCCGGTTCGAAGCGGCTCCCCACATAGGTCATGGCTTCCAGTTCGGCACTGTCATCAGAAAAAGCCGTCGCAAGGTACGGCGGGATCATATCGGCGCCATCACCCGAGGTGGACGCAACAGGAACAATCCCGAGCGTGAGCATCACATCAGCCTGACCGGTCGAGATGACCACCACGCGCTGCGGCTCAGCTTCAAGGGTGGTTTCTCCTTGGAAGTGCTTAACGGTGCGGGGGAAGACTCCGTCAGCTTGGCCGCTCCCCTTTCCTTCCGGCATGGTGCGGGGCGTCGTGTACTGGGCTGTGTCCGCAGCCTTGCTTTCTGCACTCGTGCTGTCAGTTACATCAGCCGATGCTGCGGGTGTGGTGCTCGGTGCCGCGGGTGACTCGGCTGGGTCAGTGCTCGAACAGCCCGCGAACAGTAGGCCTGCAACCACTAGCGAGACAAGACCGGCGGCTCGACGGGGCTTCACACGGTCTTTGACCAGGTTGTATGTCATCATGGAAGTTAGGTTAGCATAACCTAATATGAGCGCAATATCTTCGCCCGAGACAGCCGCGACAGATACGGGGAGTCCGCTCGCACAAAGTCGGACGGTCACCCGTCGCGGTACCGCGACGGGCGCGGCAGTGGCCGTCTGGGCGGTCGCTATCACACTGTGCATCTTCCTCAGTCTCGCCATCGGGTCCAAACCTCTCAGCTTCCCCGAGGTTTGGCATGGGCTAACCACCATTGATGAGACCCGCGAATCGATTATCGTCTGGCAGCTGCGGATCCCTCGAACTGCGCTCGCGCTACTGGTCGGTGCGGCTCTGGCCGTCGCCGGAGTGATGATGCAAGCACTCACTCGTAACCCACTCGCTGAGCCAGGCATCCTCGGCGTGAACTCCGGCGCGGCGTTTTCCGTGGTGGTCGCCATCGTCGTACTTGGAGCCAGCGACATCACCAGCTACATGTGGTTCGCGTTCATCGGTTCCGCCCTGGCCGCCGGGTTTGTTTATACGATCAGCATGCAGCGCTCTCGCGCCAGCGATCACGCACGTCTCGTTCTCGCGGGCGCCGCACTATCGGCCTGCCTCGGGGCGCTCACCGGAATCATGACGATGTTCAATACCGATGCCTTCAGCTCCTACCGGTTCTGGGTTATCGGCTCCGTCGCTGAACGCGGGACGGCTCCGCTTATTGCGGTTACCCCCTTTATCGTCGTCGGGCTTCTCCTCGCATTGGGATCCGGGCCGATGCTCAATGCTCTCGCCCTTGGTGACGAACAAGCTACATCACTCGGACTGAGACTGCCCCTTATCCGACTGCTTGCTTTCACCTCAATCACACTCTTATGCGGTGCCGCCACCGCGGCCGCCGGGCCAATTGGCTTTGTAGGCCTCGTCGTACCGCATGCTCTCCGGCTGCTGGTTGGAGTAGAACAAAGAACCCTGTTGCTACTTTCCCTGCTGTGCGGGCCGGTGCTCGTCCTGGCGGCGGACATCATTGGGCGCACCATCGCCCCGCCAGGGGAGCTCGAAGTTGGACTCGTCACCTCCTTCGTCGGCGCACCCATGCTTCTCGCGCTCATTATGAGGAGGCGCAATCTATGACCGCTACACAACAGACCCCGCCGATATCGCGGATCCGGTTCACCCCACACGGATACCGGCGCGTACGCCTCCCGCGAGGCGTCACCCTGCTTCTCCACCGGCGGACTCTGGCCGTGGCAGGTGCGTTGCTCGTCGCAACCTTCGCTATCGCCGCCCTCACGGTAGCCACCGGTGCCTACGAACTCAGCTCCGCCGACGCCCTCAGGGTGCTCCTTTTCCGCACCGGCAGCGATCTCGACCGCTTCATTGTGTTTGATCAACGCCTCCCGCGCGTCATCGCCGCCATCCTCGTGGGTGCCGCCCTCGCAGCCGCCGGCGCGATCTTCCAATCCGTCTCCCGTAACCCGCTGGGCAGCCCCGATATCATCGGTTTCACCACCGGCGCTGCCACCGGTGGCCTCCTTGTCATCCTCATTGGAGGAGCCGCCACGGCCGCCACCGTCGGAATCGGAACAATCCTCGGTGGTGCCATCACCGCGGTTGTTGTGGTCATTCTCAGCCTGCGCCGCGGGCTCAGCGGCGATCGACTCGTGCTCAGCGGCATCGCCATCGCCGCGATGCTCGCTTCGGTCAACGACTACCTTATTAGTCGCTCCGCGATTGAGGCCGCCGAAGTTGCCAAAGCCTGGCAATACGGCAGTCTCAATACAATTTCCTGGCCGCCCATTTTTCCTCTAACCATCGTTACCGCCATCGCGATTCCCGCGGCACTCCTTTACGGCCGCCACCTCCGCACTCTCGAACTGGGCGACGACGCCGCAGTCGGCGTGGGCCTCACGCTCACCCGCACTCGGGTGAGCGTGCTTTTTATCGGCGTTGCCCTCACGGCAATCGCCGTCGCCACCGCGGGGCCGATTGGCTTTCTCGCTTTGGCTGCACCGCAACTCGCCCGGCGTCTGGCAAAGTCGCCGGGCGTATCAATCCTCGCCTCCACGGCCATGGGTGCCCTTATTCTCGCCGTCGCGGACCTCATCGCCCAGCGTGCGCTCACTCCCTTCCAGATCCCCGTCGGACTCGTCACCTCAGCAATCGGCGGAGCTTACCTCGTCTGGCTTCTCGTCTTCTCTCACCACAACTCCGCACTCAGCCCTCGGAAGTCCTCATGAAGGCTCGCGCACCGAGAACATCACGCCGTCCGTTACCCCTATCCAAGACGACGTCGAGCGTGCGAAAGTAGCGAGCGCGGCAGGACTAAGGCCGTCACCCGAGCTGCTCCAGTGACATTCGCCCGCATCTCCGTCACCACGGCAGCCACCGCGGCGAGGAGTGCGGCGTGGGTACCGTCCTCCTCGTGCCGCTTGGAACGTCTTACCGTCTCCTTCTCATCAGGGCTTTCCGCTTCTGCGGTAGGGGCGCCGTAGCGCTCCGCGTTCGCTTTCTCCAGGATCAGCTCGGCACCCGCAACGGCCTCGTCCCTTCTCACCAGCCCACTGGCAACTAGCCGCTCATATACCGCTTCCAACGTGAAGGCTCGCAATCCATTCGTGTCCAGGCCGAGGTCGACGGCGGTGTCCACCACCTCCTGCCACGCCATACGCGCCGGGTGGTCACCAGCGAGAATCATCGCTGCCCGGCGCCGCGACCGATACGCACGCACACCAGCGGGCCCTCCCGCAACCACAAGAAGCAGCACAATTGCACCCACCCAGCGCCATACTCCACTCCCGTTCTCACTACCACCGGCATCTCCCACCGAAGTATCCGGGGCCATTTCTTCGGTCGTGGGATCCATGGTGACCATTGACGGGCTCGGGGTGGGCTCCGCCGTCGTCGTGCTGGGTTCGGGCGAAGGTTCCGGATCGGACTCGGCGTCAGCGGCGGCTCCTCCACCCACACCGCCGGGGGTGGGCTCGAACGCTACCCATCCAAGATCCTCGATAAAAATCTCCGGCCAGGCGTGCAACTGTCGTCCGCGCACTTCTGTTGCGCTGCCCGCCCCTCCGATGGACGCGTAACCCAGCGCAACCCGGGAAGGGATACCCACACTGCGAGCCATCACCGCAAACGTCGAAGCAAAATGTACGCAGTAGCCCCGCTTCGTCTGCAGCAACGCATCCATCACCTCAAACGGGTTGCCCGAGTCCATGCCCGGTTCGTAGGGGGCAGACTCGTCATATACGAACTCGCCGCTGGTGAAGTACTCCGCCAGCGCAGAGGCTGCAAAGTAAGGATCGTCCTCACCCACGGTAAGCTCCTTGGCGGTGGATACCACTGACTCGGGAACACCCTCGGGCAGCTGGAGATAAGGTTGGATGTCCTCGGGGGCATCGGAGACGTCGTCGTACCAGTGCGTTGTCTGTTCCACCGGAATGAGGGTGACGCCATCGTCCGCGAGTGTCATTCTCTGGAGATTAGAAGCATCGTTCGCTTCGAGGTACAGCTGCATGACCATTGAGTCCGTCAACACGGTGTACTCATCACCACGGCGAGTTCTCGCCTCATCCGAGCGCGCTGTATTGGAATCGCGCATCCACGTCCACTGGCTCGGATCGAAGCTTCCATGCGCGTTGGTCACGGCATAGGGATTCTGCGGCATCGGGAGCCAGTCGCTCACGAGCCCCGCAATAGTAATGGTCACCGAGTTCTCGCGGCCATACAGCTCACTATCAATTTTCTCGGGCATCACACCATAGGGAGAACGCCTCACCGTGAGGTCATCGGAGCTCGGCTCCTCCTGGGGATGCCAGCGCCCCTCCGAGAAATCGTTCAGTGTGGCGAGAGGGAACCGTATGGGAAGGCCCTGACCACCCGCATAGGTGAAGACCACCGCATTGCTTCGGGCACGTAGGTCCTCTCCCAGCGCCACGGTGAGATCAGGGACATCAGCGGAAAGCGACGAGCGGACGATCTGTGTGTTCCACACTCGGTCCCGCGCCGCGGGAAAGACATGTACCATGCTTGCCGCAAGCGCTAGCGCGCACATCGCCGCAACAAAGCTAGCCTGGGTTCGCCGCGAGGAGCCCAGCCAGATGAGAATCACCAGCAGCACACCGGATGCAAGCAGCGTAAGCGGCCCAACGGACGTGCTCATGACGATCGGCGTCACCACAAACGTTGCGAATGGGACCAGGCCTGCCACCAGGAACGAATCCAAAGCGACGAACAGCAGCGCACTCACGGTGATAACGAGCAAGACCACGATGAGCACGAAGTCCTGCGTTGCTCCCGCTACCGCCATCGGAGGGTCGCTCGACTGAATATCGAGATGGACGGACGCCAACTGCTCCAGGGGATGCCGCCACCACTCTGAGAGACGATCGATCTCACCCATCGAATAAATGAAGGTGGCCAACGCAGCCGCACATCCCACACCCACCGCAGAGGTGCGCAACCGCCACCAGATCGCCCTCAGGCCCGCCGGAATAAGAAGAAGAATCACCGCCAGATTCCGCGCGTGCTGCATCCATGGTCCTGGCTCCAACACCGACGTCAGAGTGTGCACCGAAAGTAGCCACAAGGCAACAAGAATGCCCGCACCCACGAGCAACTGCGTGCGGGTCAGATGGGAGGGAGCGCGCCGGGCCGGGCCGCGCCTGCGCGACGAGTCGACGGCGGCACGGCCTTCCCCCGCCCTCCCCGGGAACGTGGGCATAAGAGCAGCACTGACCCTCACTTCGTGCCAGCTGCTTGCCCCTCTCGCCGTAACTCCTCCCCGCATTGTGGCGGGCTCAGCACCCTCACGACCGCCCGAGGCTTCGGCGGCGGCAGTTTTCTCGTCGTCAGATCCGCAAGTGTAGATCGTGCCGTCCGGAGCGGCTGAGTTATCGAGAAGTGCCTGTAGGCGTGCGGTCAGTTTTCCTGTCACGACGACGGCCTGCCCCGCCCGAGTTCTTACAAAAGGATCGGTGATATCTGGGCGCGACTCGAGGCCTTCTCCAGATTCGATGCTTTCAACGCTTTCGGAGGATCGGACGTCGACGAGGGCCAGAACGCGAAGCAGCTCATCGGCGGACGTTACCCTTCGAGCTTCCACATCGCCCGTCTGAAACCGCAGGTTTTCCCTCCTACCCAAAACGCGGACACCCACGGTCGCGGCCGTCGCCACCGCACGTTCGAAGGACTCGGCGTCGGGGTAAGCATTCGTGTCAAGGTCCAGGTAGACCGCACCATCACCCCCGGTATCGTCATCCGGAACGTTGACGAGAAGGCTGCCTTGACGGGCACTTTGTTTCCAGTGCACATGGCGCATGGGGTCACCATCGCGATACTCACGTACCGACCCGCTCGGTTCTCCGGCACCGTGAAGAACAAGCTCTGGGCGCGCCACACCCGGAGACGCATTGTTGGCCCCCAAAGTTCCTGGCAGTTCCGTTAACACCGGAGGAAGCACCAGCAACTCCTGGCGCGCCCGCGGGCGCCATCTCACTCGGACCAGTCCCAGCGGCCCCTCCACCACAAGACGCGAGATTCCTACGGTCATCGCTCCCCGATGGCGGGCACTCACCCGGTGCTGTGTGACAGTGCCATTCCCTCTCGAAACCACCAGGTCCTCTGACCGCTTTTCCTCTCCCAACTGCCACATCACGTGGAGAGGAAGCGACCACCGTAGGCGGTGCCGAAGACGAGCGGTGAGGACGACGTCGTCGCCTAGCGACGGAGTGGGATCGGAGGACGTGAGCGTGATAGACAGCTGGGCCACCGCGCGTGTGAGCACGCCGCCCAGAATGCCGATGGCAACAACGGAACTCACGAGAATGGCCAACGCACGAACGTCGGCCAGCCCAAGTAGCCACCATGCCAGCCAGATGGCGATACAGGCGCCGAGGTATCCCCATCCTCGTCTAGTCAAGGACACCATGGTTATCGCAATGGAGTACGCGCCACGATTTCACCCACGATCTCGGACGAGCGGAGCAGAGCGTCAGACATTGAGGAGAATCGTCCCCGGACGATTAAACGGTGCGGGAGGACGATACCCGCCAAGGCTGCGACGTCGTCGGCAGAAACAAACGGGTGATCATTCATCGCGGCCCGAGCACGGGCCATGCGGGCGAGATGCAAGGTGGCGCGCGGGCTAGCTCCAAGGGTGATGCCCGAATGAGAGCGCGTGGCCGAAACAATCGCGATGAGATAGCGCGAGACCTCGTCCGCCATGTGGATCCGGGCCACCGCGCGCTGCGCATCAAGAATCTGAGCGGTGTTGGTCACCGGACTGACACTGGCCATCGGATTGTCTCCTGCCCGATCCTGTAGCATTGCCAGTTCGGCCTCGGCCGCCGGATATCCCAGCTGGATGCGGGCCATGAAACGGTCGCGTTGGGCCTCCGGGAGTGGGAATGTCCCTTCCATATCCTGTGGGTTCTGGGTGGCCGCGACCATAAACGGATCAGGCAGGCGCAGAGTCTGGCCGTCCACGCTCACCCGGCGCTCCTCCATCGCCTCTAGCAGCGCGGATTGGGTGCGCGGGGTGGCCCGGTTGATCTCGTCTGCAATCACAATATTGGTGAAGATTGGCCCCTGATGAAAGCGGAATTTTTGTTCCTGCTGGTCGTAGATGGAGAGGCCGGTGACGTCCGTGGGCATCATATCCGCGGTGAACTGGATGCGCCGCACCCCGGCCTCGATGGAGCGAGCGAGTACGGTAGCCAGCGTGGTTTTTCCAACGCCGGGGACATCCTCGATGAGAAGATGCCCGCCTGCCAGCAGCGTCATGATAGAGGCATTGATCGCGTCGGATTTTCCTGCCACCACCATGCTCATTGAGCGATGGATGCGCCGGGCAATGTCGGCGATTGACAACGGGCCCGTTGTCGCCAATGAATCCGCCTGTACCAAGGACGTTCCCTCGGGCTGTTCAGAGTTCACAATGACGGGCTGCTGCGCAGCCTCTGGCCGGGACTGGTCCGCGCGGCGGCCAAACGGGCGCGGGCGAGCATGAGAATTCGACGTCACCCGTCCAACGTAACACAGCCTGCTGAACGTTCCCTGGCCCCAAGGAGGTACTAGCGAGGGCTTGCCTTCAGCGGGCTGTTATGGTGTTGCGTGCGGACGTGGGCGGCGCCGTCGTCGTCCTTCGACATCCGTTACACCAAACTGGTGGTTCCGTTACACCAAACCAAGTTTGGCCGTAGGCACGTCCTTCGTTTCTTTCGCGGTGAGAGCGCTCAAGGTGGCGATCAGGCAGATCACAGCGGTGAATCCCGCAATAACCTTCCAGCCTCCATCCTCAACTCCGCCGAGCCAGGTGACGATTGCCGGGGCGAATCCGGCCATGAGGAAGCCCAGCTGCGTGCCGATAGCGAGACCGGAGAAACGGACCTTGGTGCTAAACATCTCCGCGTAGAAGGAGGGCCAGACGGCGTTCGCCGCGGCGTATCCAAAGGAGAAGGTAGCAATCGCGAGGATGAAGGTGACGACGAGGTTCCCATTGCCCATGGACATCATGTAGAACGGCATAAGGACAGCGGAGGAGACAGCGCCGTAGATGAAGACGGGCTTGCGTCCGAACTTGTCGGCGGCCATGCCGAATAACGGCTGGGTGCCAATCGCGAAGACATTGGCCACCACCACGAGCCACAGCGTCACGGACTCGGGCAAACCCTCGTGCTTTCCGTAGGCCAGGGCAAGGTTGCCAAACACCGTGGAGACGGCCGCGATGAAGGCGCACAGGACCACACGCAGGACGTCGCGCCAATGGTCGCGGAAGAGATCGAACAGTGGAATACGGGCGACTCCACCTTCCTTCTTCTTATCCTTGAACTCCGGTGGCTCCTCGAGGCTACGGCGAATGTAGAAGGCAACGACCACAACGATGGCGCTGAGCCAGAACGGCACCCTCCATCCCCAGGTGTACTTAATCTCGTCCGGGAGGCTCATGATGGGGATGAAGATGAGGGCGGCAAGCACCTGGCCACCCTGCGTTCCTGTCAGTGTCCACGAGGTGAAGAAGGAGCGGCGATGATCCGGGGCATGTTCCAGGCTGAGCGACGAGGCACCCGCCTGCTCGCCCGCAGCCGATAGCCCCTGGAGCAAGCGGCACAATACAAGGAGTACTGGCGCACCCCAACCGATCTGGTCGTACGTGGGAAGGCAGCCGATGACGAAGGTGGAGCCACCCATGACCACGAGCGTGAACATGAGGACCTTCTGGCGCCCGATGCGGTCACCAAAATGGCCCAGTACCACCGCCCCGAGAGGGCGGGCAATGTAAGCGAAGCCGAAGGTGGCGAAGGACATGACCAGCGAAGCCTGGTCATTGGAGCCAAAGAAAATCACCGGGAAGATGAGGGCAGCGGCGGAGCCAAAAACGAAAAAGTCGTAGTATTCGACCGCGCTTCCCATAAAGCTCGCGACGGCCGCGCGTACCGGGGTGCGTTTCTCCGCGTTGTTTTCGGCGCTTGCCCGCGCCGACTTTTCAAGATTTTGGGTTGGTGAATTCATCTCACGTCCTGTCCTCAGCATCATTGCCGGAATGGCCTGCGGCGGCCATGGTAGAAGGTGCCCCACCGGCTTCCACGCCCTTTCGGGGGTGGTGAAGATGGCACGGTGAGCTGCGGAGGGCATCGCTTCTTTCCACAAGAGAATAGACGACTAGCTGCTTCGTATCACTGCCATTGCACACTCTGAGACTTAGCGACGGAGGACACCGACAATCATCACCAGGCGGGCCGCGTATAGCTCAGTCCTCGGGGAGTCACGCTGAATCCCGCCAATTTCAGGGCCGACGCCCACACGGACCTTGTACTCCGCTCCCCATCCACGGTGTCCAGCACGAAATCATCGATTCGTCCCCTCCGGCAGGTTTCCATGAGAACTGTAGCAATCTGACGCCGGATCTCGTCATTCCCTTCGTCGGGCGAATCTCCGTTACTCGACAGGTTGACTTCACCTGCCAGGTCAAACGTGAGGGCCGTCTTTCCTCCGCGTTCGAGATAAAAGGCCGGTTTTCCCTGATAGATGGCAAGCAGTGCTCCCGCGTTGCGGCGTGGTTTGGCCCCGCCCGGGTCCCTGGATTCCGGCCAGGGTAGCGCCGCCCCAAACGGGTTTGCCGGGTCCACAGCCGAGAGGACGACGACGGCCTCGTCCTCACCGTCATCACGGAGAGCGTTGACGGCTTCAGAGGTAGCAAATTGGGCGCCACTCATGCCTTCAACAAAGTGCCCGCG
This sequence comes from Actinomycetaceae bacterium, assembly GCA_039812645.1. Taxonomy (GTDB): domain Bacteria; phylum Actinomycetota; class Actinomycetes; order Actinomycetales; family Actinomycetaceae; genus Ancrocorticia. Next base: position 65,161 of record JBDIAV010000008.1, read on the forward strand.
GCGGCAATATCCGGCGGCCTCTAGCTGGGCGAGCCCCTCATAGGCCGCCGCGAATCCACCGGGATATCCCTCGGCCATGGCGCTGCCGCGCGAGACAACTCCATAGCGGTCCAGCAGGAGACCCAGAGACGTGGATATACGTTCCGCCTCGGCGAGGGTAGTGTCGCTGCGCCCGGGTCCCGTTGGGTGAGGGCCGCCGGTTTGTGCACCGCCAGGTTGAATGCCGGTTTGAGCAACGCGAGTTTGTGCACCGCCGGTTTGAATGCCAGTGGAGAAATTCCGCAGGTTCGCGGGACGAGGGACAAGAGACCAGCGGCCCGCGAGCCGTGGATCTTGCGAGGCGAGCGCCGCCTGACGCATCGAAGCGAAAGAAGCTCTCCGTGTGCGCTGACTGCGAGGGCGTGCCCGTTGCGTCTTCTGAGCGGACGAGCGCCCGGATATGACGGAGCGCAGAGCCGCGAGAGAATCCGATGTGACGATACCTTCCCAGGCGAGCTCCCACAGCTGGTCTGCGAAGTCTGCGGCCGTGAGATCAGAAAACTCTTGTTGCGCCGCGGCGAGCAATTCCGAACCGAAGATTGCTCCTCCCCCGGCTAGTTGCTGTGCGATCCACAGTTCTTTCTCGTTCCATCTATTTTCGTTCCAGCCCTCCTCGTTCCCCCGGTTCTCTTCTGCGGGTCTGCCGTCACGTGCACGAGCAGGGATTGGATCTAATGTCAGCGCGATGCTTTCTCGCAAATGCAGGCTGACGCGGCCTTCACCTCCGGTTCTTCCTTCGCCAACCCAACACACATCTCCCGCACCAAGAAGACCGTCAAGAAGCGCGGGCGTATAGTTCGCAATTCGCTGCGGGAAGATCATCGTTTCCAGTGTCGAGGCAACGAGCGGGAGAGCACACAGTTGCTCAATCGCCTCTACGAGTCCTTCGCTGTCCGTCAGGAGACGCCCACAGTATTGCCAGCGAAGAAGAAACCTCACGTATTGAGCCTGCCCAACCGGCTGAATCGCCTGGCGAGCCATGGCCAAGCTGCGACGGCGGATGCGTTCCAGGACATCAACATCCATCCATACAAGGTTCTCCGAACCACATGCTCCCTCCCTCATGCGGCCTTCGCCCGCCAGCGCCCGGAGCACATTCTCTGCGTCTGCGGGACTTACACCAAACCGGATAGCAAGAGCCGACGTTGTCACTTCTGCGTGGGTCCGCGCGTATCGCAGCACAAGATCGTGGAGAGGATTCGCACGTGCTGGGAAATCAGCGGCAATACCTGTGGGAACCTCGATCCCCAGCGCCGCGATCGTTCCTGCGTCTTCACTCTGGGCGACGTAAGCGACGCCGTCGACTACACAGGTGAAAGCCCTCTGGGAACCCAGCAACTCACTCGTCGCCGGCTCCTCCATGCCGTCGTCGACCCGAGCCACGATCTCCTTCGCAGTGAGCGGCCCAAGTTCTCGCAGCAGGTCAGCGATCCCCTCCGCGCCGTGTTTTTGCCAGCCCGGCGCCGTGTGCTGGAGTTCAGACTCGACGGCGGTAATCGCCACCGGGTCGAGAACATCACGCAACCCGGACGGTCCGAGCAGCTGTTCCATGAGGTCGAGATCGAGGCTGAGTGCGGCAAGTTTTCGTTCACCAGAGGGCATATCGCCCTGGTAAAGAAACTCGCCAACAAACTGGAAAAGCATCGAATGAGCGTAAGGTGACGGCTTCTCAGTGGTAATTTGCGTCAGCCTGACACGCCCGCTTTCCAGACCTCGGCATACGGCGACGAGAGCGGGGAGATCGTAGACGTCGTGAAGGCACTCGCGAGACGCCTCCACAACAATCGGGAAATCCTCAAAGCCGGAGGCTACCTCCAACAGCCGCGCCGAGCGATGCCGCTGCTGCCACAGCGGCGCACGCTTGCCGGGACGGTGCCCTCCAAGGAGCAGTGCGCGCGCCGCACATTCGCGAAAACGGGCCGCGAACAGAGCAGATCCCGTCACTTCCCGTTGCACAATCTCGACCAGTTCTGCGGGATCAAAACGGAAGAGATCATTTCCCGGAGGCTCTCCTTCCACGTCCGGGAAGCGAATCAGAATTCCCTCGTTCGACGACGACATCTGGAAATTACTTCCATAACGCTCCCGCAGCCGCGCCCCCACCGCGAGCGCCCACGGCTCGTGAACAGCCATGCCGAGGGGACTCTCCAAGAGAATCTGCCAGTCTCCCACCTCGTCTTTGGTTCGTTCGACGACGAATTCGACGTCGCTGGGCACCGTCCCCACCGCTTCGTGCTGGAGGGCGGCATAGTTGTAAAGATTGGAGATGGCACGGGCGTCGAGGCCTGCAGAGGCGAGGCGGGCGGTGAAGTCCGTGGTGTCCTGTAGCTGCACTGCCCGATCAAGTTCGCGGCTAAAACGGCCGATGGCAGTGCCCAGTTGCGCCGGACGGCTCGCTCTCTCACCGTGCCAGAAGGGAACCCTACCGCGACGCCCGGGGGCAGGTACCACGCGGACGCGGTCGGCTGTGATTTCGCGGATGCGCCAGCTGGTGGTTCCCAATACAAAGATCTCACCGACCCGCGACTCATACACCATTTCCTCATCAAGTTCACCGATGCGGGGCAGCGGAGCGGACTTGGTTCCCGGGACAGGGAGTGACTGGGTGTTATCCCCGCTGGGCTCATCACCCACCGCGATTTCGACGCGATACAGCCCTCGATCGGGGATCGTTCCTCCTCCCATAATGGCGAGCTGCCGCGCTCCGGGGCGAGCTTCGAGTGTTCCCCGGGCGCGATTCCAGACGATTCGTGGACGCAGTTCAGAGAAGTCGGAGGAAGGGTACTTGCCGGAGAGCATGTCCAGAACCGACTCATACGTGCTGCGTTTGAGCTGGTGAAATGGCGCGCTGCGGCGGACGGTGTCAAACCACTCGTCGGAAGTGAGGGTGCGCCGCGAGACCGCCGCGACGGTCTGTTGGGCGAGGATATCGAGGGGATTCGTGATCACCGAGATGGCCTCAATATTGCGGTCTCGGATCTGTTCGACGATGGCCGCTGTCTCAACAAGGCTCGCCCGATGTGTCGGGTAAAAATAGGCGGTGGAGACCTCGCCCACCTGGTGGCCAGCGCGTCCAATTCTTTGCAAACCCGAAGCCACCGAGGGCGGGGCATCGAGCTGGATAATCTGATCCACCGCACCCATGTCGATGCCCAGTTCAAGCGTTCCCGTGGCAACAACGCAGCGAAGCACTCCCTCTTTGAGACGTGTTTCTACGTCGAGGCGCTGTTCCTTGGACACGCTGCCGTGATGAGAGCGGGCGATCTCTTCGCCGCCGCCCGTGCGTTCGGCATGGATGTCATTGAGGGCGGCGGTCATGCGCTCAGCTACGCGCCGGGAATTCGCAAAGACGATGGTGGAACGGGCAGCGATGACGCGTTCGTAGACGGCACATTCAATGGCAGGCCACGTGGAGTTGATGCGATGAGTGTCGAGAATCCTCTCGTCATTGTCGCTATCTCCACCCAGCCCGAGCGCGAGATTCTCCGCCATGGGATTGGAGAGATCTGCAAATGGTACCTCGACAAAGGTTTCTAGCGCCTTGCTTGCTGGAGGTTCGATGATGCTAACGGGATGCGTACCACCGAGAAATCGGGCAACTTCGTCAGCCGGACGCACGGTTGCTGACAGTCCAATTCGCTGTGCGGGCTGAGGGAGAATGTCATCCAGGCGTTCTAGCGACACCGCTAGATGAGCACCCCGTTTACTGCCCGCGAGCGCGTGCACCTCGTCTACAATAACGCTCTCTACCTTGCTGAGAATCTCCGCGGCAGCAGAGGTGAGCATGAGATAGAGGGATTCAGGCGTGGTAATAAGAATCTCCGGTGGATGCGACACCAACCTGCGACGTTCAGACGGGGTGGTGTCCCCCGAACGTACACCCGTGGAGATCGTCGGAATCGGAAGCCCTGATGCCGCGTATTCCGCCTGGATCCCCGCGAGAGGAACCTGGAGATTCTTGTGAACGTCTACGCCCAGCGCCTTGAGCGGGGACACGTAGAGCACGCGCACCTTGCCGCGGGATACTTGGCTTGTAGCACCACGAACCGCACCGCCGCTGCTACCACCAGACGAACCTTCGTCGGACGCATCACGAACCGCCAGCCGGTCAATTGCCCAGAGGAAAGCCGCGAGAGTTTTTCCGGAGCCTGTGGGGGCGATAACGAGTGCGTTGCTGCCGCCAGAAATCGTCTGCCACGCCTCACGCTGAACTCTCGTGGGCTCGCCGAAAGTACCCGCGAACCAGTTCCTTACTGGCGCGGAGAATTCAGCCATCTGCTCACGGTTCTCATCCACGCCGTCAGTCTAGTGGAGCCCTCCGACGGCTTT
>JBDIAV010000009.1:0-67117 GCA_039812645.1 Actinomycetaceae bacterium
GGGCTGCAGCGGGTCGCCCTGTACGAGAATAAGCTTCACCAGCACACCATCGATCCGGCTGCTGCCTCGGTGATTGCCACCGACGTGTTGGCTTGCGCGGTGATCGATGGCCACGACGGCATCGGGCAGCTCATCTCACGCAATGCCATGGATCTCGCTATCCATAAGGCAAACGAATACGGGATAGGCATGGTAGCGGTCCGCGGTTCCAACCACTTTGGCGCGGCCGGGATCTACGCACGTATGGCAGCCGACCAGGGTTTGGTTGGCATCGTCGCCACCAACAGCTTCGCCTTGGTTGTCCCCACCCACGCAAATGTCCCCGCCCTCGGCAGCAATCCTCTCGCCTTCGCGGTGGGATCAGGGGATAACCAGTTCGTTTTTGACGCGGCCACATGCACGGTTTCCTTGGGGAAAATTGAAATCCTCGCCAAGATAAACCAGCCTATTCCCGGAGCCTGGGCAGTCAATGAACAGGGCGATCTTGAGCACAACGCTGGCGCCGCCCTGGCCACTATTCTCCGCGCAGAGCAGGGAGGTCTGACGCCACTGGGAGGAATCGGGGAGATCGAGTCCGGACATAAGGGCTACGGACTGGGCCTCATGGTCGAGATCCTCACCAGCGTTCTCTCGGGAGGGATCTCGTCCCTCGACCTCAAAGGGCAGGGTGTCTGCCACTGGTTCACCGCGGTCAAGCTAGACGCATTTGGAGGGGCCGACGCCGTCGCCGAACGGCTAGCCGAGTTGTTCAATCGGCTACGCTCTCTACCATCCTCCGATGGCCAACCGGTCATCATTCCCGGCGATAAGGAGCGCACCCACGAAGCGCTCCACACTGACACTCTGAGCGTCGACCGGGCGACGTACAAGGAATTACAATCCATCGCTCAGCGCCTGGGCTTACGCGCACCAGGGCGTGACCCGGCAACGGATACCTCAGAAGACCGCGAGGCACACATGGGCCAATCGGAGGAAAATCCCACATGAGCCTCAACAACGTGGGCGACCCGGCCAGAACCGCACCTGACACGACCTTTGACCCCACTCTCAAAGTAATCCCCCAAGTCCGCTCGCTCACTACCTCTCTCATTCGCTCGTTTGATCAGGAGATCTCGTCGATCCCGAACATTCTCAAGCTCACCCTCGGCGAGCCTGACTTCCCCACGCCCGAATTCATCAGGCGAGCGGCGGTGGAGGCATTGGGCCATAATCGCACCCATTACGCTCCGAATGCGGGGACCCCTGGGCTACGCCAAGCCATCAGCGACTACCTCGCACGCCGCCGAGACCTGCACTTTCCCGCAGAGGACATCATCGTGACGGAGGGTGCCACCGAGGCAATCTCCAGTGTGCTCACCGCTCTCCTCCATCCGGACGCCGCGCTCCTCTACCCCACGCCCGCTTTCGGTCTCTACGGAACCATGGCCAGACTCCGAGGCGCCGAACCCATCGAACTGGACACCTCAGCTACCGGATTCGCGCTACACCCGGACACCCTGGAGCAAGCATTGCGCACGGTTCAAGGCCGCGACGCCGTACTCGTCCTCAACTCCCCCTCCAACCCCACCGGCGTCACGCTGGACAACGCTCAACTGAAGGCCCTCGCCGACGTCGTCGAACGATACGGCGTCACCGTGGTGAGTGACGAGGTGTACGCAGAGATCACGTACGGGTCTGGACGTGCACCCTCGATCAGCAGTTACGCGCCGGAGCGGACGATCGTGGTGGACAGTACATCAAAGGCCTTCGCGATGACAGGTTGGCGCCTCGGCTACTTCGCGGCACCGCGCACTCTCAGTCCATTGTTGGCAAAAGTCCACCAGGCGCACGTGTCCACCGCCGCCACATTCACCATGGATGCGGCACAAGCCGCCTATGAACGCGGAGACAACGAAATCGAGCTTATGGTCGAGCAGTACCGGCTCCGCCGCGACTTCCTTCTCGGCGAACTCACCGACATGGGATTGACGGTAGTTCCACCCACCGGCGCATTCTTCCTGTACACACAGGTGCCCGATCACTTTGCAGGCAGTGGCTACGAGTACGCACGGCTCATGGCCCAGCAGGCCAAGGTGGCATGTGTGCCCGGGGAAGCATTCGCCAACGGACCCTCGCGGCACTTCCGACTCAGTTACGCGGCCGACCTGCCCACCTTGCGCGAAGCAGCCAACCGGCTGCGCACTTTCGTTTCGCCATAATCGACGACGACGCCCCAAACCCCAACTCACCGGCATCACTTCCGCGCCACCATCGGGGCGGCACAAGCGAATACGAGATCACCTGGAAAGGATGAACATGGAGGCACACGCACACATCCGACGCATGCAACCCGAGGATTACGAGCAGGCCTATGACCTGTGGACGCGTACGCCCGGCATGCATCTACACTCGCTGAACAATACTTACGGCGGGATCGCCCTGCTGTTATCGAAGAATCCGGACAGCTGTTTTGTAGCGATTGACGACGACGGCGCCGTGATCGCGACCGCTCTGGGGGCCACCGACGGCCGCAAAGGATACCTCTATCACGTGGCCGTGGACGAGCAGTGGCGCGGCCACGGCATCGGGACCGCGCTCGTGGGCCGGATTTTTGATGTCTTCAAAGCAATCGGAATTGTCAAGATCGGGCTCTTGGTAGTGACTGACAACGCCGAAGGTCAGGAGTTCTGGAAGAAGCGCGGATGGAACACCCGGCCCGACGTGGTCTACCTGGACTATGACTTGTAAACCGCTCAAAGGTTTGTCAGAACGCGATCGCCGCGTTACCGCCCTTGAAATCACTGGACACAAAGAACCGGTTTCCCACGACGTACAGCCGGGGTATCTACCTTGCCATTGTCCCAATCGCCAATGAGACTCTGCACCTATTGCCCTTCTTGACCCTGTCGTAAACTGGTTGCATGACTATGACTATGGCTCAGGTTGAAGAGGCGCTTATGGCTCTAGATCGTCGCGAACAGGCGGCGATACTTCAGCGCGGCATTCGCAACCTGGACACGCGTTCTGAGGACTTGCCTCAGGACGAGGTTGAGGCTGCTTGGCGCGACGAGCTGAGCAAGCGCATTGACGACATTCGCAGTGGCGCAGTCGAACTACTTGACTTTGATGAGTCCCACCGGCAAATTCGCGCGCAACTGATCGCACGCCGCAAGTGAGGCTCCGCAAACGTGAGCACCCCGAAGCTTACGAAGAGCTCCTTGACGCGGCCAACTGGTATGACGATGAACAGCTAGGACTTGGCGAAGATTTCCTTGACGCCATCGAGGATTCTGTTGCCCAACTTCTTGACTGGCCAAACATTGCCCACGTCTACCCTGGATGGAACCGGGAACCAGTAGTCCAGCAAAGAACGACGAAGACGTTTCCCTACCAAATCCTCTACTACATTGAGGACTCATATCTGGTGGTTGTCGCCTACGCTCACAACAGCCGCAAGCCTGGTTACTGGAAAGATCGAATCTGACCTGGGGTGACCAGATCACTCCGAAACACCGCATGACCAGTGGAAACATGCTTGCGAGAGCTTTCTCGATCACCGAAACCACTGACCAAAGAAATGACAGCACGGCAAAGGGTTGATAGCGCGGACACGGTCCAGGCCATCACTTCTTTGCCGCGCTATCACGCGTTTGGAACGACGACGGCGCTGCGGCTAAGGTGCCTCGCAAGGTCATGGGGAGGAGGCCCACTTCGATGGGTCTCCTCCCCTACCTAGGCTTGTCAACTTGTCTGCATCGCTCCAAAAACCTAGACCGCGCTGAAGAACTCCAGGAATCGTGTGATTCGCGGGGTAGGGGCAGAGAAGAAAAGCTCCGGGTCGCCATCGAACTCGATGTGACCGCCCTCGAGGAAGAGGATGCGGTCCGCGGTCTTACGAGCAAACCCCATATTGTGGGTCACCACGATGAGCGAATGACCCTCGCGAGCAAGCTGATCAAGAACGGCCGTCACTTCCAACTCCAGCTCGGGATCAAGCGCGGAGGTGGGCTCGTCACACAACAGATAGTCCGGGTTCATCGCAAGCGCGCGGGCGATCGCTACGCGCTGCTGTTGACCACCGGAGAGCTGGGCCGGGAAGCTATGCCCACGATCTCCCAAGCCAACCTTTTCCAGCAAGGACTGCGCCGTCTGACGAGCTTCCTCCTTGTTCGCCTTACCCGTGGATATAGGACCCAAAGTTACGTTCTCCGTGACTCGCAGATGTGGGAAGAGCTGGAAGTTCTGGAACACCATGGAGGAATGAGAACGCGCACGGCTCACCGCGGTGCGGCCCACTCGGCGCGAGAAATCAACGGTGATATCCGGAACTGACAGCGTACCCGCTTGCGGGACCTCTAAGAGATTGAGGCAGCGAAGCAAGGTGGACTTTCCCGACCCCGAAGGGCCAAGAATGACCGTCGTTTCACCGGGATGAAAGGCAACGCTAACGTTATCGAGAACCGTCAGGGCACCAAAACTCTTAGTGACATCTTTTAGCTCAAGCATGGGGATTCCTAACGCTGAACATACAGGGAGCTCTTCGCTTCAAGCTTGCTCTGCACGAAGGACAACAACGTGCAGATAAGGAGATAGATGGCAGCCACCTCGACGTACAGGATGAGCGGCTCATAGGTTGCCGAAGCAATCTGCTGGCCGGTCATAAAGAGATCCGTGATCGTGATGGTGCTGACGAGCGATGTGCCCTTAATGAGATCAATGAAATCGTTACTCAGCGGAGGCAACGCGATCCGAAATGCCTGTGGGGCAATGACTTTCCCAAACACCTGGACTTGCGTGAGATTGAGGGTGTACCCGGCTTCCCATTGGCCGTGCGGCACGGAAACAATCGATGCCCGAATCGCCTCCGACGCATACGCCCCGGTATTGAGGCTGAGCGTCACGATCGCTGCCGTCCAGGCATCCAACACCACCCCAATCTTGGGCAGGCCAAAGAACACGATGAAGAGCTGCACGAGCAGTGGGGTGCCGCGGAAGACCCATACATATAACCAGCTCAACTGGCTGAGGACAGGCACTCGCGCGAACCGCGCGAGTGCCACGAGCGTCCCTAACACCAGCGCCAACGCAAAGGAAATCAGTGCGAGCGGAATCGTGGTCTTGATTGTAGCCGCGAGTAATTGTGGAAAAGATTGAACCCAGAGTTCCCAAGCATGAGCCATGTCTTAACCCTCCGGTGAGATATCAATTCCCACGTACCGGTTGCTGATCTCGTCAACGGTTCCATCGTCTACGAGCTTCTTGATGGAAGCGTCAAGCTTGTTCTTCAGCTCGTCGTCGCCCTTCTCAAATAGGATGGAGCAGCACCCATCTTCGGTGGGGATTTCCTCGTCAAGGAGGCGGACACCCGCGTCGGGGTGCTGCTCGAAGTAGAGCGTGAAGGAGATGACATCATTGAGCGTGGCATCAGCGCGACCAGAGGTGACGAGTTCGATCGACTCCGCAAAGCCTCCGGTAGGGACAACTTCCGCACCCAAATCCTTGGCCTGGGTGGCATAGTTCGATGTGGGCGTCTGGGCACTACGCTTACCCTTGAGGTCCGCGGGTGTCTGGATGTCCGAGTCCTCGGCAACCGCCGCCCGCGTCACCGCACGAGCGTACTGCGTCGAGAAATCGTACTTCTTCAGACGCTCCTCAGTGGGGTGAAGATTGTTGATGACAATATCGAACTTGTCCACGTCCACACCGGCAATCAGAGAATCCCACTTCGTCTCCACAAACACGGGCTTCACACCCAAGTCCTTGGCGATCAGCTCGGCAATCTCCACCTCGATGCCCACGAGCTTGCCGCTATCGTCATGGAATGAGTAGGGCGGGAACACTCCTTCCAGACCCACACGAATCTCACCGGTGCGCTCAACACGCTCCCAGGCAGTTTCAGCCGATGAACCGGACGAACCGGTGGCCGACGATGTACCGGCGGACGCGCCGCCGTCGTTACTGGTATTGGAGCTACATCCAACGAGCAGGGCTGATGCAGCGGCGAGAGCGGCTACTTTGGTGGCAAATCTGTTGTGCTTCATTGTGTTTCCTCAGGGATTCAGTTGGTGGTGGTAGGTGAAGCTGCCGCAAGTCCAGCAGCGAGGAGGTCGATGATGTCACGGGAATCTTCGATACCCACGGCCAGTCGCAGCAGACCATCTGGGATCTGGGCAGCCGCCCGATCCTCGGCACTGAACGACTCATGGGTCATGTTTGCCGGCGTACAGATCAGCGACTCAACACCTCCAAGGCTTACGGCGTAACCGATGAAGCCAAGCGCGTCGAGGAACGCTATGCGATTGAGATCGGGAGCCAGCTCAAAGGAAATCACTGCACCGAGGCCGCGCGCCTGCCGCGCATGAATCTGGGCCTGCTCCGCGCTCCGACTGCCGGGGAAATTAACCGCCGTCACCTCGCTGCGGCTCTGCAAGAAATCGATGACCTTGAGAGTGGTCTCCTGCTGCCGCTGAAGCCGCACGTCAAGAGTCTTGACACCTCGCAGCAGCGAATACGAATCAAACGGGCTAAGCGAAGGGCCAAACGTCTTCCGGAAGAACGTGACATCCTCGTGGATCGCGGCGTTATTAGTGACCACCAGCCCGGCCAACACATCACCGTGCCCGCCCAGATACTTTGTTGCCGAATAGACGACGACGTCAGCGCCCTCGTCCAACGGCCGCTGCAACAACGGTGTCATGAACGTGTTGTCGACGGCGAGGATCGCGCCCCGAGCGTGAGTAACCCGCGCGATATGAGCAATATCGAAGACTTCGAGCGTAGGGTTAGCAGGTGTCTCGATGAATACGAGGGCGACATCGTCGCCAATATCCTCGGGACGGAGTTCGTTGGGATTATCAAGAAAATCGAACGAAATGCCCTGCTGAGGGAAGTAGCGGGTGACGTAGCGGTAGGTGCCGCCGTAAAGACTGCGCGAAAGCAGCACCTTGTCGCCCGGCTTGAGCCGCGAGAACACCGCAGCCGTGGCCGCCATTCCGGTGGACGTGAGCGCCGCGTGCGAAGCATCCTCGATACTAGCCAAGAGCTTCTCGGCCGCGTTCCGCGTAGGATTGCCACCCCGCTGGTACACGAATTCTCCAAACGAGCCATCGGTGGGCTGAAGGAACGTGGAAGAGAGCTGGATAGCAGGGACCACACCACCATCCGATGAATGGCCGGAGCCGTGAATGAGCCTGGAGCTGAGACGCATGTGAGTCCTTTTCTGGCGATATTTGGGAGCGTGTGGTTGTAAGTTCTCCGTGGCTTGCGAGAGACCTACAGCAATGTGAAGCGATTTTGGGTGCAATAAATAAAGGCCCTGAGTCGGGGATCCACAGAACCACAACTCAGCAGTGCAGGTTCCTTGTTTCTATGAGACCCGCGGGCTAGCAGTCCCCCAATACGGAGGAGCGTTACGCGTACATTCGGTGACAACACATGGAGCGGCTAGGCACCATCGCGGCGGCACGTCCCAGGGTCATCATGTAACTCATGCTGGCAGTCTATTCGGCGCCGTTCCCATCCTGCGCAAACAATCCAATAGGTGGACAACCTATTGGGTTAGTGGGTATTTCTATCTTGTGTGTGGATCGCGAAGGGCATCATCACTCCATACAAAAGTTCAGTCACCCAGATCAACTGAGCAACATCCGCAGATCCTCGGCAGAAAGCTTTGCTCCCCCAACCACGGGTGCAGCGGAACGGTCGACAACTCCCGCATTAACGGCGCCGGAATCCATGCTGCCACCAGCAGCACCAGCAGATACACCAGAAACACCGAAACCAGTGGCCGCGGCATCAGAACCGGCACCAGAACCAGCACCAGAACCAGCTGAAACCCCAGCCACGTCGTCACTTGCAAGAACCCCCGCGATCAGCTGCCGCTTGGAGTCCTGAAGTGCCAGCACCTTCTCCTCGATCGTGTTCTGCGAGACGAGCCGGTACACGTGCACGGCACGCGTCTGTCCGATGCGATGCGTGCGGTCCACGGCCTGCTCCTCGACGGCCGGGTTCCACCACGGGTCGGTGATGACAACGTAGTCGGCCATCGTGAGATTGAGGCCCACTCCGCCAGCCTTGAGACTAATGAGGAACACCGGCGCGTCACCCTCGGCAAACCCCTCGATAACAGCGCGGCGATTGGTGGTCGAGCCGTCAAGATAGGCATAGGCGATTCCCTCCTCCGCGAGCCGAGCGGCGATCGAACGCAAGTAACGTGTGAACTGGCTGAATACCAGCGTTCGGTGCCCTTCCTCGCTCGCTTCCTGCAACAGTGGAAGAAGCGTCTCCAACTTCGAGGACGGCGCCGTCGACCCCTCATCTACCAACGCCGGGTCAATCGACAACTGCCGCAGGCGTGTCAGCGCGGACAACACTTCCACCCGGTTGTGGTCGAGGTCGTCAGCAAGGTGCAACACCCGCTGGCGTTCGCGCTGCAACTGCCTGTCGTACAAGCGCCGATGCGCGGGAGCCAGCTCAATCTCAATGATCTGCTCCTGCTTCTCCGGCAACTCAGACGCAACCGCCCGCTTCGTGCGGCGCAGCAGGAATGGCGCAATGCGACGGCGCAACAGCGCAAGAACCTGACCGGCGTCGCTCGCGCCCTTCTCTACCGGCTTTTGCACGTTCTCACGGAACTGCTTCGCATTACCCAGCAGGCCCGGTGCAACCAGTGCAAACATCGCCCACAGCTCGCTGAGATTGTTCTCCATCGGGGTTCCGGTGATCGCGTACACCACCGGCGCCCCAACCTTAACGAGCGAGCTAAACGTCTTCGACGCCGGATTCTTCGCCTGCTGCGCCTCATCCAACACCATGCCCACAGGCCGCAGCGCCGCGTAATCCTCGTACTCCAGCCGCAGCAACGTGTACGAGGTAATAAGAATGTCCACGTCGTGCGCGAGCGCGGCGAGTTCGGCCCCACGCCGCTTGCGGGTCGCGTCCACGGTGGCCACACGCAGTCCGGGTGTGAACTTGCGCGCCTCGGCAGCCCAGTTGGCGACGACAGACGTCGGGGCGACGACGAGCCACGGTCCGGTTGCTTGGCCGGTTGCGCGGTCGGTCGCCTGAACGGTTACCTCCGAGCCGAAGGAACGATTCGCAGCGCCAGAAGGCGCCACCGAGGCGGCACCACCGGACACCGCCAACGCAGCATCATCAGGCGACGCAAACCTACCCGCACCCGCATCCGCACCCGCATCCGCACCCGCACCCGCACCCGCACCCGATCGTGAACCAGAACGAGACGAATTCGCCGAGCGTCGAACCTCAGCCCCGGCCAAGGCGCTCTGTTCCCGCTCATCCTGAATCATGGCAAGGGTCTGGACGGTTTTTCCGAGACCCATATCGTCGGCCAGTACCGCACCGAGCCCGGAGCGCCGCAGGCCCGCCAGCCACTCGAAACCCGTCTTCTGGTAAGGACGAAGCTTGGCGATGAGGCCGGAAGGGATCGGTGCAGGTTTCGGAGGGTCGATCACAGCGCGTTTCATGGCATCAAACCACGCGTTGGACGCGCTCTCCACCACGTCGAGGGTCAACAAGTCTTCCCACCACGAGGTGCGCACGCGCGGCACTCGCAGCCCGGAACGCTTGCGGTCATTAAGAAGCCGCGCTTCAGCCAGGAGCTCGCGCAACCGTTTCAGCTCCGGAATATCAAGGCGCACATATTCGCCGGACGGAAGGAACAGCACCTCATCCTTACGTGTCAATGCTGTGAGCAGCACGGGCATGGGGATCTCGTGGTCTCCCACCTTCATCGTGACGTTAAGATCCAGCCAATCCCTGGTACCACCCTCGCCCAGGCCCACATCAAGCTGGACGGACGGCGTCGGTGCCGCATGGAACCGCAGAATCTCGCCAACTTCATCTACGGTGACACCCAGTTCCGCAAGCCGCGGGGCGACGTCGTCGACAAAACGCACCACGTCGATCCCCTGTAGTTCACAGTCCTGTCGGGGGAAGCGAGCGTTGGAGATGCCCCTGCTCAGGGCGAGGTCGCGCGCTGCCCACGATGCCGCCGGCGACTCATCAAGGGCCGTGGGAACCACGCTTAACACCGCGCCAACCTGCGCCAGCTGCATCGCTTCTTCGGCGAAGTTCCGTCGACTTTCGCGCGGATCTGGGATCAACTGACGGCGCTTCTTCTGACGCACGTGCTCCTTACGCGCGCGCTCCGATTCGTTCTCCATCGCCTGAAGAATTGGCTGGAATTGTGAGAACTCCGGTCCCATTGTGGACAGTGTCGGCATCTTCGCGGGGAGCATCGAGCCGCCCGATCGCAGCACATCGAGCGCGGCGGAATCACGCCCCCACGACCAGTGCAGCACTGCGCGCGGCGCCACTCCCGTTTTAACGCTGGGCGTTAACGCCATGGCAAGATGGAGAGTCGCGTCCTTGACGGGTGGCGGCACGTAACTCTCTCCAGGCGACGTCCATCCCACCCGTGAGATCAGAGGGAGGAGCTCCTCCTCAAAGCGCGCCCTATCCTCGGCGGGCACATGGACGCCGTCGCGTTGATTCGAGAGCCGCAACCAGTGCGACGCCACCGGGGCCTCGAGGCGAGCAAGCCGGATAGTCCCATCCTTGCGCCAAGCCAAACCATGGAAGGGGTGCCCGATCCGGACCGGGTCACTGCCCTCATCCAGGGCCGAGTGGAAGAGTTCGGCCTTGATCGTCAGGCCGTTTTTGTGGGAGGCAGGTTGCTCAGAAGAGCCAGGATGCTCGCGGGACTCGTGGTGGCTATGGGATTCCAACGGATCAAGCAGGTCGACACCCGTTGAGTCCTCACGAATAGTGACATCCGCACGTGCCGCCTCTGGCTCCAGCTCCACCGGCTCCCACGTCTTATTCTCAAGAAGCTGCACTCCCGAATCGACGATCTCACGTAGCGTCGGCCATAACGCCGCGCTACTAATATCCGAAATCCGGATCCACTGGCCATCGAAACCGTACGCCGCCGTCGACCCTTGTAGCGCCACAAGATCCAACAGCGCATTCGCCTGTCGGGGGTCCGCAGAATAGACGCCCGAATTGACGAGCTTCTTCCAGGTCACCTCCGTGGTGATCCACGCGGAGCGCCGCCCCGGGCTGACGGGCCGCATACGCACGCTACCCCTCGATCCCAACTCCCAACGCCCCGAAGGCGAGAACATGGCGCGGCGAGGGGCGCCGTCGTCGAAACTATGTGGTTCCTCCAACTCCACCGCGAGCGCGATACGCAGGTACTCGTCGGTTTCGCCAAAGATGCTGTCGAGGGTTTCTTTCCATTCATCAGGACGACGACGAGGCGCGCCACCGTGTTGACGCGCCTCCAGTTCGAGGATGAGAAGGGAGACCGCATGCTTACAATTCCAGCCGACAGGGCAACTACACAGGCCGCGCATCTGCTTGACCACGCCGTTGCGGGACATCTGGAAATCGACCTCGACCGAGTACGTTTCACCGCGGGCACCTCGTGAAACTCCTGACACCCAATTGGTGACGCGGCGGTCGCGCTGGCCGGGATACGGCTCTTTCGCGTCCGGGTTGGCGGGCTCCGAACGCACAATCATCGTGCGTCCTTCGCTAGCGTAGGTGGAGCCGCGCGTGAACGTGGGAGCACCAACGAGCCCCACTAATTCCACCGGTCCACGCATGACAGCCATCGTACGCAAATGGCGGCTCTAGGTGCCAACCACCGGGACGAGATCATGCGCCCAGCCGAATAGATGGACGACCGATTGATGGCGGTATCTGTGAGCGGTCGTTTTCCTGGGGTCGAAGGAACATCTGGTTCCTGCGATCTGCTTCGTTGATCGTAGGAACCACGAAGTGCAGAGTTTGCACACGACGCCTTGGCAAATATCGGCAACCTTGTGTATAAATCCTTCACCCGGTGGAACCTTGCGACATCGCACGAGCATCGTGGGGAGCACAGCCCTCAAGCCGCCAGCCGAATTCTCTCGCGCAGGTGCGAATGCCACCAGATAATGGAGGAAGCGGAACAGATCCAATCTCCGAATTCACAGCAGAAAGGTGGCCATCATGTCAGAACAGCCCAACCCCAATTCATCGCCCGAGGACAATGCCTGGGCACAGCCCGAGAACACGTCCCAGGGGGCATCCGCAAGCGGCTCAACGGACGCCGGCACCTCAGCGGGCGCAGGTTCCTCCACAGGCACCGAGTCCTCAGACTCCAACTCCTGGACCGAGCGCATCGAAGTCGCTTCCGAGCAGGTGATTGACACCCTCAAGAAACTCATCTCAGAAGGCAACGTTCGCCGCGTGACACTTCGGAAGTCCAACGGCAAGAAACTCATTTCCGTCCCCATGACGGCAGGCGCCGCCATTGGCGGAGTCGCAGTACTGGCTGCCCCCATGATCACAGCGATCGCCGCAGTCACCGCACTCGTCACCAAGGTGACTCTCGAAATCGAACGCACCGACGATCCCGAGAATGCTAACTCCGAAGGCAGCGACTCTATCGTTCAGGCCGAGATCGTCCACGACGATCCCACAGATAAGTAGCTTCCTGAGGAAGTGAAGCCTGCTCAATTTGAGCTCCTCAGTGGGCCCCGACTAGTCGGGGCCCACTGCTCATTCTGCTGGAAACCTATGTCAGTGCGCGGTGAGCTTGAGTCCAATGACGCAGGCAATCAGCCCGGCCAGCAAGAGCACGCGGATGACGCTCACGGGTTCGGCGCCTGTCGCCATCGCCCAGATAACAGTGGTGGCGGCTCCGATGGCCACCCACACGGCATAGCCAGTCCCGACCGGAATTTCCTTGAGCGCCCACGCCAGGCCGCCCATCGAGATTACAACGGCGCCAATAAAAATAATGCTGGGAACCAGTTTGGTGAATCCCTCGCTACGGGAAAGCGCCGTCGCCCATACCGCCTCGAACAAACCAGACACCGCTAAAACAACCCATGACAACATATGTGTACCTCCTGGGCCGTCCCGTCTGAGGTGCGCACTGCGGGTCGTCCCGCTGTGGGGCTTCACTGATTGCTGCGGTCGTGCCAATCAGTCTGAACCTCAGCGCGACCCCGTGAAGCCTCAAATAGTTTCTCAACACCCTGGTCACGTGGCAAGCGGTGGTGGCGCGTCTGACATCCCAGACAAGAAGTGGGATATAGCGACCGCCACACAGTCAGGCCGTCGCATGCACAACTACAAACGAAACATCAGCAGGTTCATCCAAGCCGCGCGAAACACAACTGGAGTGGAGTGCCGTCGTCGTCCGGTACGTCGTCGCGCTAATCAGGCCAGCTTCACAGTCCAGCTGTCGCTGCTTCCCACTACGATAGATCCGTGAGCATTCCCAAGATTTTGCTGTATTACGTTTTCGCTCCGGTGGGAGACCCGGAAGCCGTGCGCCTGTGGCAGCGCGAGCTGTGCGAGTCGCTCGGGCTGCGCGGCCGCATCATTATCTCGAAGCACGGTATCAACGGGACCGTGGGCGGTGAGCTGGAAGCTTGCAAGCAATACATCAAGCGGACAAAGGAATACGGGCCGTTTGCGCGACTGCCCGAGTTCGTCAAATGGAGCGATGGAACAGGATTTGCGGACGAGGCGCCACTGATACAACACGGGCAGAATCGCACGGTCCCGTGGAAGAAGATCGTTGATTTTCCGCGGCTGTCTGTCAAGGCCCGCGACGAGTTGGTTGCGTTCGGTGCGCCCGACGAGCTCAAGGTTGGGCCAGACGGCGTCATCGGCGGCGGCGTTCACCTCAGCCCGCAGCAGGTCAACGAGTTGGTTGAGGAACGCGGTGACGACGTCGTCTTTTTCGACGGACGCAATGCCTTCGAGGCCGCAATCGGTCGCTTCCGAGGAGCCATCGTCCCCGAAATCTCCACCACGCACGGCTTCATCGACGCCATCGAATCCGGCGAGTTAGACGGGATCAAGAACAAGGCCGTCGTTACTTACTGTACCGGCGGCGTGCGATGCGAAATCCTCTCGGCGCTCATGAAGGACCGCGGTTTCACCGAGGTCTACCAGATCGACGGCGGCATCGTGAAGTACGGCGAAGCTTTTGGCAACGACGGCCTCTGGGATGGCTCACTCGCCATCTTTGACGGACGAGAGGCCATGGACTTCGCGCCCGAGGCCAAAGTGATTGGGCGATGCGGGGTGTGCGGGGCGTCGTCGTCGACGCTGGTCAACTGCGCCGATCCCAGCTGTCGGGCGCGCTTCGTGGTGTGTTCGAAACATGAAGATAGTGAGAAGTGCACCGAGCATGGCGGGCGTGTGGATGCCCGGCCGAGCGCGCTGGTTCACTGAGGGTAGCGGTGATACGGAAGCCGGGTGACGTGATGTGGGAAGACCGAATTGCCCAGATTTTCGGCGTTATCTGGAATGACAAGGTGGCGTAATGCAGCTGATACAGGTTCTGGGGCCGACGATTCTCACGCTTATCATCGTGTCGTTAGCCGGGTGGACGAGTGTGCGTGCACGGAAACATCCAAACCGTGCGAAGGCGAATCCAAATCGCACCCGGCTGCCTCGGTTCATCGTGTTCGTCGGCGCGCTTATTGGGCTGCTCGGATTGCCGACGCTGGCAACGGGGTTGTTGATGCCGGAGTCGGAGATCGGGCCGACAATCGCCGGCGCCTGCATGATCCTCGGCGGTGCCTTCTTCTTTTACCTGTACGCCAACTGGTTTGTTGATGTGGGCCCGGATCGGGTGACATTCCGCGGGATGGGCCGACGGGTGAAGACGATCTGGTATTCGCAGATCGTCAAGTATCGCATCGAAGATGCCAACGGGCGCCGCAGTCTTATGGTGAAAAGTTCCGACGGAACAGTTCTCAATCTCAACATCACGATGTTCGATGCGGAGCCTCTCCTGCAATACATTGCGTGGCTGGAGGAGCAGGCTCGGGCGCAGGCCGCGCGCGAGCAGCAACAACGCGGTGCATGGGGGCAGCAACCGATGCACCCAGTGCAGGAGAGTCAAAACGCTGACGAGCCGGGGACGCCGTCCCAGAAACCTGTGTTCATCGAAGGTGAGGTGGGGGCTGGCTCATCCAATGATGGACGCGATGGTGAGTGCGCAGGTGGTACGGAAACCGGCCAATCGGAGAGATGGGCTGCCGGGTATGGAAGCGATCATGGCTCGGACAACAGCCGATCAGGGATGGGAACGTGGCCGTCACGGCACAGCGACCCTCATGAAGGTCCGTTCTACTCGCGCTGAGCAGTGACACAACCAACCAATGTGCCCGAGTTGGATTCCTCTATGGCCTCCACGGTGACATCCCTCGCCGTATAAGGCGCGGCTTGCCACTGAGAGGCCATTTAGAATTCGCGCCAGCCTACTCGCCGCGAGTACTGACCAAAGTCTCCAGATAATGCCACTCGGGTGCTATAGAACTGGCTACTCACCGCGAGCGCGAGCAATAAATCTCCGAATAAGCTCCGCATCCTTGACACCGCGCGCCGACTCCACACCGCTGGACACATCCACGCCCCACGGCTTGGCCACCGCGATGGCCTCGGCGACGTTGTCCGGGCTAAGGCCACCGGCCAACAGCCACTTTCCATCCGGACGCGAAGCAACAAGGGCACTAAGGTCCCACGTCTCTCCCCCACCAGCCTTTGGCGCATCAAGCAGGATGAGTTCCTCACCCTCCGCCCCCACATGAAGGTCGGGATTCTTCTTGAGCGAGGTAGCCCTCCATACGCGGGGGAAATGCGAGGTAGCGTAGGCAAAGTCCTCGGCCGTGTAGTGGCCATGCAACTGCAAAACCGAAACTCCGATCTCTTCGGCGAGCGTCACCGCCTCAGCTACCGGGGTGGTCGCGACAACCAGCACGGTATCCACACATGCGCAGCCAGCAGCGGCAACAACTTCTCGTGCCTCGTCCACTTCCAAATGCCGCGGGCTACCGGGCGCGTGCACCACACCGATAGCGTCGGCCCCGGCCTCAATAGCTACCGCAACCATCTCAGCGCTCTTCAGTCCGCATACCTTGACGTACATGTTGCCTCCATCGTTCTCTTACGAACGTTCATCTCTCACAATGATCATCTATCCCCAACATTCGTCAAGGAAGGTCATCCCCGGAGACGATAGATCGAATAGCAGGAAGCGAGGCGCGAGCTGCTTCGCTTGCCTCATCAACGATAACGGTCACATTGACGAGTTCAGCGCCGGTCTCCTCAATCAATCGTTTCGCAGCCGCTGCCTGGCTCCCTGTTTCGATCCAATCATCAACGAGAGCCACTCTCACCCCGGGTCCTAAATGATCAATTCGAAGCGATAGCTTCTGAGTCTTGCCACGGTAGTCAGGCGCGCTCTCAACCATTGCGGTGTCCCCCGGGAACATAGCGTCACCCTTGCGGATTGGAGAGAAACCGATACCAAGCGTCAGAGCGACGAGTGGAGCAAACACAAAACCCCTGGCTTCGATACCAACGACGACGTCCGGCCTATCCTGCGCACTGAGGCGCGCCAAATCTGCCACGATCGCACTCAAAGAAGCCTCATCCCTCAGCATGTTCCACGTATCAGCATCACCATCCACCCACCGGAAATGGGTGAGGACGTGGCTACGAGCGGATACATCTGCGGTCATGGCTCTACCCTATGTGTTCCTACTCCAACCAGCTACCGACCATCAAAACGATCACCGGTAGATCATTCCACAATCAGCACCATTAAAAGATAAGACGAATACCTCCAGTTAGTACATTTTGTCCTATCATTTTTGTATCACGCTTACGTTCCCCGCTTAAAGAATCGAGTTACGCAATGTCGCGCCTAAATCCCGGTAATTTCTCTCGTAAAATCCGCACGAAGGCTTCCGCCCATCAAACCACCGAAATTCCCATGGAAGACCCCCTCTCCAGTCCGGCACAAGAGTCAGCGCACCCCAATTTCTTCAGTGCTCACAAGTGGCGGATTCTTAGAGGTGCAGGTCTCGTGCTTGTTGGTATCGTCATTGGGACCTCGGGAGGTACCTCCCCCGCAGACAGCGCCGAGTATAAACAACTCGACGCGAGTTACACCGCCGTCCAGTCTGATTTGACGACCGTCAAGAGCACCATCAGCGAACTCGAAAAGGACATCGAGAAGAAAGATTCCACGATCAAAGAACTGGAATCATCAAAGAAGACTCTCGAAACCGAACGGAGCACATGGACAGATCAGGGTGCCGCGGTCAAAGAGAAAGACACAAAGATTGCCGAGCTAGACGGAAAAATTGCCACTCTGACATCTGAACGGGATACCTGCCAAGCAAACCTGACCAGCGCCGCAACTGCCGCCGAATCCTCGACAACCACCGCCTCCGAAGAGTCCAGCGAATCGTACAGCTCCACGCCGCAAGGATTCGTCGCACCCGCACCGGAACCCGCACAAAACGTCTACTACAAAAACTGCACTGAGGCACGCGCCGCCGGAGTCACACCTATCTACGCTGGCGAACCCGGATACTCCGGAAAACTAGATCGCGACGGCGACGGCGTCGCCTGCGAGTAACGCCCGGTGAAGGCAACCCTAGGAAAGAGAAATCGACCCTATTGAGGTCGTTTTCTCTCTTCAACGACCACATCGATTAACGACCACGTCCAACAAATCTCGGCACCCCATCACTCTCTCACTAGTCACCCTTCACTCACGCGCCGCACGCTCCAGCAGCGGACGAACGCGAAACTCCATCGCCGGACCGAGAGAGATGCGGGTGCTTGATCGAGCCACACCTGGAGTATTGAGAATCAGCCCCATCACCCGATGGAGATCCTGGGTGTCACGCGCAACCACGCGGGCGAAGAGGTCGGCGTCGCCGGTGGTGAAGTGGACCTCGACAATCTCGGGAATCCTTGTCAGCCCTTCGACGGCGACGTCCTCCTCACGTTGGCGAATGGTTAAGGAAACAAACGCGATCATCGGCAATCCCAATGACCTTGGCGAAACCCGCAGGCTAAACCCTTCTAACGCGCCATCTTTCTCAAGCCGCTGAAGACGTGCGTGCACCGTGTTGCGCGAGAGTCCCACTGTCTTTGCAATTTGGGTGATGGAGGCGTTCGGGTCGTCGTCGAGAGTCACAAGAATTTGAGCATCTACGGCATCAAACTGTTTAGCATTTGTCATTTTCACCCTTTATTCACCGATTAATAGTGCATTTATCCCACCATATGTCATATCGGTTGCGCACAAGGTTCGCATGTCTTCATGATCGAAGCATGCAGCATCTGACATCGACCACACCAACGCAACCAGCCACGGCCCCTGCCAGCCCGCAGAACACCGGAGCATCCACTTACCCCGGTCCAGCAGCCCCGCACACCCACTGGGAGAACCTCGCCGCCATCGCCACGGCAGCTACAGTCATGTCCCTGGGCCTATACATTCTCAAGTCGTCGGGCGCCGCGACCGGCGGTACGGACGGCATCGCGCTGCTGCTCAACCAAAAACTTGGAATCGACCTCGGTGCCGCAGTGTTCCTCGTGGCACTCCCCTTCTATGGGCTTGGACTCTGGCAAAAAGGCTGGCTCTTCACCCTCAGGAGCGCGCTCACGGTGGCGATGATTTCCGGGCTTTCCTACGTGGTGCCGGTAGCGCTGGGACCGATGCACGTCTCGCCCGTCTATGGCGCGATCGTTGGCAACGTCTTGTTAGGGCTCGGAATCCTCATCCTCGTTCGCCACGACGCGAGCCCCGCCGGGACCGTCATCATCTCCTTGCTCGCCCAGGAGACGTTGGGCTGGCGGGCCGGATATGTCCAGTTCGCCATCGATCTGGTCATCATCACCACGGCCCTTGACTACGCGCCGCTACCCACAGTGCTGTTGTCTGGCTGCGGGGCGTTTATGGTCGGCTTTATTCTCGCGACGAATCACCGCCCGGGCCGCTACGTGGCGGGCAAGAACCGTGAATGATCGACGACGACGTGCACCTCCGGATTATGCAGCCTGCCATACAGCGGCAACAACAATGTCCAAAGATGCACGTCACGCGATTGATTCAATTCTGAGCAACTAATTCAGCCTATGAACGCTGAACCACTTCAACAAGGAACCCGTCCGGATCCTCCGCCATCAGCGAGATGAAGTCGAGCTCGGGGACGTACCGGCCAGTGGCCACAACGCGCCCGCCCAGCGCTTCCACCTTCGCCTCGACCGCCGCCGCGTCAGCGACGTTCCAGGCCAGATGATGAGCGCCACGAGCCGCCTGGACACCAGCATCCCAAGCGTCCCGCGCACCAGCACCCCAAGCCCCGTCACCCACCACAGCACCCCATGGCTCGTCGTACTCAATGAGTTCCAGCAGCACCTCGGTCCCACTCGCGAGGTATTGCAGGGTGTGATCAGAAAGTCGCACCTGGTGAAGAATATCGAGCCCTAGAAGCTCTGAGTAGAACGCCGCCGACCGATCAAGCGAGGCCACCACCAGTGCCACGTGATCGAGGTGCGACTCGGACTTTCTGCGGGTGCCCGCGGCCTCAGCCGCGGGCACCATGTGATCGTCAGTCATAGAGCAGAATCGCGATATCTTCGTCGTTGATATTGGAGGCGTCGTACCACTTCGAACCGGTGTCCACATCCTTGACTTCTTCGCCCTTCGATGCAGCCACAGCCATGGTCACAGCCTGGTAGCCCATCTGATACGGATCCTGGCTGACGGAACCGAGGAACGCACCGGAGGCGACAGCAGCCTTCTGCGATGCACCAGCATCGAAGCCCACCACGAAGATGTCCTTGTACTTGCCGGTTTCGCGGTTAAGCTCGGTGGCATCGCCGGTGGCAGAGATTAGGCTATTGACGCCGTCCTGGTTGGCAGCAAACACTGCAACCAGGCCGTCGGTGGAGAGGATGGTGCCCGCCGCGGCCTGGATGTCAGACTGGCTGGTGGTGGGCGGGACCGTCACGACGATCTTTACCTTGGCGGGGTTGGTGGCGGGCTGGGTCCACTTCTGCTGACCCGACACATCCACGGCGCCTTCGAGGCCCGGGAGCTTCTCAATCTCAGCCTTCGCGGTGTTCACGAAGCCATCCACACGCTGGACGATGGAACCCGAGGTGGAATCCTGCGCCAGAACCGCAACGACGGCGGGCTTAGCTTCCGTCCCCTTTTGGAGGGCTGCTTGGACATCCTTGTTGCCCACGAGGTTGGTGGCCACGTTTCCGCCTGCGGCTTCGTTATCTGTTGCCGCAGTGGCGACGACGGCGCCCGACTTGTCACCGGGAACGCCCGAATCGAAGCCGATAACGGGAATACCCGCAGACTTCGCCTGGGCTAGCGTGTCCTGGACGGCGTCCGGGTCACTTGCCGCGAGGGCAATCGCAGCGGGCTTCTGGTTAACAGCCGACGCCAGTTGCTCGACCTGTTGGGAAATGTTGCTCTCCGCGTCCGGACCGTTGGTGGTCAGCTCAACGCCGAGTTCGTCCGCCGCAGCTTGAGCTCCCGCGAAGGCCGCCTGGTAGAACTGGTTCTGGTAGCTCTTCGAGATGATGATGACCTTGGTCTTGCCATCGGAACTGTCTCCGCTTGAGCCGGCGTCGTCGCCACTCGAACATGCGACGAGGCTGCCCATAAGCATCAGCGCACCAAACGCTGCTGCAAGGGGTTTTCTTGACCTCATTAGTTTCTCCTTGTGATTGTTGTGAATGGTTGAAAATCCAGTTGTTGGTTATTGGTTGTTGGTTATTGGTTGAGTTGAATCGATCAAGTTGTGTGGATGTGGTTCGATGAGTTGAGTCCACTGGGAAGCGTCACCGACGTCGCCGCCGAGCCACGTTCTTCGGGTCGCCACAACGTCTGCGCTGAGGCTTCCCTATAACTCCCGCACCCGCCGCACCCATTAACTCCCGCACCACACTTCCTACGATTTACGTAGCCGCCTGGTTCGGACCACGTCGAGCAGGACGGCGAGGATCACGACCACACCGATGAGCACCTGCTGCCACTGGACCGGCAGCTCCATGGAGAGCAGTCCCGTCTTGAGCACGGAGATGACGAACACGCCGATGATGGTGCCCCACAGGGAGCCGATGCCGCCCGCGAGCGAAACACCGCCGATAACGGCCGCGGCAATCGCGTACATTTCCTGGCCGTTGCCGGTTTGCGGGGTGATGGAGCTGAAGGTGGCCGCGTAGATGACGCCGCCGAGTCCACAAAAGAAGCCGTTGAGGACGTAGACCCACACCTTCCAGGTGGACACCTTGATACCGGAGAGGGTGACAGCCTCTTCGTTGGAGCCGATGGCGTAGGTGTAACGGCCCAGCTTGGTGCGGGTCAGCAGGAACCAGGCGAGGACGAAGAACAACGCAAGCCAGATGGCTCCCATCGGGATGTTGCCCCATTTGTAGATGATGTTCTTAAACCCGCCGTCGGGTGTGCCGAGTGAGGGCCAGGTCTGCGTTTGCACCTTGGCGATGACGGAACACAGTCCGAGCGACACGAACTGCATACCGAGAGTTGCGATAAATGGTGGGAGTCCGAGGACTCCCACGAGGATTCCGTTGGCCACTCCGAAGAGTGTTCCGGTCAGGACGACGACGAGGAGCGCCACGTAGATGGGCAAGCCCCAGACGTTGTACGCCACACCTCCTACCAGCGCCGATCCCACCATGACGGTTCCGGCCGAGAGGTCGATACCTCCGGTGATGATCACGAAGGTCATACCGATGGCCAGGAAGCCGATGTAGTAGGAGGAGCTGAGAATGCTGAGGAAGGTATCTCCGGTCAAGAAGCGTTGGCCGAAGATGGAGAAGAAGATGTAAAGGGCGACCAGGGCCGCCAGGGCAATAATCTGCTGCATGGCAGGCCCAGACACTGTGGACTTGAACCTGCTGGTGACGGCTTCGCTCATCGCTCTTCCTTTGCTTGGTGTTGGGTGGCAAGTTCCATGATTTTGACTTGGGTGGCTTCGGAGATATCGAGTTCGCCGGTGGCGCGGCCTTCACACATCACGACGATTCGATCGGAAAGGTGGAGAACCTCGTTGAGATCGGAGGAGACGAGGATGATGGACTTCCCATCCGCCACGAGGGTGCGCATCATCTCGTAGATTTCCGCGCGGGCTCCGATATCAATGCCTCGCGTAGGTTCGTCAAAGATGAGAATGTCGACGTCTCGGAGAAGCCATTTTCCGATGACGACCTTCTGCTGGTTTCCTCCCGAGAGGTTCTTGACGATTTGGTTGACCGACGGCGTCTTGACCCGGAGCGCATCAACATAGCGTTGCGTTTCTTTACGACACTCGCCATCTTTGATAACAATTCCGACAGACAGTGCGTCGTAGGACGGCAGCACAGTGTTGTCCGTGACCGAGAGGCTGAGGACCAAGCCGTAACGCTTCCTATCCTCAGAGAGGTAAGCAATGCCCGCGTCGATCGCATCCTTGGGATGTTTGAAACGAATATCTTTGCCGTTGATTTGAATCTTGCCGCTCGCATGGCGATCTGCACCGCACACGATCTGCATCGTTTCGGTTCGACCCGCACCCACCAGTCCGGCAAATCCCAAGATCTCGCCCCTGCGAAGGTTAAAGGACACATCCCGAACGTCGTAAGACTGCAAGTGTTCGGCACTCAGCACGATCTCGGCGCCGGAGGGAACCTCGCTGTGCTCCTTCTGAAGGTTGCTCACCTCGCGGCCCACCATCGCCTTGATGATGTCGTCGACCGTGCACTTCTTCGTTTCCATGGTGGTGACGTATTCACCGTCGCGGAGAACTGTCACACGGTCCGAAATCTCCATGATTTCGTTCATGCGATGGGAGATATAGACAACTGCCACACCCCTCTCCCGCATCTGGTTGACCTTCTCCAGGAGTTCGACCACTTCACCCTCGGAGAGAGCCGCAGTGGGCTCATCGAGAATGAGCACTTTGGTTTCGGCATAGGACATCGCACGGGCAATTTCCACCATCTGTGCCTTGCCCACGCTGAGGTCTCGGAGAAGAGTTCCCGGCTTGACACCGATGTCAAACTCATCAATGAGTACCTGTGCCCGGCGATTGAGATCCTTATCCGAGATACGGAAGGATCGCGATTCTCGACCAATAAAAATATTTTGAGCAACGGTCAAATCACTCATCATATTCAGTTCCTGATGCACGATTGAGATTCCCGCATCCTGTGCTTCAGCAATGGACCGGAACTTCACCGGCTCACCGAGATATTCGTAAGTCCCTCCAAAATCGGAGTAAATGCCGGTAATAATCTTGACGAGCGTTGACTTGCCCGCGCCGTTCTCTCCCACAAGGGCGTGTACTTCTCCAGGACGCAGTTCCAGATGGGCATTCTTCAATGCCTGCACACCTGGGAAGGACTTGGATATGCCGTCCATGTACAAACGCAGTTGATCTGGTTTCATTTTTCTCCGATCCCACCGGAATAGTGATGCCGTCGGCTGTCCGGTTCCCCAACTTCGTTGTGGTTCCCCATCGCATCTATTGCGAATATATGACATCGATGTCATCGATTAGGGCAATGCTAGACTTGTCGGAAATTGCTTGTCAACGCGAAATGGAAATTTGGGGTTAATGGTCTCGTCTGCCACCACTGGAGTTCACCCTCCCACCATGAAGAAAAATGCCACCATGAAACAGGTGGCAGCACTGGCCGGCGTGGGCACCAAAACGGTGTCCCGGGTGATCAATGGTGAACCTGGCGTCACCCCCGAGACCGCCAGAAAAGTGTGGGATGCCGTCCACGCTCTCGATTACCAGGTGGATATGCGCGCCGGCAGTCTGCGAAGGATTAACGGCCAAACCAAAACCCTCGGTCTCCTTATCAGTACCGTAGACAATCCTTTCGCAGGGCAGATCCACCGCGGGGTAGAAGATGTAGCCTCCGAGCGCGGCGTCGCCGTTCTCGCAGTAAGTCTGCACGAGGACCCAACCCACGAGGTCACCGCGGTTGAGGACTTCATCCGCCGCCGCCTCGACGGCATCATCATTGGGACCACCTCATCGGATGTCACCCACCTCAGCTCCGCCATGGGGCGGGGCATGCAGATGGTCTTTATTGATCGTCGACCACCCGGGCTCGTCGCTGACTGCGTCACCAGTGACAACCGCGAAGCAGCCGCTCGCGCCACAAGCCATCTCATCAAGCACGGTCACCGCCGGATTGCACTACTCACCGAACGCCCGGCAATCCAAACAGCCGCTGAGCGCCACCTCGGATTCCTCGATGCGTACGGCGAGGCAGGTATCCCCACGGGAGAAGCCGATGTGGTCATTGGAGTCTCCAACGCAGCCGAAGCCGCCGAAGCACTGGGGAACCTTCTCGACTCCCCCAACCCACCCACGGCGGTCTTCAGCGCTCAGAACCTCATCACCATTGGGGCACTGCAGGCTCTCCACAGCAGGGGCCTACAGCATCGTGTCGCACAGGTCGGATTTGACGACATTGAGCTCGCTGATCTCCTCGATCCCGCCGTCACCGTCATCAGCCAGGACCCCCGTGAGATCGGGCGCGTTGCAGCAGCCAGGATGTTTAAGAAACTGGACGGCGAACCCGTCGAGCCGGAACACATCATCGTACCCACGGTTCTCATCGAACGGGGTAGCGGAGAGATTCCGCCGGGCTAGCTTGAGAGACTCCGCTAATAGGTCCGGCCTATTGGCGCAATATCTTAGCCTTGCCCTACGAATCCTTGACCGACTTCAACAGGGCAATCTCTAGCCGCATCGGTTTAGCCGTTCGGACCATTCCATTCTCGTCAGCTCCATAAATGCGCCCTCGATTTCCTTCGTTCCACGGGTTCCATCCCGGCTGACCGGTGGTGATGAAACGAACCCAGTCGGAATGCATCGTGGATGCGAGGGTGAGAGGAGGTGATGTGGTGCCAAAAATACGGGGGACGTCGCCGTCGTCGAGGCAGTTGAAAACGAAAGGGATCTCGGCACAGTGGTCGGCAAAACCGGTGCTTGGCTTTGGCCACGCAAACTCATACACCCAGGTGGACGCTTTCTTCGCCCCCACAGTCACTCCGGTCTCCACGTCGCACGCCACCGCAACCCGCGCCCGCAGGCGCGACTGCACTCTCCGAATCATGGGCATGTGGAAAAGTCCGGCCGTAGCCAGTTGACCTAACACGAGAGCGGTATCGTCGTGCAGTTCCGGATGTTCGCGCACGAACGACCACGCGGCAAGCTTAGGAAAGCCGGCGGCATTCAGGACCGTGCGCGGATCGTAGCTCCGCCACACCTCCCTCATCGGTTTCAGCATGGCGGTAAGTTCGTTGCGAGTACAACCGATAAGCAGCGGGATCTCGGCGCTCGCCCCTTTCGCAAGGGCCCGGTTAACGGAAGTCGGCAGGACGTCGTCGTCGATCACGGGTGCAAACGGAACCAATGCGGACGAAACGCGTTCAGTGCCACTGACGCTGGCAAATTGGCGGGCCAGCGTGGTGGGTACGTTGGGAACTTGCTCCAAGGGAAGCGGAAACTCAGCCATCAGCTCGTCAATCCGCTCGGTGGATAGGCTCGACCAACCAGCCAGAGTGTTGGGAATTCCGGCCCTCGCGGCAAACTCCACGGAACGCTCCAATGCCCGCTCGGCAGTGCCTTCCAACGTGGCCGGGCTCTGCGCAATCGCCTGCTGGAACAAGCCGCGCGCTCGCGGACTCGTCATCAGGCACAGGACCGATCCGCCTCCAGCACTCTGTCCCGCGATGGTGACGCGATGGGGGTCACCACCAAACTGCTCAATATTTTCCCGTACCCAGTGC
This sequence comes from Actinomycetaceae bacterium, assembly GCA_039812645.1. Classification (GTDB taxonomy): domain Bacteria; phylum Actinomycetota; class Actinomycetes; order Actinomycetales; family Actinomycetaceae; genus Ancrocorticia. The sequence continues at coordinate 25,649 of JBDIAV010000009.1, forward strand.
AACGCCAAAATTTGGTCAAGTAACCCGCGATTAGCCGGAGCCGGGGCGTCCTCAATGTAACCAAAGCCTTCAAACCCGAGCCGATACCCAACCGACACCGTAACGATGCCACGGGCATTAAAAGACTTGCCATCGTACCAGGGGTTCGAAGGAGAACCGCCCACGTAGCCGCCTCCGTGTATCCATACCAGGACCGGAAGTTTGGCGGTAGGCAGATTTGGCGCGGGAGTGAAGACGTTGAGGTTGAGGATGTCGTCGCCAGGAATGGTGGGCTCCGGCATTAACGAAAACGCATCGAACGGACGCCGTTGCGGCGTTGGGCCGTACGCGGTGGCGTCACGGACACCCTTCCAGCGCCTTCTCGGTACCGGCGCGGCAAACCTCAGCTCACCCACGGGCGCCTCAGCGTACGGAATCCCCAGGAACGCGACGGAATTCGTGCCCCTTCCACGCACTGCGCCACAACGTGTCTCCACGACTGTGCGACTGGGGTGGTTCATGTGAACTCCTCAAAGTTGACGACGACGGCCTCCACTATGAGTCCGCCAATGGCTTCGGCTACGCTGCCGAGTTCGTCCTACTCCGCTACCTTACAAGGTTAATTGTTTCATCGGGATGAATTTTCGGGATTGTCCTGTGAATGCAGGACCGTTTCGCGGGGTTTACGCGCGGGGCGCAAACCTGCTGAGATGGTTCCGTTGCCACGGCATCCTGTGGTATTTCATCATAAAAGTCTGTGATCAACCTTCGTAAATGACGTCCTTTCTGGGTAATTCCGCTCTTTCTCTCGTGTATTTGTCGTTTCGCGATATTCTTCCCCTCGTGAGCATCTCCCCTTCCGCGCGCCCCCTTGTGTGGCTTCGCAGCGCGCGCCATGCTCTTCTTCCCAACCCTCGCACGGTTCTCGACCTCGCCACGGTTCACGACCTCCCTCTCGACCCAAGCATTGTTCTCCAGGTGGCACGCGTGTCTCGTTTGTCCGAACTTGGAGGAGCCAGTGTCCGCGAGCAGTCCGCTGAGGACCTCATGGATCGCGGATTCGTTGCCAGGGAGCTGCGCCGCTCACTCGAAAAGCGATGCCGTCTGTGGGTATTTTCTGTCGACGACGACCTGACCCTCACCGAGTTGCAGCAAGCTTTCCCTGGCCACGTCCACGCACTCGGCCCGCGGTTAAGCAACGGCGCCGCCGCCTATGCCATCAACGTGGTGGAATTGACCCGCTTCCTGGTTCTGGACCATCCGGAAAGCGCGCACATCCTCGCCGGAATCGATTCGGCTTGCTTGCCGGTAGATGTAGCCCAGGGTCTCGAAGCCCTCGGCGTTCCACTCAAACGCCGTAACTGGCTTTCCCGGTTGCTACGTAATCCGCAGTTCTATGTTTATGCGACGGTACTCGTCTATTCAGCGCTGCGGGCGCTCCCCGTCACGTTCATCAAAGAATTCGAAGGCAGTGTTGCCTTTCTCTGGGGTATCGACATGGTGACGGCTATCCCCTACACCTGGGGTGTCCTTGCCATGGTGACCGCTGTGAAACGCTCCGTCAGGTTCTGGGGCACCGTCACCACCGTGGTCACGTTCATAGCCCCCTACGTGTACTTCTGGAGATACGGGCACGCCACCCCACCCTTTGTGTGGGTCATCATCGCAATCATGATTCTGGCAAGTATCACACTCGAGGTATCTAAGGTTATACAGGAGAAGCAATTGTGCCGGAAGTATCGCGCCTCTCGAGTACTTCCTGCACCGTGCGCACTGCACTCAGCAGCATTAACCACGCTCCCGATGCCCACCATAGGACTTCCGCAGCCAACGGCCGATTCGGCTGCGCCGCAACCAGCGCCACTGTCGTAGCAATCCACACCATTGAGGCCCCAATATTGACCCATCTGTACTGCTTGACCCTGAACGGATGAACAAAGGTCAGCGGCGCCACGGTGAGGATCGAAAGCACGATGGTCACGGCAACGTTGGCCGCGGCCGAGGTACCAAAGATCCACATAATGATGGCCACGACGTTCCACGCCGCCGGAAAACCGCGGAAGTAGTAGTCCGACGTCTTGAGGCTGAGATTGCAGTAGCAGAAGACAGACGAGGCGCAGACAAGCGCAAACATCGCCATCGCCATGGCTTGAGACCCAAACGGAAGGTACAGGTACATAAAGAGCGCCGGGATAAACGTCCAGGTCAGATAGTCCACCAGGACGTCTAAGGAGGTCCCGTCAAAGTTTGGCGCAAACTTCTTGACGTTGACTTTGCGCGCCATTGTGCCATCCACGCCGTCGACAATGAGCGCGATACCCAGCCACAGCCACATGCCCTTGATGTTTCCGTCAAATAGCGCCACTGCGGCAAGGCATGCCCAGAAGACACCTGTGATCGTGAAGGCGTGCACGGCCCAGGCAAGTGCAACCCTCGTCGTATGAGATTTTGGCATGGGCTTATTGTGCCGTGCGGGTGCAGGCCACCGGACAAACATCAATGAGAGCCAGGTCTCATTCGGAAATTAAGATCAAGTACTTGACCATCTAGTCAGGTACTTGTATATTTAAGTCAAGCACCTGACCAATTGGTGCGATCCGACTTCCGCCACGAACCGGAAGCGGGTCAAAAGAAACACAACACCCGAAAGAGGTATACACCCATGAACGAGATACAAGAACAACTTCTTGAGCAGTTCACCCACTTCGAGCGCCTTGCGCATCGCTACCAGCGCCACCTGCACGGCCGCGGACCGGGAGGACCTGGCCCCGGCCGTGGCCCCCTACACAACCCGCACCGTGGCCAAGGCCGAGTGCTTTCCATCCTCAAGCTTCAGCCGGAAATCCCCCAGAGGGAGCTTGGTTATCTTCTCGATATGAGCAAGCAGTCCCTCGCCGAGATCCTCGGCAAGTTAGAACGCGCAGAACTCATTGCTCGCACACCCTCCGAAAAGGATCGGCGCGCACACATCATCTCCCTCACCGAGAAGGGCAAGGCCATGCTGGATGAGGAAGCAGCCCGCGCCCAACAGAACGAGAAAAGCCTCACCAGTATCTTCGACTGTCTCTCAGCGGAAGAGCAGCAGAACCTCAACGACTACCTCACTCGAATCATCGCCCACATGGAGGAGCACTTCTCCGACGACGGCGACGAGCGCGCAGAACTCTACCGCTCCCGTTTCTTTGCCGACCACGGTGTCGACGACGAACGCTGGATGGGCGAGGGACGCGGGCGAGGCCGTGGCCGTCGTGGTGAAGGTCCGGGAGAGCGTGGCTTCGAGGGCCGTGGTGGCTTCGACGGGCGCGAAGGCCGCGGAGGTCCAGATGGCCGTGGGAGACCCCGCGGACGCGGCGGTTACGGCGAACGCGACGGCTACGAAGGCCGCGGTGGCTACCGCCCCGGCCATCGTTTCCCCGAACCGGGCGAGGACTCTCCTCGCGGCAGCTTTGAAGGAGATTTCCCCACCGAACCTGGCGATCCTCGGATGCGCCGTTGGGCAGGTCGCCGCCGCGGGCGTCGCTACTACTGAGGAGCCCCTAGGTAGCAATGGAGAGCCGTCTTCCGAAAATGTTAGGCATTTCATGAGACCGTGACTACGGTCCCATGAAAGCCGGACCTACCGCTTAGACCAAACACCAGCGGTTCTACCAGAGAACCCTCGGTTCCCCGTCTTTTCGGCAGACTTTCGGTCTGACCATCGGCAGATTCTCAACGCGCGTCACAAAGTGCCGGAGACGCAATCCGCCGTCGTTATTATCTTGGGACTCTCGTCCTGACTCCAGCTTCGTTATGATGACCGCATGTCCGAAGCGAATTCAACACCTGCGGCCGCCCTCGGCGATCGTATGGACAATGAACAAGAACTGCCCGAGCAGTTGCGAGCCGACGTCCGTCTGCTTGGCACCCTGCTCGGTCATGTTCTGCGCGAAAGTGGCTCACCGGGTCTCTTCGAAGATGTCGAAAGATTCCGGCAAGCAACCATCGCCGCGTACGCGGACGAATCGTCCGAGGCCTTCGATCGCGCCGTGGAAATTGCCGAGTCCTTCTCGGTCTCCCGCGCCGATGAAGTTGCCCGAGCATTCACCGTGTACTTCCACCTCGTCAATCTCGCCGAGGAGTTCCAGCGTGTCCGCGTCCTCCGCCAGATCGAGCCGGAATCCGAGGACCGCAGCAAAACGCTCTCCGGGGCCTTCGCGCAGCTCAGCGAAGAAATTGGCCACGAAGCGGCGCTGCGGCACCTTCAAAACCTGGAGTTCCATCCCGTCTTTACGGCCCACCCCACTGAGGCGCGACGCAGGGCGGTCTCCTCATCGATCCGGAGGCTGTCCGGCCTGCTGGAAGCATGGGAAACTGCCCCACGTAACCGCGCCGAAGCCCACAAGATCGAACGGCTTCTCCTCGAAGAGATCGACATCCTCTGGCGCACCGCCCCCATCCGCCCCAAGAAGCCTGAACCCACGGACGAAGTCCGGGCGATCATGGCAGTCTTCGACGAAACGCTCTACACCGCAATTCCCAAGGTGTATCGCAAGGTCGACGACGCCCTGCAGGGTCCGAAGTCCGGAAGCAAGGCACCTCTCATTACCCCGTTTGTCCGTATTGGAACCTGGGTGGGTGGTGATCGTGACGGCAACCCATTCGTTACCGCCTCGGTGACTCAGAAAGCCGTTGCCATCGCGTCAGATCACATCCTGCGCGGGCTTGAGCGGACCTCCGAACGAGTTGCTCGCAAGCTGACTCTTTCCGCAGAGACCACTCCCCCGAGTAGGGAACTTCTCTCGCTGTGGCAGAATCTCGCCGTAGCTGATGAGGAGGGCGCAAAGGACGCTATCAAGCGTGCTCCTGAGGAGGCGCATAAGCGCGTCATGATGCTCATTGCACGTCGTATTAAGGCCACACGGGGACGCAACGCGGACCTCGCTTACAGCGAGCCCTCCGAGTTGCTCGCTGAACTGCGCGTTGTGCAGGATTCGTTGGCTCAGGCGGGTTCACCCCGTCAAGCCTATGGTTCGTTCCAAGAGCTGCTGTGGCGCGTGGAGACCTACGGTTTCCATCTCGCTGAGCTAGAAGTGCGCCAGCACTCCGCCGTACACGCCAAGGCTCTCGCAGAATGCGAGGCTGTGGCTGCCGGTGAAGAAGGTGCAGAGCTCAGCGAACAGACCCAGGAAGTGCTGGAAGTCTTCCGGACAATCGCTCAGGTGCAGCGAAGGTATGGACCGCGAGCTGCGGGCCGCTACATCATTTCTTTCACCCAGTCCGCTCAGGACCTCGTGACGGTGTTTAAGCTGGCTCATCATGCCGTCGGAAGCGTCGGCAAGGTTCCCACGCTCGACGTCATTCCCCTGTTTGAAACCTACGCGGATCTGCAGGCAGCCCCGGATATTCTGGCCGAGGTCGTTACCTATCCAGAGTTCGCTGCGCGCCTGGAAGAAACCGACGGCAAACTCGAAGTGATGCTTGGTTACTCGGACTCGTCCAAGGACGTGGGCCCGGTGGCCGCAAACCTTGCCCTCTACGAGGCGCAGGCCAAGATCGGAGCATGGGCTCTTGAATGCGGCTACGAGCTGACACTGTTCCATGGGCGCGGCGGCGCTCTCGGACGTGGTGGCGGCCCCGCCAGCACCGCAATCCTCGCCCAGCCACCGCATTCGGTCGAGGGACGCTTCAAGGTCACCGAGCAGGGTGAGGTTGTCTTTGCCCGCTATGGCGATCCCACTATCGCAATGCGCCACATCGATCGGGTTGCTGCCGCCACACTTCTGGCTGTAGCTCCCTCCATTGAGCAACGCAACCAGCAGGCAGCCGATCGCTACGCCGTCGTCGCCCAAACGATGAACGACTCTTCCCGCGAGCGCTTCGACTCCTTGGTCCACGCTGAGGGCTTCGCCCCGTGGTTCGCAACGGTTACTCCGCAGGAAGAGATCGGACTGCTCGCACTTGGCTCTCGGCCAGCACGTCGCGGGCTATCTGTGGAATCGCTTGCCGACCTCCGTGCCATCCCGTGGGTTTTCGCATGGTCGCAGGCCCGTATCAACCTAGCTGGTTGGTTCGGCCTAGGCACCGCGCTGGACACCGTGGGCGACGAGGAGCTTCTCCGCCAGGCATATCAGGAGTGGCCACTCTTCCAAACCATCATCGATAACGTGGGAATGAGCCTCGCCAAGGCTGACTCACGTATCGCTCGCCGCTATCTTGATCTCGGCGATCGTCCCGACCTCACCAAGATGGTGATCGACGAGATGCAGCTGACGCGCGAGTGGCTCATTAAAATCACGGGCGGCAGCAACCTCTTGGCTAACAAGCCGGTTCTGCAAATGGCCGTCAAGATGCGCAGCCCTTACGTGGATGCGCTATCGCTACTCCAGCTGCGTGCGCTACGCGTGCTACGCGAGCAAGAGGGCGGCACGAGCAAGGCGCCAGAAGAATGGCAACACCTGTTGCTGCTTTCAGTTTCAGGCGTTGCAGCCGGACTTCAGAACACCGGCTGATAAGCGAAGCTCGCGACGTGTTGCTGAGAGGTTCGGCCGTCACGAAGATGGTGTGGGGCTTGACTGGCAAGGCGGACGACGAATCGGCACCGGCCGGCGGACTTTCTACGGAAGGTTTGCCGGCCGGTGCCGTTGTGGATGTCCTCGCAGGCCATTCACGCTAGCCGCCATCATGGAGGCAATGCGCGTCCTCGCGGAGCGGCTGGCCAGCGGGGATTCGCACCGCGAGCAAACATCCTCTTCCGGCCTCCGGGAGCCGTTGGTACCCTGTCCGAAAGGAGGGCACCGCCATGGCACAGCATCATTCTCCAGCTCACGGTCCCGGCATGGGACAAACGCGACGATGGGCACGAGTTCTCGTCCCCGCACTCATCGTGCTCCTCTGGGTAGCTATCGCCGGCGTAGGCGGCCCGCTCTTCGGCCGTATCGACGAAGTCTCCTCCAACGAGCCAACCGCCTACCTCCCCGAGTCGGCTGAGTCCACCGAGGTGAGCGTACTCTCCCGCGAGTTCTATGACTCGGATGAGATCCCAGCTGTCGCTCTCATCGTTTCCGACGACGGCGTCCTGTCACAGTCCGATATCGCTTCCGTTACGAAGGTTGTGCAGGGCCTCGGTTCGCTCAAGGGTGTGGGCGCCCTCTCGCCTCCCATTCCTTCCGAGGATGGCGCTGCGGTTCAGGTGTTCGTCCCGGTGGATCCGAGTTCAGATATCGCGGACACGGTCACGGCCGTTCGCGGGGCACTCACAGAAGATCTTCCCAACGGGCTTACCCCTTACGTCACGGGACCCGCAGGCCTCTCGGCTGACCTAGTTGAAGCATTTGGCGGAATTGACGGCATCCTTCTGGCCGTCGCACTCCTCGCCGTATTCATCATTCTTCTGGTGGTCTATCGCTCACTCCTTCTCCCCCTCATTGTGCTCATCACCAGCCTGTTTGCACTCTGCGGGGCGCTAGCAACAGTATGGTTCATGGCCCGTGAAGGTCTCTTTCTTCTCAACGGGCAGACTCAAGGAATCCTTTTCATCCTGGTCATCGGCGCGGCCACAGACTACTCGTTACTCTACGTTTCTCGATATCGGGAAGCTCTCACACAGAACGAAAAGGTTGTTGTAGCGACGCGACGGGCTTGGCGTGCCACCCTGGAACCGGTGCTCGCCTCGGGCGGTACTGTCATCGCGGGCCTGCTCTGCCTTCTTCTCAGCGACCTCAAGTCGAACAGCGTGCTAGGCCCCGTTACCGCGATGGGGATCGTCTTCGCCATGCTCGCGGCGCTTTCACTACTTCCGGCTGCACTGGCACTATGCGGCCGGGCGGCATTCTGGCCGAGACGGCCCACCTACGATCCTGAACATGGCGAGCGCGCCCACGTCGACTACTCGGGTGTGTGGGGCCGCACCGTCCGCTGGGTCGAGCGCAATACCCGCGCTATCTGGATCGTCACCACCTGCGCCCTTCTCGTGGGTGCCTTCGCAGCTACCGGGTTCCGCGCCGGAGGGGTTGCCCAGTCAGAACTTGTTCTCGGAACCTCCCAGGCACGCGACGGGCAGGAAGCTCTCGCTCAGCATTTCCCCGGCGGCTCGGGAAGCCCGGCGGTGATCATTGCGGACAGCGAGGATGCGGACGCCGTCGTCGCCCTTCTGACGGACTCTTCCGGAGTAGCGTCGGTAGCCATTATCACTGCCGACTCGCCCAGCGGCCAGGCACCGATTTCACCGGAGGGAATCGTTCCGGTGGGCCCACCCGGCACTCCGCCACCGACTCCCACGGAGGTGGGCGGGAAGGTACTGTTGCAGGCGACGCTCAGCAACCCCGCCGATTCGGATGCGGCCATTGAGACCATCGTGGACCTGCGGGCAGAGCTTAAGGACGCAGCGCCGGGGACCCTCGTGGGAGGAACCACCGCCACCAACCTCGACACCGTGACGGCGTCCGTGCACGACCGCAACCTCATCATCCCCATCGTCCTCGCGGTGATTCTGGTGATTCTCATGGCGCTGCTGCGGGCCGTCGTCGCTCCAATTCTCCTCATTCTCACAACGATCCTGTCCTTCGGGACGGCGATGGGCGTGGCAGCTGTGATCTTCAATCACATCCTGCGGTTCCCCGGAGCCGACCCCGCCGTGCCGCTGTACTCCTTCGTCTTCCTCGTGGCGCTCGGCATCGACTACAACATCTTCCTCATGACACGCGTGCGCGAGGAGTCGAAGCAGCACGGGACGCACGAGGGAATTATTCGCGGGCTCGCCGTGACGGGAACCGTCATCACCTCAGCGGGCATCGTGCTTGCGGCGACGTTCGCGGCGCTTGCGGTGATCCCCATCCTGTTCCTGGCTCAGCTGGCATTTATCGTCTCGTTCGGCGTTCTGCTGGATACCTTCATCGTGCGGACGCTGCTGGTCCCGGCGTTGGCACTGGATATCGGGCGGCCGATCTGGTGGCCGTCAAAGCTGGCGAGGGGTAAGGAGTAGCTCGCGTAGGTTAAGGGAGCTCGGGCACAGGGAGAGGAGAGGGCGCAGGGCTACAACCGGCGGGCAGGGCTACGAAGCTGGCACCACAGCAAGCAGCGGGTAACACCAGTTTCCAAACTCCGGACGCGCTTTGCCGGACGGAGAGGACAGAGTGAGAAGACTGTCCGTTGGAACAGCAAACACCCGACCCGAGGACGGCTCAAAAATCCGCAGAGTAGTCTCGGTGGATTCGGCCCCCAGCACGGCAATCACGTGCCGCGGGATCCGTCGTTGAAGCCGCTTACCCTGCGGGCCGCCAACGTAGAGGAAGCAGTCCTTGTTCGCCTCGACTGCCCGGAGCACTGCATGGAAAGCCTGGTTGCGGCGAAGACTATGGTTACGAGGTGAGCGAAGATTATTCGACGACGACGCCCACACTCGCGTCACATAGCGCTCGCCTGTCAGCTCACCCACAAGTTTCGCGAGCGCCCACGGTGCCGTCCCCAGTTGACGGGGCCACGGTAGGCCCGTGTGGGAGGCTACTCGGTGCAGGCGTGCTTGAGCCGCGGCAACTTCAGGGAGCGGGGCGTGCGCGTAGTCAGGGAATCGAGTACGAGCAGCAACAGCCGCGAGCGCTGCGATCCCGCAGGTCACCGGAGAGGTTTGAGTGGGGTACGAACTCGTAGGACTCACCGAACTCCCATCTTGGCACGATACGAATTTGGTCGTGAACTCACCGTAGCTCTTCTCTCGCGAAGTTCTCGTACCTCATTTCTGTACTTTCCTCAGCTCGCATGCTTGATCGCGAAACGCCCTCCAAGCGCCGACACAACCTTTGATACCGTTTGAAGTGAGGGCTGGCTGTCTTGCCGTAACGCTTTGTACAGGCTCTCGCGCCCGACACCTGCCTGACGCGCGATCTCGGTCATTCCTTGTGCGCGTGCTACGTCACCCAAGGCTGCTTGAAAGACGGCGATATCGTCACTTTCTTCAAGAACTGCGTTGAGGTACTCAATGATGTCTTCTGATGTTTCCAAGACCTCGCTGGGGTCCCAACGATTAATATCCATGGTCATCTTTCCATTCCTTCGCAAGAATTTGGGCCTTTGCAATATCCCGTATCTGACTTGACTTGTCTCCTCCAATAAGTAGCAGCAGTAAAGTTGATCCCTGCTGCAGAACATACACTCGATAGCCGGGCCCCACGTAGAACCGCAACTCAAATACTCCTCCACCAACGGGCTTAACGTCTCCAGTCAAAGCACCCGAGGATGCAACGACTCGTAGCCTCGCGGCGATACGTATTTTCGCGGTTCAGTCACGTAAGTTGGAGAACCACTTGGTGTAATGAGGGGTCTCGAATATCTCCACATCCCAACTGTATCCATTTGGATACAGTCTGACTAGGGTATAAAGAATGGGCCAGGAAAGCAGGCGACATTCGGGAGGACACCATGACGATTCTTAGTGGAGGGTACGCGCGCGGCCCCTCTCTCTGGCGCCTTGCCTTCACCGATGCCCGCCGCGCCTATCGTTTCCCCACGCTGCTCCTTCCGATGTTTCTCCTGGCTGTCGCGGCAGCGGGTGCGGCTGATGGGATCCGAGACGTCCACGGCGACCGTCTCCTTGGGGCCCTCCCAATGTTTGTGCCAGCAGTCCTGGCTGTGTGGTGGGCAGTACGTGGCGCATTCGAGCGAGAGCTGACAACGGTCTCACTCATCGTCCGATTGCTGTCAGCGAGCCTCTATGTTCCGATTCCACTCATCGTCAGCATCCTGTGCTCCATCGCTGGTGTGTGGTCCGTCCCTGCCAATCGCGCGTTCCTCGAAGGAGCCGTGACTCATTACTGGTGGTCGAAGACACTCGGGCCAGCGATCATCAAAACCGGAACTGCCTCGCTGGGTGAGCAACTGTTGATCACCGGCGTAATGGGGCTCATCATCGCGAGTTTCGCGGGGCTCATCGCGTCCATTTTTATCTTGCTGCCGGTGGTCGCACTGCGCCGTCGGGACATCTTCGGGTTGACGCTGCCAGGACAGGGCAACTCGGCAGCCTACGTATTTGACGGTTTCGCCATGATTGTGGCCGGTGGAGCGCTTGTCATCGTCTTCGGCGAGGGGCTGCGGTTCAATCACGTGCGCGAGTGGGTTCGTTTCCGGTCGGAGAACGGCTGGAATATCAGCGAGTTCGCCTCAGCGGATTGGACCGTGGTGCTGTGGGCCAGTGGCCTTCTCCTGATCGCCACGGGTTTTGCGGTCTTCTTGCGCGGGTTCTATCGCGCACTCCGAGCAGGCGAGCGCGCCGCACTCAGACCGGGCGAGCACGTGGTATCCGCGGTTAAGGAGGCACACCCATGATTCTTTTGGTGGATAACGCCGACTCCTACACCTATAACCTCTATCAGCTAATCTCCCGGTTAACGGACGACGACGTCGCCGTGGTGCCCGCGTCCGAGATCGCCTCACCTTCTGAGGCGGCCAGTCGTATCCCGGATCTCGTGCGAGCGGGGCACTTCAGCCATGTGATCATCTCACCCGGTCCGGGACATCCCGGTCAACCGCTCGATTTTGCCGGCTCGCAAGCGGTCATCGAAGCCGCCCACGGTATCCCCCTTCTTGGAGTATGTCTCGGCCATCAGGGACTTGGGCTGACGCACGGCGCTGACGTGGTACAAGCACCCCAGGCCCGGCACGGATATATCAGCCGATTATCACACAGCGGCGAGGGGTTGTTCGCGGGTATTCCGCAAGACTTCCAGGTGGTTCGTTACCATTCACTTCATGTGGTGAACGAGGATCACCTGCGGGTTCACGCCCGTTCTGAGGATGGTTTGGTCATGGCGTTTGAGGTTGTGGGGCAGCCCCATTGGGGCGTGCAGTTCCATCCCGAGTCCATTCTCAGTAAGTACGGGCGGGAGCTAGCCGCGAACTTCTTGGGGCTCTCGGCGGCAGACTCGTCAGCGGCGAACCCTTCACGAGTTTTCTTGTCATCTGCGTCGGGATCTTCGGCGCGTTCTAACTTTCCTGCACCTTCACCCTTCCCGGATACTCTCGTTCCCAGCAGTCTGCCGCAATCATCCGACTCCACGAACACACGTCATTCCCACCCACACGTCAACAACCCGGAGCTTCATGCGCAGGTGCGCAGCTTCGCCGTCGACCTTGATACTGAAGCAACCTTCCAGGCACTCGCCGCGCGGAATCCGGACGCGCCTCTTTTCTGGCTCGATCCGGATCAGACGTCCGGGCACGGGTCGCGATACTCGATGATGGGCGCTGTCAGCGGACCCAACTCGCAGACCATCCGCTACCAGGTGGATGACCGCACGGCGCTAATCCGGACGGGCGATGAACAGCAAGAGCTACACGATATTGACGTATTCGAGCTGCTCAACGGGCTGATTGAAACGACCACGGTGAGCGGGCTACCCGCAGATTTCCCGGTTTCCGGAGGGTACTTTGGCTACTTCGGGTACGAGCTGAAGTCTCTGATTCTGGGGCCCAACGCCCACCGCGCGGACACCCCCGACGCCTACTGGCTGCGCCCGGAATCCCTCATTGTGTACGACCATCGCGAGCGCCTCACCCACCTTCTATGGCTCGGGCCGGAGAAGGAAATCAAGGCGGGTGTCGCAGCGGAGAAGTTGGATCAGCTTGAAGAGGTATTGCGTGGGAAAGAACCAGGGGCGTCAACGACGGAGTCCGGGCTGTCACTCGGACTCGAACCGGCAGCTGTCTTACCGGAACCTAGTTCGAGTATCTCCTCAAGGTCAGAGCCAAGCACTTCGGAACCGGACGCGAACAGTTCCTCACAACCGAGACTGAGTGGCGCAGCGCGCGGCACCGAACTTGCGGGCAACTGGCGCCTCCCCCGCTCCGACTATCTCAACCGCATCGACCAGGCGCAGCAACAACTGCACTCCGGCGACAGCTACGAGGTATGCCTCACCGACCGCTTCCTCGGGACCGGCGCCTTCAACGGCCTCACGTACTACTGCGCTCTACGCGCCGCCAACCCGGCCCCTTACGCGGCATACTTTCGTTTCACCGAGTTTGACGACGACGTCGAGATCGCGTCCGTTTCGCCCGAACGTTTCCTTATGGTCGACGGGCATCGGGTCGCGGAAAGCAAACCGATCAAGGGCACCTCGCCACGCGGGGATACCCGGGTGGAGGACGAAGCGCTCAGCCGGGCGCTCCGCGAGGATCCCAAGACGCGGGCCGAGAACCTCATGATCGTCGACCTACTTCGTAATGATCTGGGCAGAGTGTGCACAGCTGGCAGCGTCACCGTCCCCAAGCTCATGGAGGTTGAGAGTTACCCGACAGTGCATCAGCTGGTCTCCACGATTCGGGGCGAATTACGACCGGACGTCAGCACACTCGACGCCATTCGCGCTTGCTTCCCCGGCGGTTCCATGACGGGCGCACCCAAGGTAAGGACGGCGGAGATCATTGATGCACTGGAGGCTGGCGCTCGCGGCATCTATTCTGGCGCAATCGGTTACCTTGGTTTTGACGGGCAAGCAGATCTCAGCATCGCCATCCGGACGCTGGTTCGCAACGGCGACAAGTGGAGCGTGGGTGCCGGTGGAGCCATCGTGCTCGATTCTGATCCACATGCCGAGCATGAAGAGAAGAACCTCAAAGCGGACAAACTGCTTCGGGTGCTTCGCGAGATGTGGGACTCTCCGGGAAAGCAAGAACGTCACGCTGAACCAACTAAGCACGTCGAACCAACCGAACCAACCGAACCAACCAAACACGCCGAGCAAGGAGAGCTCTCATGACCGGTTGTGACTCAACCAGCTACACATGGACGGCGGCCGGGTGGGTACAGATAGGCGAGGGCAAAGCGCCAAACGGTCCTCTCCTCGTGGCTGATTCGTGGCGCAGCTCTGACGGACGAGTCGCTGCTTTTGGTGCGCATCGGCGGCGTTTCGAGGAGTCCGTGGCGAATGTGCTCGCTGCTGATCCGCTCACCAATGGTGTATCCGGTGCAGCTCGGCCTGCTGGCGCACAACCCACTGGCGCACAACTCGACGCAGAGTGGTTTGACACAAAGTGGACGGCATTCTGGCACGGAGTCACCGCCACTGTCCAACGCGCGCACCGAGACTCTGGCAATCCCGAATTGTTTCCACGGGTCAGTCTGAGAAGCCACGGCCCCAACGCAAATACCAAGGGATCCAACATTCGCGAAATCTCCGGGACTCCCGTCGATTCCGGCGAGGACGCGGCGCCGTCGTCGGCCATAACTCACCACCCCGACATCCTGTCACTTGTCCTCGAAGTGCGTCCGGCTCCGCCAATTCGCCCTGTCACTCAGTTGCTGTATACGCCCATTCCTGATCCGCGACGTAGCCCACGGATCAAAGGCCCTGACCTCGCACGCCTTTCCAAGGCCCGAGAGCAGGCGGTGGCTCAGGGATTCGATGATCTCCTGCTGTGTGCCCACGACGGCACCATCCTCGAAACCTGCACTGGCAACCTCATGTGGTGGGACGGCGGCACAGCCGTGTTTCCCCAACGTCAGGATCAGCTGTTACCGGGCGTGACAGCCGAACAGGTGCGGTTGCGCCTCGAAGAAACCAGCACGCCGCTGCGTTTCGCGGATATCTCGCTTCCCGAGTTGGCGGGCCGCGCGGTCTGGTTCCTCAACTCCCTGCACGGGATCTCACCCGTGGTCACTCTGTCCGACCGCGGCAAGAATGTCCCCCTTGCCCGACACCCACATGAGGACGAATGGCGCGAGTGGTGGCTGGCAACGCAAGGTGGCGGGTGTGAAGCCAGTTGACCATGAGGATGGGCAGCGCGAGCGCTACTTGCGGGCTGTATTGCGGCCTTCGGGCACAACCTCTCAAGAACGCTGCCCCTCCCCAGGGCGGGCGTCACGAACTACAGTGAGGACAACCGATGGAGGAGAAACGATGGCAAAGAAGTTCTGGAGCGACGACGTCGTCGACCTACTGAAAGTACGTGACGGCTTCCGCTTAGCCGACGTCGAACCGTCCGCCACGCCCGGGACGAAACGGGACAAGGCCGCGGGCGAGGAGGAACTGGCACGCGCCACGCCGGAGCTGCGCGAGTTGCAGGAGAAGCTGTACGCGCAGAGCAGGGTGGATGCGAAGGATCATGATCGGCTACTCGTCGTGCTCCAGGCAATGGATGCGGCGGGCAAGGGCGGAATCGTCAATTTCGTGTTTGCACAGGTGGAGCCCTACGGCCTTCTGCTTTCCTCGTTCAAGGCCCCGACCGCCGAGGAACGTGCCCACGATTTCCTCTGGCGCATCGAGAAGCGCGTGCCCGGCCCCGGCGTCATCGGAGTTTTCGACCGCTCCCACTACGAGGACGTGCTCATTCAACGCGTGCGGTCCTTTGCCCCTCCCGAGGAGATCGAGCGCCGCTACGGAGCGATCGTCGATTTTGAACGGCGCCTCTCCGAGAATGGAACGCGGATCATCAAGGTCATGCTGCATATTTCGCCCGAGGAGCAGGCCAAACGGCTTGAGGCGCGGCTCGACACCCCCGAAAAGCACTGGAAATACAACCCCGGCGACGTGAGCGAGCGCGAGCTCTGGCCGCAGTATATGGAGGCCTTCCAGATCGCCATCGAGCGCACCAACGCCGAGCACGCCCCATGGTATGTGGTGCCTGCCAACGAGAAGTGGTACGCCCGCGCGGCGGTGCAGCACATCGCCATCACCGAATTGGAGCAAATGGGAGTCGCATGGCCCGGCGGGGACTTCGACGTCGAAGCCGAGCGCAAACGCCTTAAGGCTACGAAGGACATGCGCTGGCCGTGAGGCCGCAAGAGATGCGCTGGCCGTGGCGCCTGGACATCGCCACGCCACCGACCTCGACTCACCCGGCGGCGTAAAGCTCGGTCACCGCACTGACCAGGTCATCCAACCCCGCGGGCCGATGGTCACGCCACCAGATGAGGCGCACCGGAATGCGTGGCCCATCCTTGATCGGCCGGTAGGTGATCTCCGGCCGCGGATGATGGTGCGCCGTCGCCTCCGACGTGGTTCCCACTCCCCGACCGGCCGCGATGAGATCAAACCATGCATCCGCATTCGGCGCCTCGATGGTCTGAATCGGCTGGGTCTGCGCACCCCACAGCTGACTGCGCGTCGTCCCTACCCGCAGATCAACAACAACGGTGCGCTCCGCAATCTCCGCCATCGCCAGCTGGCGCCGCCTCGCCCACTGCGCATCGTCACTTGAGTACGCGGCCATCCGTTTCTCCAATCCGACGACGACGGATTCGAAGCGCTTCTCGTCCACCGGAATTCGGACGACGGCGACGTCGCACACGCCTTCAGCCAAACCTGCTGTCGGTGAGTCATAACGGACCAATTCCAGATCGATGGCTTCGTGGGTGCTCGCCCAGTCTCGTTGCAGGCGCGCCGTGTGTTTCCCCAGCGCAGCCCAGGCATAGCCGAGCCGCAGTGTGCCGTGGCGGTCCGAGAGAAACTCGTCAAATCTTGCGGCTTCGGCGAGAACGCGCCGAGCGTACGGAAGGACCTGTTGCCCGGTTCGGGTTAACTCACAACCGCGCGGTACTCGCCGCAGGAGCAGATCACCCACCTTCTTCTCCAAGTGCGCGATGGTTCGCGAGACCGCAGCCTGGGAGACGTAAAGCTGCGAGGCGGCTTCCGTGAACGATCCGGCGTCAGCTACAGCGACGAAGAAGCGCAGTTCCCGTAAATCCCAATCCATAACCAAAGCGTATGGCATACGTAAAAGATGCACTAGGTTTATGGCTAGAGCATGGTTTTACTTGATCGTATGAGTAGAGCATGCAGGACAGCTGGGGTGACTCAGGGAGCTGGGCAGGGTGACGCGACCAACCTCCCCGAATCTGGAAACAACATGGGGAATGCAGACTCCTTGGCGAGGGTCGGTACTCCGGTGATTCAATCCGCTCCAGACACAAACGATGGCGTGTCCAGCAAGGAGATGTCAGCTCAATCACGGCTCCGCACTGGGATTGCACTCATGCTCTCCAGCTCCATCTCCAACCAGGTGGGGGCGTCCTTCGGCGCCATGGCTTTCTCCTCGATCGGACCCATGGGCGTTGTGGCGATCCGCCAGTTCATCACCGCAGCGGTGCTCCTACCGCTCGTCCGGCCAAGGTTTCGTGGGCTGGGCTCGAAACGGTGGTTGCTGGTGACTGGGCTCGCCGTCGTCTTCAGTGTCATGAATCTCTGCCTGTATGCCGCGGTCGAACGAATCGGTCTCGGACTCGCGGTGACGTTGGAGTTCCTTGGGCCGTTGGCAGTTGCCATTGCTAGCTCGCGCCGCCGCCTCGACTTCGGGTGTGCTCTACTTGCCGGAATCGGAGTGGTGGTGCTGACAAATCCTGGGCCGAGCGCCGACGTCGTCGGAATATCTCTCGCCCTGATCGCCGCGACCGCGTGGGGCTGCTACATCCTTCTCAACAGATCTATTGGGGCGCAGTTGCCAGGATTGGAGGGAACCGCGTTGGCGAGCGGCATCTCAGCCATGGTGTGGATTCCCGTGGCGGCATGGTGGTTCACGACCCACGAGGTGACCATAACGGCGCTCGGACTGGCGGCCACCTGCGGCGTTCTCTCCTCGATCGTTCCCTACGTCGCCGATCTTTCCGCGTTGCGTTACGTTCCGGCCCATGTGTTCGGGACCTTCACCAGCGTCAATCCCGTGTGGGCTGCGTTGGCGGGGTGGCTACTTCTCGGGCAAATACTGGAGGTCAACGAGTGGGTAGGGATCGCGCTCATTGTGGCGAGCAACGCCGTGGTGGTGTGGAGAAGCCGAGCACGCTAACACTGGGATCATCCCCACAGGTCAACTCATTGATTCCATATATCCCAAGTGGAATACTCGACGTGGAACATATGCAGTTTCCAGGCTCCCTGCTGCGGAAAGCAAAGGCACACTGTCATCGGGAAAGGACTGACATGGCACGGCGAGATATTACTCCCCTAGGCATCACCGCCCTAGCTCTCCTCGAAGAACTGGGAGAGTCCTATCCCTACGAGATGTACCAAGTGCTGCTCAAGCGCTCCGCGGATCACGTAGTCAAACTGAGCACCGGAACCCTCTACCACACCATCGATCGACTCGCCGAACGCGGGCTCGTACGCCCCACCTGCACCGAACGCCACGGCAATCGCCCAGAGCGCACTGCCTATGAGATCACCCCCGAAGGGATTGAAGCACTGCGCAATCGCGTCACCGATCTGCTGGCACATCCGCCTGAGGAGTACCCGGTGTTCCCCGTCGTCGTCGGCGAAATTCATCACCTCTCCCCAGATGCTGCCGTGAATCTGCTGGAACGGCGGGCCAAACAACTCCAGGCAGCTCGAGAACCGCTGATGGAACGCCTTGATGGCGCACACAGAAGGGGCGTCGCGCGGCGTTTCCTTCTCGGCGCCGATTACATGCTCTCGCAACTGGATGCCAATCTTGCGTGGACCCACAACCTCATTCACGACATCACATCCGGCGCACTCGACTGGGACACGCTGAACACTCCCACTGCGGCCGTCGCTCAAAATGCCGCCGTCGCTCCCGGCCGGGATACTACCGGCCAGAATCCCTCTGCTCTTTCCGAGGACAACCAATGAACGCTACAGTCTCCGCCGCACACTCCGGCCAACCACGCTCCGGCACCCCAACCCCGGCTGCCGAACGCAACCCCTGGATCACACTTTGGGTGATGATTATCGGGTTCTTTATGATGCTCCTCGACACAACGATCGTCGCGGTCGCCAATCCGAGTATTCAGGAGGGTCTCGGGGTCGACGTCGGCGCCGTCATCTGGGTGACCTCCGCCTACCTCCTCGCCTACTCCGTTCCGATGCTCATTGCCGGGCGCATGGGCGACCGCTTCGGCCCGCGCAACATCTACCTCATCGGACTACTCATCTTCACACTCGCCTCCCTATGGTGTGGGCTCTCACCGCGCATGCCCGGAAGCCCAATCGGGAGCCTTATCACGGCCCGTGCGGTGCAGGGCATTGGAGCTGGGCTCATGAGCCCGCAGACCATGGCCGTCATTCAACGCATCTTCCCACCCGCGCGACGCGGCGGCGCCATGGCGATCTGGGGCGCTGTCTCCGGTGTGGCAACCCTCGTGGGTCCAGTGCTTGGAGGACTGCTTGTTGACGCTTTCGGATGGGAATGGATCTTCTTCGTCAACGTTCCCATCGGCATCATCGGACTTATCCTGGGATGGATCTACATCCCCAAGCTCGAAACTCATAGCCACCGATTCGACTGGTTTGGAGTGGTCATGTCCGCCGTCGGAGTGTTTTTCCTTGTCTTTGGCGTGCAGGAGGGTAACTCACACGACTGGAACGGGTGGGTCATTGCCTCAATCGTCTTCGGACTCGTCACCCTCGCAGGTTTTATCGCCTGGCAACGCGCGGGCAAGGTGGAACCACTTATGCCGCTCAGCCTTTTCAAGGACCGCAACTTCTCCGTCTCCACCGGTGCCACCTTCCTGGTTGGACTCTCTGTCACCGCGATGTCAATCCCGCTTTATTACTACTTCCAGGTGGTGCGCGGACTCAATCCGACGTACTCCGCACTTATGACGCTGCCCGCTCCGGTTCTCAGCATCCTGCTCGCGCCTCTGGCTGGCAAGCTCATTGATCGGGTGCACCCACGCTTGCTCGCCGTGCCCGGTCTTGCCTTCGCATCGCTCGGTCTGTGGCTCTACGTATTCATGACCAAGGCCGATATCGCGTGGGGCTGGCTCATGATTCCGTCGGTCGTGTTCGGACTTGGAAACGCCTTCATGTGGGGGCCGCTGAGCACCACCTCGACGCGCAACCTACCGCCGCAAGTAGCCGGTGCGGCCTCCGGCGTGTACAACACTGGGCGCCAACTTGGCAGCGTCATTGGGTCAGCCGCCATTGCCTCCCTCGTGACGGCGCGGCTAACCCATTATCTGCCGGGGGTCTCGCAGGAGTTCTCGCAGTCATCCGGCGGGGCCGGTATACCCACCGAAATCGCGGAACGATTCACCAGCGCCATGACGGATTCCCTCATGATGCCAGCTATCGGCCTACTCGCCGCCGCCGCGGTGGCAAGTTTCCTCATCACGCCGCGCACCCAACAGGCGCGGGGGCAAAAGGAGTAGCTGCAGAGGTTGATGCGGACGGAAGTCTCACCATACTTCGGGGAGATCCGTGGTGGTCAAGGAAGGCGGAAACAAGTTTTAGTAGGTAGACTGATCTACCTACTAGGAGGTGACATGACGTCTTCATCAACTTCGGCTGACTCGAACTCGGCGACCGCAGATACTTCGTCCACGTCAGTCATGTCGAAAACGACTCGGCGATCCGCGCGCTCGCGGCTACTCGATGCCGCAGCAACCCTCTTCTATGCCGATGGCATGACAGCCACCGGGATTGACAAGATCACCGCCGAGGCAGGCGTTGCCCGCAAGAGCCTCTACAACAACTTCGCGTCGAAGGACGAGCTCATGCTCGCCTACATCGAGCGGCGCCACGAGGAGTGGTTGGAGCTGTATCAGAGGAGACTGGAGGAAATCGGGACGGGAGTTGCTTCTCATACGGCAGAGGCTTCTACTTCGGGCATCGGGTCTTCTTCAACCACAGAGCTCTCTTCCATTTCAGAAGTGACAGGGGTCGCCACAGCGGAAAAAGATGGAAAAGCTGTCACCCTACTCGGCGGAAAATCCGGGGTATTCGCCATTTTCGACGCCTATCTTGACCACGCCGAGGCCGCCTATCCCCACGGCTTCCGTGGATGCGGGCTCCTTAACGCCGCCGCCGAGCTGCCTGCTGGCACACCCGGACGTGAGGCCGTTCGCAGGCACAAAGAGGAGGTGGAGTCGCTTCTCGTCGCACACCTGAAGGAAGCTGGCACACCAGATCCCCATGGCATGGCCGAACACCTCTCCTTCCTCCTTGAAGGCGCAATGAGTCGAGCTGGCCTAGAAGGGCAGCCGGACCGGATTCTACATGCCCGGAAACTCGCCGAGTCGCTGATGGAGTCTACGACGGAGGAGTCACGGTGACCACAGATGACAGGGCTAAAGAAGCTGTTGTGAGGGCTAAAGGAACCACACACGCCTCCCGTCCTTCCCTAACTGATCGCGCAGCTTCTCTTACTGGCATCACACCTTCCTCTGCTGACGTCACGACGAACATCTCAGCCCGCCAAGGATCGGCAACGGGAGGCGGACGACTCGCAGGAATCGCCGCCATCACCATGACCTCCATTCTGTGGGGAACTACCGGCACCGCTGCCACATTTGCGCCAGCAGCTGGACCGCTCGCCATCGGGGCGGCAGCACTGGGAATCGGTGGACTGCTTCAGGCGGTCATTGCCCTCCCGTCACTGCGCAAAGCCTGGCCTGATCTACGGAAGCGGATCGGACTGGTAGTTCTGGGCGCCGTCGCCGTCGCCATCTATCCGCTGGCTTTCTACAGTTCAATGCACCTGGCGGGCGTGGCCATTGGGTCTGTGGTTTCGCTGGCATCGGCACCTCTCGCATCAGGTGTGCTGGAGCGAGCGGTCGAGGGTCACAGACTTAATCGATGGTGGATGATCTCGGCGGGCTTGGGCATCGTTGGGTCGATATTGCTATGTGTTTCTAAAATCAACGAACCAGCATCTTCTCCCACAGCAACGGTTAGTGGTGTGGTGCTGGGGCTCGTCGCCGGGACGACATACGCCACTTACTCATGGGTGGCACATAGGCTGATGGCTGAAGGCATCAGCCGTGCAGCATCAATGGGAGCAGTATTCGGCGGTGGCGGCACACTTCTCATGCCGGTTCTCATCGTTACGGGCGCACCGCTCATCGCCACATCGCAGGCATTCCTCGTGGCCAGCTACATGGCACTTGTCCCCATGTTCATCGGGTATCTTCTCTTCGGCTACGGCCTCACCAAGGTTCCTGCCAGTACCGCGACCACCATTACTCTGACGGAACCCGCGATCGCGGCGATCCTCGCGGTGGTGATCGTTGGCGAACGGCTCAACACGGTCGGTTGGGCGGGGCTAACGATCATCGCCGCGGTTCTTCTCATCTTGGCGCTGGCGCCAGTCACGGCGGGCGAGTAGGAAACCGCCAAACCATGGTCAAGGAACCGCAAACATCAGTATGTGCCGACAGAATTTTGCCTTCGCCAGAAAACTTCACCGCACATATTGCACACGTAGGTGGTCTGACGAGGTTGAAAACTCAATATAGTTTTTAGCTTCGAGCGGCGCCGTGACATGAAACTAGAAATGAGAGCCATAACCAGATTCCTACCGCGCAGGGGAACCAGACTGCTAGGGAACCAGACACCTAACAGAGAACTATCGGTGCACTGAAAAATAGCGTCGGAATCAGCATGGGCCTATGCACCACGTACAACCCGAGTCTCATAACGAAGCTATTTTGGCAACATTAACAGGCTGGGAAGTCAACCCGCCTGGCGGTTCTCACTCCACGCCTGCCACAGTTGGGCGTAGGCTCCACCGGCCACAACAAGCTGATCGTGCGAACCAACCTCCACAATCTGTCCGGCCTCCAGAACCACAACGCGGTCAGCGGCAGCTGCCTGACTGAGTCTGTGGGCAATGACGAGGGCAGCACGGCCACGAATGACAGTCTCGGCAGCTTGATCCAGCACGACGGTGTCCGCCGAGTCTGCCTCGGCAGTCGCCTCATCAAGAATCACCAGCTCAGGCTCAGCCAAGGCCAGTCTCGCAAGCGCAAGGTGTTGCGCATGCGCAGGTGAGAGCTGGTGTCCACCATTACCCACAATGGTATCGAGTCCGTCATGGAGTTCATCAAGCAGATAATCTGCGCCCGTCCGCCGCAGAGCCTCCATCAGCATCTCATCACTCGCATCCGGAGCCGCAAGTGAAAGATTTTCGCGCAAGGTTCCGGCGAACACATGGGTTTCCTGACTTACTGTCATCACCCGCGAGGAGGGCACATGGCGCCGCAGGGTTCCACGAAGCGGGTCATGAACTCCCGCAATCAGGGACGCCAGCGTGGACTTCCCCGACCCAGTCGCACCAACCACCGCCGTCACTTCCCCCGCCCGCAGTTCCAGCGTCACATCCCGCAACACCGGAGTATCGGCCCTGTAGGCAAAGTGAACGGATTCGAGCGCAATAACAACATCCGTACTGCATGAGTTCTCCCGTGCGTGTAAGGATGAATGAGTCATGTGAGGCTGAGACTGGGCCTGAGGCCGCCCACCTGCACCCGCACCTTCCTCACCCAAACCAACCTCACCAACGTGACCAGCATCTTTGTGACCGGCACCGCCGATTCCGACACGGCCACCACCAGTAACCTCACCGTCAGCGCCGATCACACCAACCAACCGTCCCAGCGAGGCCAGCGCCAGTTGCATATCGTCCATGACGTACATGAGCGCCCTGATAGGAGCCACAGTCCGCAGGAACAGTAACGCCGCCGCCGTCACCTCGCCCGTACTCGCTAAGCCTCGCGAGGCGAGCCATACTCCCACACCGAGCACCGTGAGCAGCCCAATTGCCTCGATCACGTTGAGCCGACCGAAGAGCCGATTTTGGATAATACGTGTGCGCATCGCCCATCGCACGGCCTGCCAAGTGACGTCCTCGACCTGCCTCAGAGTGCGCTTTTCAAGCCGGTGGGCAGAGACGGTGGGCATCTGCGTGAGTGTCCCAAGGATGCGTTGCCCCCGCCTCGATTGCACCACGCGGTTGCTCGCATACACAGACGGCGCCGTCCGCAGATACCACACCACAGTCCAGGCATAACCAGGAATAGTCAACGCCCAGCCAACAAGGAACCACAGATTCATTGCACCCAACCCCGTGGCAACAAGCAGAACCGTAAACGCCGACACTGCCGCACGCGGCAGCACCTGCGGCAGTGTGCTGGATATTTGGGCAATATCGTCGGACGCACGGGTAACAAGATCCCCCGACCCCGCCGCCTCCACCGTACGTCGTGGCAGGTTGAGCGCAGCCTTGACGTACGCTTCGCGCAACTCGGCGATCAGCGTCTCGGACAGTTTGGCCAGCGCTGCGCCACCGGCCCACGCCAAGAGCCCCGACGCTACCGCCGCACCACCTAGACCCGCTAGCTGCCACCAGAACGACGTCGGCACGTGCCCACTTTCTGAGCTCCCACCGGCACCGCCACTGCCTACCTCCGCGATAACCGTGTCTACAAGGAACCCAAGAATCACCGGGAAGATGAGTCCAGCAGCCGCCTCCGCAAGGAAAAGCAAGAGAATGCCTGCTACTCGCATCCGTTTTCCGCGCAGCTCTCGCCACAGCCACACCATAACGGCGCGACCGGACGCCACAGGCAGGGCGTCACGACTTTCTATCGGAGAAGTTTCAGCCATGGGTCGCCTCCTCGCGTGAGCCTGGAACAATCACACGATCCGCCACACCTTTAAATGCCGACGACGACGTCACCACAATCGTCGCCTTCCCCGCCCGAATTTCTCTCAGCCCAGCGGCAATGCGCTGCTCGGTGACTGCATCAACCGAGCTAGTGGGTTCGAAGAGAACCACCACCTCAGCCTCAGCCGCGAGCGCCCGCGCTAAAGCCACACGTTGACGCTGCCCTCCCGACAGCTCCCAGCCGCTATCACTTGCCCGCGTCTCGTACCCGTCCGGTAACTCGGATGGTGCCATCGCGACCGCGCGCAACGCCGCCTCCGCACGCTCAGCAGAAACTGGTACATTGCCGGTGGACCGCACGTTATCTAACACGCTTCCTTCGAGAATTCCCGCAGTGTGCGGCACTACCATAACCAACTCACGCAGTGCTCCGGGTGCATACTCGTGCACCCGAGTTCCTGCGCATCTGACCTCACCGTTCTCGGGAATCCGCCGTGCGCCGAGCACCTCCCCGAAGAAGGCATGCGAACTCTGCGCCAGTTCCACAACTACAAGTTCTCCCGGCGCGATAGCCCCAAATAGCTCCTCACCCGTGGGCAACTCAAGTCCGAACTCAAGCAGATCATCAGAGACTGGAACCTGTTCACCGGCACCCTCCAACATCCGTGTCCCCACGCTTGCCGGGTTCGAATCCACGGCCAGCAGGTCCAGTACTCTCTTGGCAGACGCCTGGGACATCGCCCACATGGCACCCAAGGTGCCAGCCAACGCATCCAGCGGACCCACAAGAACAACGGCGACACCGGCAACCGTTACCAACTCTCCCGCAGAGATCTGTCCGGTCATTGCCAGGAGTGCCGAAGCCGCCGCCAAAGCGGCGGCGTAGAGCTGGGCCGTTCCAGTACTCATTCCATCAAACGCCGCCCGGGCGTAACGAGCAGCCAAGGTCGAGTGCAAAGCCGTCTGACTCACCCGTTCGTAGCGACGCGCCGCAACATCCTGAGCATGTAATCCGCGCAGTACTCGATATCCGGCGACGAGATCGGAAGCGGCGGCTGCAGCATCCGCGAGGCTCGCCTGTTCAGCCATGCTGCGCCGCCGCAGCGGACGAGCCGCAAGATGCATGAGAGCCAAAACGATGGGCAGCGTCACCACCACTCCGATACCAAGCCCCGCATGAACCGTAAAAAGAATGACGGCTGCCGTGACCAGGCCAATCGCCTCACCCGGTGGGTAAACAGTGACATAGAGGACGGTGCAGGCCCTGCGCACATCGCCCGTGGATACCGCAAGAAGATTCCCCGGTGATCGTTGCGGTCCCGCAATCCCACGCGGGTCAAGAACTCTCGCAAGCGCCGTTTGTGACAACTCGAACTGGGAACGTTGAACTCCGTACCATCCAAGCCTGCCACCGAAGCGGTAGCCAAGATTCATCAACGCATACAGCCCCACCAGCACACTCGCCCAGAGGGCAACCGCCCCGCGGAGATCCGTCAGCGAGGTCCCGGAACTAAGCGGAGTAATCACCGCATCCACCGTCCGCCCCACCACCACGGGGAGCAGCATGCTGGCAATATTAAAAAGAATGAGCAGCAGCGCACCTGATAACACCCACGGCCAGCAGCGCCGCACCAACGCGATGCTCAGTTGACGCGGAGTCCACGTGGGGTCGATCCGCAACTTATTCTCCGGGGGCGACGACGGCGCCTCGAACGCACCGGTCCGTTGCACCTTACCTTGGTGTGGTGCTCCCTGGCGCCGCTCATCACGCCACCGTCCTTCACTCCGCGCGTGGCTCATCATCAGTGAACAGGAGAATGCACGGGTACCACGGTGGGCAGCCCGTCGAAAGGATCGGGGAACACGTGCGCGCGCAGATCGAACACATCAAGGAGGAGCCGGTCAGTGAGAACTTCGGCGGGTACACCTTCAGCCACAATGTTCCCCGCTTTCATGACAACAAGGTGATCACTGTAGCGGGCCGCGAGCGCGAGGTCATGCAGCACGGTGAGGATGGTGCGGCCGGTTTTATCACGTAGGCGAGTGACCAGTTCCAGTACCTCGACGGCATGCGCCATATCGAGGTGCGTGGTGGGTTCGTCGAGGAGGAGCACCTCGGTTTGTTGGGCCAGGGTCATGGCTATCCATGCGCGCTGACGTTGCCCACCGGAGAGTTCGTCGATGGCGACATCGGCCAAGTCAGCCACGTGGGTGTCGCGCATCGCTGTATTCGTGATTTCTTCGTCCTCGGCGGACCACTGCCGGTACCAGGGCTGATGTGGCTGGCGGCCGCGGCGCACAAGTTCTGTCACCGTCATGCCATCCGGTGCGACAGGCCGCTGCGGCAGTACCGCGAGCTTACGCGCGATTTCTTTGGGGCGCTGGGTATGCAGCGGCATGCCTGCCAGCATCACGGTTCCGGTACGCGGGCGCAGCAAGCGCGAGAAGGACTTCAGCAGGGTGGACTTTCCACAGCCATTCGGCCCGATGATGGTGGTGATTTTCCCTTCCGGGATGCGCAGGCTGACGTCGTGAAGGACGTCGTCGGCCCCATAACCAACGTGGATTCCGGTGGCTTCGAGCGGGTACGAGATGGTGTCAGACATGGGTCCTCCGAACGTTCAGGTGCATGAGGAAGAGCAGGTAGGGTGCGCCGATAAGCGGGGTGAGCACGCCAACGGGCAACGTACCCGGCAATAGCGTGGTGACCTGGGAGGCGGTCAACAGGATCAGTGCTCCCATGAGTCCACCTACGAGCGGCGGCGGGCCAGCGGTACGCATCACTCGCATCGCAAGTTGTGGGGCAACGAAGGCGACAAACGAGATCGGCCCGGCGACAGCGGTTGCGATGCTGGTCAGAGCCACGGCCAACGCCAGCGCGCCGAGTTCCACACGCCCGGGATTGGTGCCGACGACAGCCGCAACATCACGTCCGAGCCGCAGCGCACCAAGGTCTCGTCCCATCCGAATGCACACGGGCACGGCAACGGCGGCCGCAAGTGCGAGCAGCCACAGGTCCTTCATGGTGATGTCGAGGACCGAACCGGTGAGCCAGCGCGCCGCGACCTGCGCCTCAATGAGATCCGCGCGGGTAAGCATCCAGGCTGTGGCTGCTAACGCAATCGAGTTGATGGCGAGGCCTACCAGGACGAGCCGTAGCCCGTCGAAACCGCCGCGCCAGGATAGAGCGAGCACAAGAAGTGACGTCAAGATCCCGCCCGCGATCGCCACCGGCGCGAGCAGTACCTGGGGAGAGAACTCGCCCAAAGTCCCAGAGGCGAGTGGTCCGGTGAGAATAAAGACGACGACGGCACCCGCTCCTGAAGTTACTCCGAGGATGTCTGGGCTGGCGATGGGATTACGGGTGATGGTCTGGGTGAGGCCGCCCGCACATCCAAGTGAAAACCCGACGAGAAGCGCACCGAGCGCGGGCGCAAGCCTGTAGTCGATCACAACGAGGGTGTCGCGCTTCGATGCCGTACCGCTCAGCGCTGCAAATACCCTGTCGACTGAGATGGGGAGCGTGCCGGTGAAAATAGCGAGTGTGACAAGAACAAAGATGAGCACGATAAGAGCAATGACGCCAATTGCTAGGCGACGCCGCATAGCCCCACCGAGGGGGCCAAGGCGCCAGCGCCAAGTATGCGTAGTCACAACGCAACCACCCTTCGTCGTCGTGCAATAACCAGAAGCGCGGGACCACCCAGAACAGCAAGCACGATACCCACCTGGAGTTCGCCACCTGGAACACTGACTCGGCCGAGGGTGTCCGCAGCAAGGATGAGAGCGGCGCCGATGAGTCCTGCAAAAGGCACGATCTTGCGGTAGTCATGGCCCGCAAGCGCTCGGGCAAGATGCGGGGCGACCAAACCGAGGAAGGAGATAGGGCCGCAGAGCGCGGTAGCGGAACCAGCAAGCAGGGTAATTGCGACAATCGAGAGAATGCGGCTGAGGGCCACACGGGATCCGAGGGTGGTAGCGACATCCACGCCCAGGCCGAGCGCGTTGAGCGAGAAGGCGCTGTGGAGTGCGAGCACCACACCCACCGCCATCAGGGCGGTCAAGAGACCAGCAAGATCGAGATTCCGACGCGCTATGGAGCCAACATCCCAGAAACGTAAGACATCCAAAGTGTTCGCATCCATAAGAACAAGCATGCTGGTGATGGCGGTGAGCAATGCTGCCAGAGTCGTGCCCACAACCGCCAACATAACGAGGGCTGAGCTGCTGATGTCGCGCAGGCCAAAGGCAAATACGATGGTAGCCGCCACACCGGCCCCCACCAATGCGGCCACGACAATCGCAGTGGAGGACACCGTTCCCATGATGAAGACTGTGATCGCTACGCCAAGGGATGCACCAGCATTAACGCCGAAAAGGCCGGGGTCCGCAAGTGGATTGCGTGTATGGCCCTGCATGAGGGCACCACCTAGCCCGAGACAGGCTCCGGCGGCAAGGCCCAGCAGTGTGCGCGGTACGCGCTGGCTCGTGATGACCGTCGCATTATCACTGTCCAGGCCACCAAACAGCGCCCCGATGATCTCAGAAGGTGGGATGGCGCGACTGCCCACGGAAAGGCTCCCAATGACAGTAATAGCAAGTATCGCAAGAAGAAGCGAGATCGCCACGGCCGTGGGAACCCTCCGCCGTCGCAGGTGAGCTGGTGATGAATTCACTCAGTTAGGATAGCCTATCCTTACTTATATGCCCCTACGTCATCCGAATCATGGGAGACAATATGTCACGACTTCGCACGTCTTTCGCGGCCCTTTCGGTCGCCACACTCTTGGCCCTCACCGGCTGTTCCGGACAGGATGATCCTGCCGCCGACGACGCCACTTCCGCCCCCGAATCCGCGCCCGCGGAATCCACCGCCGGAGAAAGCATCACCGTCGGCGACATCACGATCACCGACCAGGGAGACGGAACCCGCACGGTAGATGGCACGATGAACGGCACGGTAGCCGATGTTCCCGCCGAACCACAGCGCGTCGTCGCCCTGTGGCGCGTAGGCTCCGAACTTGCCGAGATGAAGGTCATCCCCGTTGCCGCTATCGACGGAGAGTTCAACGAGAGTGAGCTGAGTGCGGATCTTTACTCGTCCGTCGCCGATGTGCCATCGATAGGTAGCTTCGAGGGTGTGGATGTCGAGAAGATTATCGCCGCCGATCCTGACCTCATTATCGGTATGGATAACGGCGCTCTGAGCATCGATTACACCCCGCTTCAGGACATCGCCCCAACCGTCATTCTTCCCATCGCGGAGCCAACCGACGTGTGGCGTAATTACCCGGCCGTGGCCGCCGTCGTCGGCAAGTCGACAGACTACGATAACCGTCTTGCTGAACTTGACAAGAAGCTCGAAGCCATCGCAAGCGAATACGGCGAGGGCCTCGCCGACAAGCCGGTCACCGTGGTCAACTCCTCGATGGACAAGATCTGGGCCAGCACCAGCAAGTCCCTCGTGTACGAACGCCTGGTCCAGGCAGGATTCACCTACAACGAGGCCTACACCAACAACCCCGCCCGTTACGTCGAAGAAATCACCGCGGAGAACCTGGCTGATCTCGCCAACCAGTCCGCAATCTTCTACCAGACGGACCTCGTGGGTACCCCGCTGCTTGGCACTGACGAACTACGAGCATTGGACTCCTACAAACGCCTCCCCGCCGTCGAAGCCGGCCTGGAGTTCCCGGTCACCAGCGGCGTGATCTACACCTTCGAGGCAGCCGACAAGCAGGTTGAGGATATCCGTACCGCAGCTAAGGCTCTTGCAGAAGCGAAGTGATGTCAAGATGCCGCGGCCGCTGGCAGGTTGCTCAGCCGTCGCGGCATCTTGACATCTCGCCATCCAAACTTCCACTCACATACCGGTCAGAACTTTCCGAGGAGACACCCCCATGGCGTCACGCCGCAATAAAAGCTATCCCATCGTCATCCGCGACCTGGAGGTCATCGAGGCATTCAACGTCACGCCACTTATGCGCAGGATTGTGGTGTCCGGTGAGCAACTCGCTCCATTCGTCAACAACGGCATTCAAGTGGGTCCCTTCCTCACCGAGAACGCGGACGACCATGTGAAGGTTGTTGTTGGAAATCCGGGTGTCGATTTTCCGGTACCCGGTCAGGAAGATGGACACCTCGATTGGTCGCGCGAGGCGCTGGATCGCGCACGCGACTACACACCGCGTCGTTTCGATCCGGTGACTGGGCGGCTTGAGCTTGACTTCGTCCGGCACAAGGGCGGCGTTGCCTCCACGTGGGCGGATCACGTCCAGCCCGGAGAACGCGTCCTGATTGCCGGGCCCCGTGGAACCACCGTTCTTCCCGAGGATATCGACTGGTATCTCCTCGTTGGTGATGAAACCGCGCTGCCAGCCATCGCCCGCAGAATCGAAGAACTTCCTGCGGGGACTCCCGTGACCGCTATTGTCACAGTGCCAAACGCCGGCGAGGAGCAGACATTTGTTCACCAGGCAGAGCTTGACATCATCTGGATTCATCGCGATCGCGCACCACGCGGCGAGGCGTGGGAAGTCCGCGTCATGGAAGCACTTGAGGGAGCTCCGTGGCATGAGGGAACGGTCTACGCTTGGGCCGCTGGTGAAGCGGAGATGCTTCGTCCGATTCGCCGCTGGCTCAAGGACGTCAAGAAAGTTCCTCGTACTCACACCGACATCGCCGGATACTGGCGCCGCGGCGCCTCGCAGTCCGAGATGGGTGAGGCCGCACACCAGCTAGATCACGCGGTTTCGTTGGCTCTACCCTATGCGGCACGGGTGGCTGTGAGTCTCGATCTGGCCGAGCATGTGGCCGATGGATGCTCTACCATCCCTGCTCTCGCGCAGGCCGCCGGTGCCACGGTGGCAGGCGTGCGTAAGGTCGTCAAACTGTTGTCCTTCCCTGGACTATTCGAGCTGGGTGCCGACGATTCCGTCAAACTAGGCAAACTTGGCCATGTCATGACCGAAGACTTCGCCCATGCGCATCTCGATCGCCGCAGCGGCTATGCGCGCCTCGACGATGCCTGGCCGGGCCTCTACCATGCGGTCACCACCGGTGAATCCGGCTACCGTCATGCGGTGGGAGAATCGCTGTGGGACACGCTGGGTGCGGATACCCAGCTCGGTGAGTCGTTCGATTTCACACTGAGCCAGTGGTCGGGAATCTGGTGCCGAGAAGTGACCTCCGCTCTCGCACTCACCACCGAACATGTGGTGGATGTCGGCGGGGGAAGCGGCGACCTTTTGGGAAATCTTCTGGAACACAGCGCCGGGGTGCGAGGCACGCTCGTGGAACTCCCGTCGTCTGCTGCGCGCGCCGAGAAACAGCTCAACGAGCGGGGATTGGGCGGACGCTTCGACGTTCTTCCCCAGAGCTTCTTTGAAGCATTGCCAGGTGGAGCAGATATGTACGTTCTCGCCCAGGTGCTCCACAACTGGCCGGACGCAGAAGCACAACTGATTCTCTCGCGAGTCGCGGAAGCTGTTGGGGCTGGGCGGAGCATAGAAACTGGTGACGATGCAGTATCTGGGCGGGGTACTGGAGCCGGTCAAGAGGCAGAAGCCCAACTGGGTGACGAATCCGATCCGGGTACTGGATCGGGTCGCATCATCATCGTCGAGCGGATCTCTGGAGCCGATGCACACGATCACGATGTGGAACTCGATCTCCTCATGTTCGCCGCCTTCGGCGGCGGCGAACGGACCCTTTCCGAATATGCAGCTCTAGCGGCGGAAGTCGGCCTGGAAGTTCGCTCCTCAAAGCCCCTCTTCGACGATCTCCACCTCATTGAGCTGGGGTGCGTAACCAAGACAGAGGCGACCAACTAGCATGAACGGTACCTGCGGGCTAAACCCCCGCACCTACTAAGCGATAGTGGCGGCTGGTTCCCGGGAACCAGCCGCCACTTGCATTAAAAGTCGGATTCCATCAGAAAACCCAGCTCTGTCAGTGGGCACCCACATCAGGCTAACCGCCATATTCTTCCTGTTTCAGCACTAAACCCCATCTCTCAAGCAGCAGAAGTTACTTGGACCTGGTCCTACTAAAAAATAGCCATGAAATCAGCATGGGCCTGTACGCCATGCACAGCTCGAGTCTCATTCCGAAGCTGAAATTTCGCAGCACACCACGGCTACGTGAAATACCCATCGCGCCTGCTCGGATAAAGGGAGTGCGGAATTCGCCATGTTCCTATAGTCTCTATATAAACCACAATTCGCCACGCAGGTATGTCCCTGATAGACCTGCACCCACACCCATCGGATTCACAACCTCACCACACCGGCCATCGCCCCATTACAAACCAGAAAGAGGATCCCTCATGGGAATCAAGGAGCAGAACGCCCACATGCTGGCAGGCAACTGGTACGATGACCTCACCACCGAACGCGTCGACGCACGTGAAGAGGCTGTGCACCGCACGAACGCCTACAACGCCAGTTACGGCAAACCTGCCGCCGAGCGCGAGGAACTACTCACCGCACTTCTTGGCCATGCAGGTAAAGGCGCCTTCTTTGAACCCAGCTTCCGCTGCGAGTTCGGCTTCAACATCTCGGTGGGCGATGACTTCTACGCCAACTTTGACTGCATCATGCTCGACGGCGGCGGCATCACCATCGGCAACAACGTGCTATTCGGCCCTCGTGTCAGCATCTACACCACCAACCATGCCCTCGATCCCGCCGACCGTGCCCTCGGCGCTTGCATCGCCAAGCCCGTCGTCATCGGCGACAACGTGTGGGTCGGCGGCGGCGTCACCATCAATCCCGGCGTGACGATCGGCTCGGGCAGCGTCATTGGTTCAGGCAGCATCGTCACCAAGGATGTCCCACCGAACACTATCGCCGCCGGCGTACCCGCCCGCATTCTCCGCGAGATCACTCCTGAGGACCGAGTGCTCGGCGACTGGCAAGGTCTCTAAACATCTCAACGCAAAGCAGGCGGCAACAGGGATTGAACTCTCGTTCGAAGAGGTGTGAGTCCACAATTGCCGACGAGCTGCAGCAACCGGATACGTCCACAAACATCGAAATGCGTGCACGCCCCGCTCGGCGGATCATAGCAAGTCACGGTGGAGGTTGAATGACGGGCAATAACCGAGCAATAAACGTGGCTCACTACAAGCATCAAGCAACGCTTCAACCCCCACCAGGCTTCAACAGACTCGTCAATGCAAGCATCAGTCCGAATGGCCCACGCGGACTCCTCGTCCACAACGAAACCGCAGCGATCATCGGCAACTACGGTTCGATGTGGATTGGCCCTCTCGTCGAATTCACCGATCCCGTTGAATGGCATCTACTCTTGCCGGACGGATCCGTGCCATCAGAACAGCCAACTTGCCGCGGAAGCAAATCAAACCTGTTCGTGCAGGATCAGTGGTTCATCTTCGACCTCGCGGACATCGCCTCACCCCAACATACGTGAGCGCCACGGTATCCGGGCCGGATACCACTCGAGTGAATCGGCACTTGCGAGACCATCCAGCACCACAATCGAATCACTGAAAAGATGCCACTCATCGCGCGAATAGGCATCAGCTGCAATCAGGAGTGTTGACGACGCCTCGCCACGAAGCAGAACCTCACTGACCAGTCCCGGAGCCCACACACCCTCGAGCACCGTATCCACTACAACCTCGACCATGTTGATATGCCCACGCGCCTGCAAACACGAACGGCCTGGACAAAGAAACATATAACGTGGAACATGAATGACAGACCTATGTCCCCTCTTTTTTGCTATCAACCAGCAACCAGAGGGAAACTCCAAGGGCCCACCAACCTGCCACCACCACGCATCAAGTGGCAGGATTCTGAGCTGCACAACGGCCTAAAACCAGCCAGCACAACAGCCAGAAAACCCCAGCACAACGGCCTACCCCAATACTGCCCTACACAACCACCGCCAACGAACTAACGCACATGACCACTAGAGTGGCCGGTGTTGCTGATGGTGGAGCCCTCTCCACCATCAGCAACACCGGCCACTGTCATGGTTATCTACTGCGACTGAGGGCTACTACGTGCGCGTGTTCACCCAAGAGCTTGCTGATTGTGAGATCAGCTTAATCAAGCCAGCGCGTCAGGGCGAGCCTGCCCGTGAAGATGCCAGGTTCTTGAAACCGTCGCGCCAGTGTATTGAGTCGGTGTTCGATAGGTTGAAAGGCCGACTCGGGCTCGAACAGCACGGCGGGAGAACACCTGGTGTGTGTGATCGTGCGGGTGCTCCAGCGACTCCTCGCACTCAATGCCCCGATCTGGCACAACCATGCCACCGGGCAACCAGTACTCAGGTCATTGACCGCCTACGACCACTAAACCCTTGGAATCAATCATCTTGGCGCGCCGCAGTGATGTCATAGTCGACAAACATGAGAACGACCGCCATTGTGTGAGGTTTTGGTGTGTTTACCAAAAAGCATCACAGGACGACGGTCGTTCCCCTACCATGGCGCCGATACTACCAATACCGGTTTCACCGGAGGTGAAACGTTAAGCTTAGTTGAAACCAGCGATATGACCACACAGCAGCCAAGTCGTCGGCAGCTCACCGAGGAGTCCAGAACGGTCCGGTGCAGCTCATGATGTAGGACGAGAATCCGATCGCGCAGGTGGCCCAGGAGTCTGCGATCACGTCGCAGAGGTAGACGGCGAGGTCCTACCAAGCCTGCCCCAGTCGACGTATCGAAAATCGCGAGACGTAGGCAGGCCCCTACTTATAGA
This sequence comes from Actinomycetaceae bacterium, assembly GCA_039812645.1. Lineage (GTDB taxonomy): Bacteria > Actinomycetota > Actinomycetes > Actinomycetales > Actinomycetaceae > Ancrocorticia. The sequence goes on from JBDIAV010000009.1 coordinate 60,664, forward strand.
TTTTTAATCCAGCACCAGCTTCGAGTTTGGTGACTGGAGTAAATACACGGCGAGTTGCTCCAGCATAAGGATAGCTCCCTTTGTGAATTCCGATTGCCCCACCTGACGTACTAAAGACTGGTCCACCACTGTCTCCACCAGCAGTACCCGAAGTCGTTCCAACCGCAATACCACACACTGTTCCGTAGCCACTAGTAAAGCACTGATTTGTCGCATAAACCGAACTACACGTTGTCAGACTAGTTTTTCCATACTGGCAGAAACCCATGCCAACTGATGGAGAAATTACGGAAGTCACCGTCATATAAGCGCCTGTGGTTTGACGGAAGCTTGGATAAGGGGTTCCACTCAAAGACCAGTACCACTCCGCGTCACCATACGATTTGTTCAGATGGCCGCCGCTTGTAAAGTACCCATCTGAATAGTAAAGGTTTGTGGGAAGTGAACAGTGTCCAGCTGTAGAGACACCAAAAGTTCCACCATTTCTAACGACGAATCCGGCTGTGCAACCATCAATGGGGTCCCCACCCCTGTACTCGTCCACACCCATGACATCACTACCGGCGTACTCCACAACAAACTCGTGCTTGCCCGCCAGAATACTACTGACGGTCTGGCTAAGCTCCGCCGGTTCCTTAATGCCACCGTATGTAACCTTAAATGCTCCCGTCTTGGCATCATAGCCAACGTTCGCAAACTCGACGCCAGCAATCAAGCCAACCGTCTCAGTCACTTCATAAGCAATTTCAGTCAACTCATCGGCACACCATCCACCATTGACGTAAATTTCGTTCGGAAAAGGCAACGACGCGATTTGCTCGCGATTTTCTCCAGATGGCTCCCGACAAAAGACGAACTCGCCTTGACCGAGATCCTCGTTCCATACGGCATCAACGAAGCCCACGTCTTCCGCAAGCTCAAATTCTGTCGCAACTTTTGCTAGCTGCATGATCTTGTTGTTGTTATCGATCTTCGCTTTAGAATCGACACCTTCGGCCTTCGCCTGTTCAGTGAGGTATTCAACCACTGGATCCGATTGTGCTACCCCATCTGGAGTAACCGCACTAACTACCCCGGAAACGCCTGATGACACGACTGTGCCTATTATCATAGCAAGAATCCACACACGCTTCTGCTTCATGCCTTGCTCCTTTCTCAGATCGCAACCTCACGAAACCAGATTCCGTATCACAGAATCCACATCAACGGCAATAGATAAAAGCGGAGATCAGTTCAATCTCCGAGCTACACTGCTTCATTCGGCCACGTTTGGATATATACAAATGCGCTAGAATTAGCGCTGAAATGCACTTACTGCAAGAAGAAATTTCTGCGATCATACCCGGTGCCGTGAATGATTGTTACATATACTATCTAGTGGATAGCAATGCTAATTCGGCACCGTCTTACCCATGCGCCATTGCAGCTTCCGGATCAACACTTTGGAGATAAACTCCCGCTATGACCTTTCCCAGTGACTCGAGTGTTCCGCCTTCTCGCTCCCGTGAGAATTCGCGTCCACTTGGATCAACACGCGTAGCGAGCCCTCCAACCGGCGTGGTAACGCGGCGGTCCCGCGCCGTGTAGCAGCCCGACGCCCCAAGCGCTATGACATCCAGGGGCTTCGCGCGGTCTGCATGATCCAGGTCCTGCTGTTCCACGCCTGGAACGTCGGTTCACCGATTGGCCTGGACGCATTCTTGATGATCTCGGCGTTCCTCATGACGGCGTCGTTCATCAGGAGCGCCGAACGTGGCAAGACGCCTTTCTTCATTGAACGGTGGGCCAATACGTTCAAGCGGCTAGTGCCGCCGCTTATCGTCGTCGTCGCGCTGTCACTGTGGGCGTCGGTGCGGCTTCTCCCCGCGAACCGCGTGCCGGAGATCTTCGACCAAGCATTCGCGTCACTCACCTACACCCAGAACTGGCGCCTCATTGACGTGGCCGCGGATTACTTCGCAGAAAACAGTGCGATGTCGAGTCCGTTCATGCACCTGTGGTCGATGTCGGTGCAAGGGCAAGTGTTCCTCCTCTGGCCCGTCATTCTGGCCCTCTGCGCGTTCATCGCCAAGCGTTTCCGCTGGCGCATCAGGCCGGTGGCTTTCGTGGTCTTCACTCTCATCGCGATCGGCTCGCTGGTGTGGCTCATCTGGTTCGCATCCACCGACGGCTCCGTCTACTTCTACACCCGCGCCCTGCTCTGGGAATTCGCCCTCGGATCCCTCTTCGCCATCGCCACGCCTTGGCTGACCCAGCTCCGCCTCCCCCACCGTGCCATCTCGTGGCTGAGCCTGCTCGTCATGGCGGTCTACTACGGCGTCGTTCGAACTGACACCGTCAGTCCCATCGCCGCGATCTCTCTCGTTGCCACGTCGATGATCCTTGTCTTCCCCACCGGGGAGATGCCCTGGGGCGCGGGCCGCCTGCTGGCTTGGAAGCCGCTCGTCAACCTCGGCGACATCTCCTACGCCGTCTACCTCGTTCACTGACCCATCTTCGTCATCTACCTCAACCTGGTGGGTAGTAGCCACCTCACCATCAGCGACGGAATCGTCCTCATCATCCTCTCCATCCTGGTTGCGTGGGGCCTCACCCTCGCCGTCGACAATCCACTTCACAACTGGACATGGTCGAACCGGGGCACTCTCAACAAGATGAGCGTCGCCGTCGTCGCCCTCGCTGTGGGTATCGGTGGAGTCTACTTCGTCGACGGCCGCATGTACGGGTTCTCGCAGAAGAAAGCTGACACCGCCGTCACTCTCAACCCGGCCACTCACCCCGGCGCGCTCACCCTTCGTTCGCAAGTCGAGGTCCCGTTTACCGAAGCGCCACTTCCCGACCCCACAGCTGGCTGGTACGCATCACTCCCCGATTCGTGCGACGACGGCGTCCCGGCTGAGTTCGCAATGCCCTCGCTCGGCTACTGCTCCCAGGTTGGTGACCCCGCCACGGCTACTCGGCGCATCCTCGCCGTCGGCAGTTCCAAACTCACCCAATGGTCGCAGGCCCTCGTCCAGGTAGCCAAAGAAAACAACTGGTTCATCCAACTCTCCCATCACTCCGCCTGCTCGTGGAACTTCGATCCGGAAGCCACCGCACCCTGCCAGACACGCAACAGTGCGGCCCTCAACTACGTTGACACCTTCCAACCGGACTACGTGCTCCTCCTGTCCACCCAGACGGCCGGCGCCTCACCAGACGAACGCCTCATCCCCGGACTGCCTGAACTGGTGGCGGAAATCAACGCCCGCGGCGTCCCCGTCATCGGACTACGCGACACCCTCGGCGACGAGAAAAACCTCCTCGAATGCTCACTCGCCAACCCCACCACCGGGATCCTCGGCGGTTGTATCCTCTCCCGACCCGACCACCAGGCCGCGGCAAATCCCGCCGACCAACTCGCCCCCTACAGATTCACCTCCCTCGACTTCACCGACCAACTCTGCACCGGCGATATCTGCCCCACCACCATCGGAAACGTCTACGTCTACGCCGACACCATGCAGGTCACCAACGAATACATGGTCACCATGGCGCCCGTTCTCAACCTGCGCATGCTAGAAGCCATGGCCTATCTTGACGGAGCGGGGTAAGGAAAACGGCGGGCGAGGAATAGCGGCGACTCGGCGGCGAATTCGCTCCATTTCACACAGCACAGATGTAACCTTTTTCACACAGCACAGATGTAACCTTTGTTCTAACCACGCGACTCGAGCAAGGACGAGCCGCCAGAAGGGAACAGCCATGAATACAGGTCGAGTCACACGTTGGAGCCGAATCGCTACGGCAGGCAGCATGGCAACAGCGATGATGATCACCATGGCCGCATGCTCCAGCTATACCCCACGCGCCCACCAGGAGCCCGAGGTAACCGCGAGCGCGGCAGCGCCGAACGCAACACAGGCTCCGACTGCTGCACCTGGAGTTACGGGAGTCACGGCGGAGCAGGCGCAAGCACTTCTCGCCACGGTCGACTGCGCGGCGGGAGCAGATCCTTTCGACTTCAACTGGCGTAACACGCTCCCCATTTTTGCAGGAAGTGGGATCGCAGCTGCCGGCACCTGTTCCGGGGACCCGTCGGCTATCACCATGTACGACGGCGACCTCGCTGAGCTTGCGGTCCTTCTCGCACGGCCCGATGACACCACTCCGCTCGCAGAAGGAACAGGCTGCGACAATTACTACGAGGCCCAGCCCAACCTGTGGATCGTTACCACTGAAGGTACGCTGATGCAGCCGCGCTGGCCTCTTGACAATTGTAGCCACCTGCTCCAGCCGGTTCCGCCGCAGATCACGGGAGCAACCTCCGAGGCGCCCGTGGCAGCACCTGCCGAAGAGCAGGTTGTGATCGAGGAGCAGCCGGTCTACGAAGAGCCCGTGTACGAGGAGTACGTCGAGGAACCCGTCAGCGAGTAGACGTAGGACTCCAGAACTGCCTTCCCTGAAGGAGTCAGGGGCTTGCGTCAGGCCTCCTTTTCTGAAGAGGTCACCGTGGTGACTTTGGCTCCCTGAGCTTCTCTAGCGTCCCGGTGAGCCATTGTCACGCAAGCACCAAACGGCTCAACCGTTCGACTGCACTGCGCAAACTTTCACTATTCTCCATCGCGGTCTCGATGCTCCACGCATTTCTGGCAAAGCCGTTGAGCATCATGACGTAAAGCGGACCGGGTTTGTCCCCGCGAGCAACCATCTTTTCTCTGATCGATCTTTTCCCGGATTTGCTACAGAGACGAAGCACTTCTCTCTTGGCGTGCGGCGCTGACTCTGGATCCCGAGGGATGGTTGGCGCGTAGCGCTTGTTGGAACTGTGGGCCCAGGGGGTTGGTACCGGGTTTCTGGGTAGGTGGTACGGGTGGTCCCCGGTATGGGGGGTGCCCCTATGTTGTTTGTCAAGCTGCTTGGGCTTGTTGTGGGGTGTCGTAGAGGCTGGCGTCTCTGAGCATTGCGTACAAGACGGTGAGTCTTCGATGGGCTAGAGCGATGATGGCTTGGTTGTGTCGTTTTCCTTGGTTTCGTTTACGGTCGTAGTAGGCACGGCTAACAGGGTCTGTCCGAATAGCTGCGAAAGCTGAGAGGAAGAGGGCACGTTTGAGGCGCTTGTTGCCCGAATGATTTACACGCTCGGATTTAATAGAGGTTCCTGATTGCCTCGTGGTGGGCGCCAGACCGGCATACGAGGCCAGAGCGGCAGAACTGGTAAAGGCTTTACCTGTTAGTTCGGCAATGAGCACGGAGGCGGTCCTGAGCCCAATGCCGGGCATCGAGGTCAGGACCAAGTAAAGAGGGTGATTGACCACGATCTCTTCGATTTGCTGTGCCACGTCAGCTCGTTGAGCATGCAAATATGTGAGTTGGCGAGCTAGGTGGGGTATCACGATGCCGGCAGCCTCCGTACCAGTCACGGTGACTGTTTGCTTGCCGAGAGCCTGTATGATTTCTTCGGTCCATGCAGTGTGGCGGCGGGCTCCGTGTTTCTTCAACTTGGCATCGATTCTGGCTCGCCCGGCCTTGCGTATTCGGTCCGGGGTCGGCCAGGTGGCGAGCAATTCAAGGATTGCATCATGCTTAAGACGCGGGCCAAGTACCTCTTCCAGCGCCGGATGGATCTGAGTGAATAGGCCGCGAATCCGGTTGGACAGCTGATTGACCTGCCGGGATAGGTCAAGATCGAAACCCGTGAGCATCCCTAGTGTGGCCTCTGTAAGATCCGTCTGGCTGAGATCCCGCAGAGTATGGGGCAGGCTACGAGCAGCATCAGCGATGATGAACGCGTCCTTCTCATCTGTCTTGGCGTCTCCTGGATACAAGTCAGCGATCCTGCGCATCGTCAAACCTGGAAGATAAGCCACCGGTATTCCCATATGTTGAGCCACTGCCACCGCCAATGCTCCGATCGTGGCGGGCTGATCGACCACCACAAGCAGCGACCCCAGTTTCTGTAGTCGGGTGTAGACATCGATCAGTTTGGTTTCATCGTTTGGTAGCGCTTTGTTCCATACCACCTTGCCATCGGCGGTGATCGCGCAAGCCCAATGCTTGGTTTTACCGACATCAAGTCCAAGGAAGACCTCGGGCGTTTGGTGAGTGACCATCATTGCTCCTCTCAACGGGTATTCCCTTAGTCGATCAGGTCCAGACAGTAAGCCTCACATCCACGTTACGACAGGCATCCACACTGGTGCCAAGCCCCTTATCAGCGATCACCCACCGTCAATCGTCTCTGGTGGCAACACCCCCCGGATCATTGAATAGACAGGGGCACAACACCATGCCAGAGCGACTGACCGACAAGCCCCATCATTCCCAATGAAAGGACCCACCAACAAGGTAACGGGGTTAGTTGCTGGTCTGGTTGGTTTGGGTGGCACGCATGTCGATGGTCGGCCCCTCATGGTCGTACTCAATCGCCCACTCCTCTCCCTCCCATGAATCGATCTCACAGGAAGCCAAGAGC
>JBDIAV010000010.1:0-65516 GCA_039812645.1 Actinomycetaceae bacterium
GTCAATTCAGGCGTTCATCGGATAGAACTTGAGATCATTGGTAATGATCTGGACTCTCGATCCCACAAAATCATCAGGCACGTCCCCCTCAGTTTCGATAAACATCAAGTGCCCGGACACGTTTAAGGTCAATATCCCGTACTCATCGACCTCCATGACGATTCCAGATATACGGACCTCATCAGAGTCCGGCAGAATCGTGAAACCGTCGGTACCACCCACCACAATCTCAAACTCACCGATGGGGTAGATACGTCTGGTGTCCACGTCAATGTCGACAATTTCCCCGGAGGCTATGGGGACATCACCAACCCACTGACCCGAGAGATTACCGCTTGGCGCGCGCAGCCGCACAATACTCCCGGGAATCGCAACGCCATCAGTTCGTACGTGCATCACAAAACATCCGTGCTACATCACTCCGCCGCATGAAAGACCGCCATCCACCTTCGCCGAGTCCTTGGCATCAACCATACGGGAATCATCACGATTCAGGGCGGAATAACGCGGAATAACACTGTTGCCGCATGGACGTCGTCGTCAATTAGACAACTACGCAATATATTGCGTTCCAACAAAAGGGAGGGCCGCCGGCCGGGTTTCACACCCGCCGGCGGCCCTCAACTAATGGTGCCCAGCTACTTCCTCAACAGCTTCTCGGCCGCTGTGGAAATATCAGTGGCGGTCAGGCCATAGTCGCCCATGAGCCAGTCTGTCGTGCCAACTTGGCCGAAGCGCTCGCGGACTCCAATACGGTACTGCGGTGTGGGCTGATTTTCTGCCAGTAGCTCCGCCACGGCCGATCCCATACCGTTGATGACGTTGTGGTTCTCGCACGTCACTACAGCACCGGTACGGCGCGCGGATTCTAGAAGAACCGAATCGTCCAAGGGCTTGATGCGGAATACGTCCACGACCTCGGCCGAAATGCCCTTTTCAGAGAGTCGATCAGCAGCTTCCAGTGCTTCAGCTACCTCAATGCCGCAAGCAAACAACGAAATATCGCTGCCCTCACGTAGAACACGGGCACCAGAATCGCCAAAATCGGTATCTGCGGTGTACAGACGACGCTTGGGTGCCTTTCGGATTGTACGGATATACGTGAGTCCCCCACGCTCGTGTGCACCACGCAAGGCTGCGGCGAACTGGACCTGGTCACTCACATCGTAGATCGTGATACCGGGAATAACCCGAAGGATGCCCATATCCTCGAAGGTCATGTGAGTGCCGCCATTATGTTCGGCAGTCACGCCGGCATCAGAGCCCACTAGGCAAGCACTCAGCTGCGCGTAAGCAAGTGACACAAACACCTGATCCATGGCGCGGCGCGCCAGGAACTGGCCGAAGGAATGCACGTAGGCGAAACCTCCGGCCACGTTAATGCCAGCGGAGGCGCTCACCATGTGCGCCTCCATGATGCCCACGTTGACGTAATGGGAACCCATCGCCTGCTTAAGCCCCGAGGTTGCCATCGCACTGGAAAGATCCGCTTCCATCGCAAAGATCTCATCGGGATGCTCGCGATAGAGATCTCCTACCACGGCAGCGTATACCTGGCGCATTTCGAGTCCGGTCACGTCGGTCGTTGCCTTACTCATAGCTGATCCCTGCCTTTGCAAGCTCTGCCTCGAGCTCGGCGAGCCGGGCTTCGATCTGTCCAAGCCCGGCGGCATCGAGACGCATGTGGTGATTGTCGGAAGCGGTGGCCACAAAGTCTACGCCGGCTCCCTTGGTGGTATCGAGAACAATGCAGATGGGCCGATCCGTCGCGCCCTCAGCACGCTTGAGCGCCTCCGCGATGACCTCGGCATCCTGACCGTTCACGCGTTCTGCCGCGAAACCGAAGGCCTGGAACTTCTCCACAAAATCAAAAGTCTCGCAAATATCTTTCGTGTATCCGTCAAGCTGACGCTTGTTCTCGTCCACCATGACCACCAGGTTAGTGAGCCGCTGATGTGCGATGAACTGCGCCGCTTCCCAGCACTGGCCCTCGTTGAGTTCGCCGTCGCCAACAATCGTGTAGACACGATTGCTGCGGCCTTGAGCACGCAGACCATACGCGATACCAGCAGCCGCGGAAATCCCCTGGCCCATAGAGCCGGTGGTCATTTCAACGCCCGGAATCTTTACCCGGTCGGGATGTGATGGGAGCAAGGTGCCGTTGTTGTTGAGCGTGTACAGCCGCTCGACATCAAAGAATCCACATGCGGCAAGTGTGGAGTATAGGGCAGGCCCACCGTGCCCTTTAGAGAGCACGAAGAAGTCGCGCTCTTCCCACGCCGGATTCTGTGGATCGAATCTCAGCTGGCGTCCATACAATGCCGCGAGAGCTTCGACGATCGACAGGCTTCCTCCGAAATGCCCGTAGCCTTTAGCGTGGAGCATCCGGGTTGTCAGGAATCTGATCTCTGCAGAGAAGACTTTCAGATCCTTGTCCATAGGTTTTACTCTTTCAGATTGATGATAGAGGGATGCAATGAGGGCAGTAGTACCTCACGTGCTACTGCCCTCATTGGGGTAGGGAAATGACTAAGCAGCGACAGCTGCCTTCGGAGCCTTCTTGAAGATCGAGTAGGCAATCATTGCGCCATAGAGAACGACGAGTCCAGCGATGGCGCCGATCTGTCCAAAACTTCCGCCCAGGTTACCGAAGTAAATACCCATGATCGTGAAGTCGAAATCGGAGAAGGTGGAACTGGCAGAGCCAAGATCACCAAGAGCCGGTGCGAGTGCCAGAGGTAGGAAGCTGATGGCAATACCTTGGACGAATGCTCCGACGACGGCGCCCCGAAGGCCACCGCGCGAGTTACCAAACACGCCTGCCGTTGCACCGCAGAAGAAGTGAGGCACCACGCCGGGGATGACGATGGGCAGGCCAGCCAGCGCCATGATCGGCATTGAGACGATGCCACCAACGAAGCTGGACAGGAAGCCGATCAGCACCGCGTTCGGAGCAAACGGGAACACAATTGGGCAGTCGAGTGCGGGAATGGCGTTCGGTACGAGCTTCTCGGAGATGCCCTTGAAAGCGGGGACGATCTCGTTGAGGATCAGACGGACGCCAGCGAGGATGATGAAAACGCCAGCCGCAAACTGACCGGCGAGAGTCAGTGCGAAGATAACGAAGTTACCTTCTTCCGGGTAGTTCTCCGCGAAGAAGGACGGACCCGCGAAGATGGCGACGATCAGGTAGACAATCATCATCGTGATAGAAATCGAGACCGTGGAATCGCGAAGGAATGCCAACGACTTGGGGAAGTTAACTTCCTCGGTGGTGGTGACCTTTTCCTTCTTGCCACGTAGCAGCGAACCAATGGCACCGGCCATCCAGTAGCCTCCGCCACCGAAGTGGCCTAGGCCCACGCCGTCGTTACCCGTCATCTCACGCATATACCGTTGGAGGAAGTATGGCGACAAACTCATCACGGCACCGAGCGCGAGCGAGCCCGTGAGAATGAGTGAGGCACCACTGAATCCAGCGACGGCGAAGATAACCGCCAGCATAGCTGCCATGTACAGGGTGTGATGGCCCGTCAGGAAGATGTGCTTAAACTTCGTAAAGCGCGCGATAAGGATGTTCACCAGCATGCCGAAGAACATGATGAGAGCAGTGGCCGTACCGTACTCATCAAGCGCCATCGCCACGATGGCCTCGTTGTTCGGGACAACGCCCTTAACATTAAAGGCAGCTTTGAACATATCCCCGAAGGGTGCGAGGGAAGCAGAAACAACGCCGGCGCCACCCGAGAGGACGAGGAAGCCAACGAAGGTCTTCAGCGTGCCTTTGACGATATCGCTCGCGGGCTTACGCTGCACCAGCAAGCCGATGAGAGCGATGAGCGCAACAAGAATAGCGGGAGTACTGGCAATATCAACCAGTACGTCAATAACAGAACCCATGGGAATCTCTCCGTGCTACTTGAGCCCGAGCTCTTCGACAGCTTGCCCGACCTTGGTGCGGAGCTCGTCGAGATCGATGATGCTGTCCAGAATGACAACCTTGGCAGGAGCAAGATTCAAGCCATCGGCGATGTCGCGTGCAAGGAAGAAGACGTCGGCGGCACCGGGGTGAGCACTAGAGACATCAGAGTGCTCGACTTCCACGCCGGAGACGCCGAGTTCGCCCAGCACCTTGTTGATGTTCATTTCCACCATGAAGCTGGAGCCGAGTCCTGATCCGCAAATTGCCATGAACTTCATTGTTCTAACCTTTCGATTGTTTTTTGTTGTGTCGTGTCGAGTGCTATTCGCCGAAGATGGCAAGCACTTCTTCCGGTGAGGTCGCAGCCTTGAGATCCTCGACTCGCCCGGCGTCCGTCAGGACGCCGGCAAGCATTTGTAGAACACCGAGATGGGACTTGTTGTCCACAGCGGCGAGCATGATGAACACGTCGATTGCGTGGTCCTCGCGATCGAGAAGGAGAACAGGCTTGCGTGTCCTCAAGAAAGAGAGAGCCATTTGATTGACACCGGCTTCTGGGCGTGCATGCGGCATAGCAATGCCACGCCCCAAGTCGAAGTACGGGCCTTTTTCTTCCGCAATCCGAATGGCATCCTCGATATAGGCGTCCGTGACAGCGCCCTCATCAACGAGGGGCTTGCCAGCGAGGCGAATAGCGCTCTTCCAATCCAGTTCGTCGTCGGTGAACTGGATGCGTGAAGCGGCAAGTCGGGCTACATTGCCCGATGCTTGTGAATCCGTCATACGATCCTCCGATTCGTTATAACGTTATGATGTATAAGCAAGAGTAGCTCGTGGCCAAAACTCCCGCTACCGAAATGGTTCACGAATATTTGAGAATTTTCAAGGACGAATATTCATCATGTGCTGTATGATGTTTTAGACGGCGGTCTTAAAAGGTGTAGTAACCCATGAGATACATCGCCGTTTCCTCGCCAACGGCATCTTGTCAATGGTCTGGCATGAGAGCAAAGGAGCATCGTGCGCACACGTACACCTAAATATGTTGCCGTTCGTGATGTGCTTGTTCGTCGTGTTCGTGAGTCCTCCCCCGGTGATCAACTGCCCACGGAGCCAGAGTTGTGTGCCGAGTTCGGCATCTCACGTATTACGCTCCGGCGTGCTGTGGAAGAACTCATTGACGAAGGTTTATTAGTGAGGGAGCAGGGTCGTGGCACGTTTGTCACCGATCCTAAACGGGCGGGAGTTTTTACCGAATCTTTTGCTAATCGAGTCATTGGCTTCTATCGGCAACAGTTGGAGGCCGGGCGGACTGTGACGAGCCGTGTTCTAGCCAACAAGATTGCTGTCAACCCGGAGGCAGCTGAGATCCTTGGAGAACCGGAATCGGCGGTACTAGTTGAGCTGAGTCGGATCCGCTATGTCAACGGTATTCTTCAGCAGTGTTCAACGACCTGGCTTCCTCGGAAACGTTTTTCTGGTGTGCTCAAGCATAATTTTTCCGAGGGCTCTCTGTATGAGTTTATTGAGCAGAAATATGGTGTTGAACTGATCCGTAATGACCTGGTTGTGCGTTTATCGCGCGCGGATAAGGACGTCTCGTTGGCGCTCGGTATTCCTGAGGAGGAACCGATTATGGCCATGACATCGACAGTTTTTGAGACCGGCGATGTCCCCATTGCCTATGGCGTCACGAGTTTCACTCCGCGCAACAGTCAGATTTCTATTAGCTTGCGTGATCTCGGCGGTCCCTGGCCCCAACTAACAGCAAGCATTTCAGAAGCAATCGACGAGTAAAACGTCTAGCGCGGCGTTTTTCCGGATAATAAACGACGACGATGCACCACCACATTCGCTGAATTCACTGAACTCACCGAAGAAATCCGCGCCTGGACGGCCGCATATAAAAATGGGGGGCCCCGCTGATGCGGGGCCCCCCATCCACAATCACCAGCTAGAAAGCACAGGCCTTCCAGCAAGAATCAATCACACACGGCACGCGAGGATCGGCGTGACGATGATGCCACGGGCACCCACATCGTAGAGACCATCCATAATCTGGTTGGTCACGTCCCGCTTAACCATGGCGCGCACAGCAACCCAGCCCTCCTCGTGAAGAGGAGACACGGTGGGTGACTGCAGGCCCGGAGTCAGCTTTGCAGCTTCGTCGAGGTGCTCCACCGGGCAGTCATAATCGAACACCACGTAGTGACGAGCCACCTGCACGCCTTCGAGGCGGCGGTCCAGCGTGGTCAAGCCCTTGGGCTCCACGCCGTCACGGCAAATGAGCACGGCCTCGGACTTGAGGATAGGATCGGCGAACACTTCGAGACCCGCGGCGCGCAGCGTAGATCCAGTCTCCACCACGTCGGCAATAAGATCGGCAACGCCGAGCTGCACGGAGGATTCTACGGCACCGTCGAGGTGCACGACGGTGGCCTCGATGCCCTGCTCAGCAAGGTACTTGCGCACGAGACCATCGTAGGCGGTAGCCACACGCTTGCCGCGAATATCTTCGAGGCTGGAGCAGGTGCCCTTAGGGGCGGCGAAACGGAAGGTGGATCGGGCGAAGCCCAACGCGCGGTGCTCGATAGCAGGAGCACCCGAATCGATGAGCAGGTCACGGCCGGTGATGCCCACGTCAACAGTACCGGCACCGACGTACACGGCCACATCACGCGGACGCAGGAAGAAGAACTCGACGTTGTTGACCTCGTCGGTCAGAACGAGTTCACGCCCGCCACGGCGCTGGCGGTATCCGGCCTCCACGAGCATTTGGCACGCGGGATCGGAGAGGGAACCCTTGTTGGGTACAGCAATGCGAAGCATGAAAATCCTAGAGGTAGCGGTAGACGTCTTGAAGGGTGAGGCCACGGGCGATGAGCATGACCTGGAGATGATAGAGCAGCTGGGAGGCTTCCTCGGCGAGGGACTCGTCGCTTTCATACTCGGCGGCGATCCAGACCTCTCCGGCCTCTTCCACGATCTTCTTGCCGATCGCATGGATTCCCGCATCCAGTTCGTCCACGGTGCCCGATCCTTCGGGACGCTCCACAGCCTTACGGCTCAGCTCATCGAATAGTTCTTCAAAATTCTTCACGAGGCCAGCTTACAAGCGCGTGCCCCACAAACGCCTGAACGTCCGTAGGGCAACGCGTCACACCGATGTCATCACGGATGACGTCCGTGAAACGACGGCGAATCTCCTCGCCTTTTCCCACAACTCGCCTTTTCCCACAACTCGTCATTTCGTCACATCGACGAATGCATCCGAGGCGGCCACTTCCTTCTCTAGTAGATCGTTCTCCCACATAAATGTCGCCATCTCGTCCCAGCGGGCCGTATCTTGCGCTCCAAATTTCTCCCCGCCCGTGTACAACGTGAGCGTCTGGTCAAGGGTGACCGCGGCAATTGCACGCTTCTCCGGTTCGGCGAGATCGGGCACGTACTCGGCGCTAATATCGAGCGCTTTCTCTGGGTTTTCCTGGCAAAACTGCACCGCTCGATCCATCGCTTCTAAGACGGCAGCATAGGTGGCACGGTTCTTATCCATCGTGGAATCCAGGGAGCCGAGTCCAACACCAACGAGGGGCAGTCCGCCGTCGACCATATCGATGGTTCGCACCGGCCAACTACTCGTGGTGGCGCCGTCCTGGCCAGGCTTGTAGGTGGAGAAGTCAGCGCCGTTCGCGCTCGCGATATTAACAAGGTCCGAGTTGGAGAATCCAATGATCGCGTCCACGTCACCGGAGGCGAGGGCGGCGGCTTGGGTGTAGCCGATGTACTGCACGGTAACGTCACTCTCGCTCAGACCGTGCGCCTTGAACATGGCAAGTAGTGCGAAGTAGTTCTCGCCATACGGTCCGGGTAGGCCCACGGTCTTACCTTTGAGATCGTCCGGGGTGTGGATGTCCGAATCCTCGGGCACGATGAGGGTCACCGGGTATTGCTGGTACATGGTTGCCCAATTGACGACGTCGACACCGGCGGCCCGGCCCTGCAACATCTCGTCACCTCCGGCGAAAACAATCTGTTCTTCACCGGACTGCAATGCGCCAAGCAGCGCCTCCTGTGCGCCGTGGTGACGGATCGTCACGTCCAGGCCTGCGTCCTCAAAATAACCCTCATGTTCAGCCACGTACACCGGCGCAAACTGGATATTGGGGATGAACGTAAGTCCAAAGGTAATTGGAGTGAGGCTGGCCGAACCGTTGCCGGTGGCGTCACTCTCCTTATCGCCACCTACTGTGCCGCCGGTACAGGCCGAGAGCGCAAGGGTGAGGGCTGCCGCCGCAGCAATCATGAGTCGTTTCATGGGTCCTTCTCTGTTCGTATCGCTGGGTCGTGGAGTTTCTATCGTGGTGGCCCCAAGTCAGATTCGGGGCCCGCCTTACTTGGTTGTGGCCGGTGTTTCGGCTCGTACACGCCATCGATGGCTGCCCGAGCTATCCCGGATCAGGTAGTTGGCGCGACTCTCGACCAGCGAAATGAGGCCGTAGATGGTCATGGCGCTGACAGCCAGGAGAACGATCGCGGCAAACATTCCCTTGATATCTCCTGAGCCCTGCGCGCTCATCAGAGCCATGCCAAGTCCCTTGCCACCTATGATCATTTCGCCGACGACGGCGCCGGTAATCGAGAGTGTGAATCCCGTACGTAGCCCCGCCAGGATTGACGGCGCGGCAAGCGGGATCTCCATCGTGCGAATGAGGGTGAGACCAGAAGCACCATCGAGGCGAGCAGCCCCGATGATGTCAGTGTCGATATGGCGAATTCCCACCGATGTAGAGACGACGACGGGAAAAATCACCATGATGGTGCACAGCACGATGATGGAAACCGGGCCATAGCCGATCCAGATCGTAAGCAGCGGTGCGATGGCCACAGCGGGGATCGCCTGCGAGGCGGCAAAGTAGGGCTGAACCATCCGAGAGAAGGTCCGAGATTTCCCAATGCAGTATCCAAGAGGAATGCCAACCATGGCTGCGACAACACAGCCCGCAATGGCTACCTGAAGGGTTGCCTCCAACGCATCGACTAAATAGCCGGAGCGCAAGCCTGAGATCAGCCGCGCCGTCGTTTCCTGTGGTGAAGGAAGAAAATAGGCATCGACGAAGCCGAAGGTCGTGAAGAACCACCACAGCGCCAGAAGAAGCGCGCCAAAAACGAGAGAGGGTAGCCAGCTGGCTCCGCGTCTCGGTCTCATGAACAGTCCTTTCCCCTTCGCTTCGGGGAAATGTTGGACTCGTTCAGACAACGGAAGTTGCGGTCGATGAATACAACCGACGAACTCCGCCCTTCACGTGCGCCTCCCATCCGGACTTTAACCGTCGGTCAAGGAATTTCACCTTGTCAACCACTTGCGTGGGTCGCGGACTATCACCGCCGGTTCAGACTTTCACTGACCCCGGAGCACAATGTGTTCGTTCCCCAGTATGCCGCCGCGGGACGTTAGTCGCAACCAGACATCGTCATGGGAGAGCTGTGACGTGTCACTCGGGGTGTTTTTTGAACCACGACGAGGTGCGCACCCAGCCAGCTATTAACCCATCGGACGTGGTAAAACGTTGGTGCACGAGCCGTCGTCGTCAGACTTTTGGTCTGGCCGGTAGGGCCTCAGTCTGACCGGTTTATTTGGTGTTCACTACCACGTTAACGCGCGGCAACCTGCGGAAACACTCCCGACCGACGTCCTAGTTAATTGCCGCTTCTCAGGTTTAGGGTGGACCCATGGGTTATTCAGTGACTGACGTTATCAACCTTCGACTCGCACTCTTGGGCCACGCGGTACCGATGGATGCGGATATGGAACTCGTTGGGCCCTTGATCGCCCAACAGCAGGAGTTCAACCGCCGTCTGGAGTACCGTCCTTGTGCCGCCGATAATCGAATTCAGGTTTTCCTCAACGATTACCTGAAGGATACCGGCACCAATCCTATTATCCCCTCGCGCACTCTCGTGCTCGACCAGGCCGGATTGGCCCGTGCGCTGTCACTTCCAAGCGACGCCGACGAGTTCTCCAACGATCTTCTCTCCAGCTATCGTCTTGCCAACGGCGTGCTGCACAACCCGGCCAACGATCGCCGCACCACCGCGGGCGTGTTCCATATCGCCGAGGGTGGCCTGCCAATTCCCGATGACAAGCGCGCTGTTCCGAAGGCCGTCTTCGGTAAACTCATGGAACTGGCCATGGAACCACCGCGGGATCTCCTGACGGTTCCCTACACCGCAAACCAGGAGAATCCGGCCCACACGTTCGTGTCTCTGTTGCTCCGCCCGCTCGTTGTTCCCGAGGTGCACGGACGCCAGCGCGAAAAGCGCATGGAAATCCGTTTCATCGTTCCCGGCGGCCTCGTGGCCAACCTTGACTTCGTCGAAGGAATCTTCGGCAACGGCGGAGATCCGTTCCTGGCGGACAACGATTCCGCCCTCGACCCCACTGGCTGGACGGGTACCAGCGGCCTGGTTGTTCTTGCCCCTCACCTCACCAAGGTGACGAAGAAGGAACTCGGACTCCCCCGCTGGGAGGACGCCACCGAGCGTCAGCGCCGCGACCATATGTGCTACAAGGACGAGGCCGAGCTCTACAACGACGGCCAGGCCTTCAAGTGCTGCGCCCGTGACGAGCGTGGTGTCATCGTTACCGTCATTGCGGACAACTACTTCGGTTACTGCAAGAAGGAAGTCAAGACCCAAATCAGCTACTCCGCGAATCTTTTCGGCAACGCCGAGGAAGAGCACGCCGGTGGCGCACGTGTGTTCCCCTCCTACACACTCGGCCAGACCTTCACGTCCGATTATGTGAAGGGCGACGAGACTGTTGACGACGTCGTGTCACGCAACCCCGAGCGCTTCGAGTTGCAGCCCGAGGGTCATGCGCTCGACATCCGGTACCCGGAGTTTGTCCTGGTTCCCCCGCACGCCTCCTACAGCCTGCTCGACAGCACGGTCTCGTGGACTGATGCGGATGGCAAGCGTCAGTCGATTCCACTGCGTGCCAAGAAGACGTACTTCGCTCCCGACGGCTACCGCGTGTATATGGAACAGCTGGATGCTGAACCCACACAGTGGACACTCGTGGGCGTCTCCCCCGTCTCCACCACGTGCCACAAGCCGTCGACGGTCTCGGGTGGCGGCAAGTCTGAGATCAGCAAGGCCCTCTCGGACGCCTTCATCTTCGGTAACCTCTACAGCCCGAACTTCGAAGAGGATATGGACACCGTCCAGTCCCTCTTGGAGCGCGATTACTCCGATCGTTTCCGCAGCGGTGATACCAGCGATCACCGTTCGATCCTCAGCGAAGATCGCTCCATCGGTTCAGTCATTAAGCTGCTCACCCGGTCCGAGGACTACACCGATGAGTACAACAAGTTCCTCGATACGATCCCCGCGTACATCAAAGAGATTGTCTACACGGTCAAGCGTTACATTAAGCCCGAATGGGGCGAGAACTGGCGCGAGCACTTCACCGTGGGCATCATGAATGACCGCTACGGAAACTTCGTCCGGCTCGACGGTCAGAAGATCGTTAACACGAACCTCCGAATTGGCTTCACCGCCGACGGGTCATGGCGTCTGTTCAGCCTTCGCCCCGACTTCCATCCGGCCACCAAGGTGCAGACCGAAGACGACATCACCGCTTCCGTAGTGATGCGCGATCGCGACGGCGGCTTCTCCCGTAAGTACGTGGAGAACTGCGAGCAGTTGCTTTTCCAGCGTCCAGACGACGCCAAGATTCGTGGATACGATAAGCAGACGGAACGCGATCTGTCGCAGCCCGGCTCATTCATCTCTAACTTCGAGCCACTCACTCGTGCTGACGCCCGTGCCATGCGCGACGACGCCGTCAAGTTCAGCCTCTTCTCGGCACCTATGCAGGAGTTTATCTCCAGCGTCGCTGATGAGGCCGACGACGTCTCGCCAAAGTACTTCGTATCCTCGGCTGATGCGCGCATCGTTGATGGTGCTCGCTCGAAGAACCCGCGCTACTTGCAGGTGCGCCCGGATCTCTCGCACCCCGTGGATACGGCTGCATCAGATCTTGCGGCTCACCTGGTCTCTGGAACACCGCTCTCTGAGCCGCTCCCCTTGCCGGTCGACGTCGTCGCCGCGGGACGCCGCAACAATCCTCCCGAGGACAAGGTGCCGGCGCTGTGCTCGTACAACCCTCTACACTTCATGGAGCTGCCCGAGTTGTTCATGGAGTTCATCTCCTCGATGACGGGCAAGTCGCCCTCGACTACCGGTGCGGGTTCTGAGGGAGCCATGACGAAGGGACCGTTCAACGCCCTTCCCGCAACCTTCGATCTCAATGCAGCTTTCCTGTCCTACGCTCTGGCTGGCTACGACGGCTGGATCTCCAGTGCCGGATACATTGGACCTCACACCAGGATTGATCACGACTTCAGCCTGCTGGTGCCCGAGCTGTTCAGCCGCATGACCCCCGAAGAGCGCGATGCGCACGAGCTCATCAAGGGTGGATACCTCGAGAAGATTGAGGACTTCGAGCATGACGGCAAGAAGGTTTTTGCGAGCCGTCTCGGCTACCGCATGACGCAGAAGTTCGCGACCTTCTTCTTCGGCCGTATCTTTATGCATCCGCAGGCAGTTTTCGACGATTCGATGCTTCGTCCCGAATTGCAGGATCTGGACGTCTTTGCGAATTCGGTCGATACCATCGTGGCCACCCATCAGCGTGTGGCTAAGGCGTACATTGCTGATGGCACGATTTCTTATGCCGTTCCCCCGATTCGGGCACTGCTGGAGATCATGGCGAACGGAGAATCCTCCGAAGGCTGGACGCTTGAATCACCGGAGTTCCGCGAGCTGTTCGAGCGTGAGAACATTTTGGCTTCTGACTGGTACGCCGAGCGTATTGCTGCAAAGCATGACGAGGAGCTGAGCCGCATCACACAGGGTATTGAGGACATGAACCGCTTCCTCTCCATCCCCACGAATGCAATCACCGCCGAGCGTCTCCACTTGACGGACCGCATCGCAGCTGCCGAGGCAGAGTACGCCCACAAGTCAGCTCCTGAATACCCGGTTCGCCTCATCGGTCAGGTGGGCTTGCAGCCTCTGAAGTGATAACATCGCCGGCTTTAACTGGCATCATTTCGGTCAATAATTGGTTGATATGATAATGCGGGTGCGAAGGAGATATTTAGAATCTCTTTCGCACCCGCTCTGTTGTAGTGCTTGACGAGCCGAGTGGCCATGGAATAGCTTTACTCCCGTGCACTCCGACAGTGCACCGCGCCATCAACAGCGTGTCGTCAAGATGCCTTGCACCTTGACACCTCTTCACCGGAAGGATCTGGAATGCGCTTCTCAAATAAGCCGCATCTGGAGATCGCACCACGCGATCTCCACGACCAGCCACCCCTTCTGGAGCGAGATATCTGATATTTTCACAGATGCCCCGCACCATTATGGTCCGGGGCATTGTTGTATGGAAAAGCGCGGCATCGCGCAGCTACCCATCCTTGCCTTGGACCGTCTCGCAGTCTGCATCGGCTGCGTCAACTCATCCAAGGAAAGGAATCATGGAACACCTCTCACAGCGACTGCTCTCGTGGGCGTCGCTGATCGACGAGCGGACGCTCGCCCAGGCTCACACAACCTCGCGTATGCCGTTCATCTTCCCGCATCTTGCTCTCATGCCTGATGCCCACCTCGGCAAGGGAGCGACCGTCGGCTCGGTGATCCCTACGCTCAGCGCCATTATCCCGGCGGCCGTTGGTGTGGATATTGGTTGCGGCATGATTGCCGTACGTACTCAGTTCACAAGGGACGAGCTCGTCTCACGGGATCTCACTCGCCTGCGGCAGCAGATCGAGCGGGCGATCCCGCTCTCAGCGGGCAAGCATAACCACAAGCTGACGGAGACTGCTGGGCCTCGTATAGTCGAGCTCGAAGAACTTGCGGACAAGAAGGGCTTCAACCCGGATTCCTACGCGGGCAACTGGCGCTACCAGCTCGGATCGCTTGGCTCCGGGAACCACTTCATTGAAGTCTCGGTGGACGAGCTGGATCGCGTATGGATGTTCCTGCACTCTGGTTCGCGCGGTATCGGCAATAAGATCGCTCAGCACCACATCAAAGTGGCACAGCGACTCGCCACGCGGTGGTGGATTGATCTGCCGGATCCTGATCTCGCCTACCTGGTGGAAGGTACCCCGGAGTTCAGCCGGTATATCTCTGAGCTTCGTTGGGCCCAGCACTTTGCGCTTCTCAACCGCGAGGAAATGATGGATCGGGTCTCACGTCAGCTTTCGGAGACAATGGGCGCCGTCGTCGTTGAAGAGGAGCGCATCAACTGTCACCATAACTTCACCGAATCGGAGAAGCACTGGGGCAAACAGGTGTGGGTATCGCGTAAAGGAGCCATTATCGCAGCCGAGGGGGTGGATGGATTGATCCCGGGCTCCATGGGTGCGGCATCGTACGTTGTCCGCGGCAAGGGGAACCGGTTCTCACTGAACTCGGCACCTCACGGAGCGGGGCGCCAGTACTCACGTTCGGCAGCGCGCCAGGCGTTTACACGTGAACAGTTGCGGGAAGCCATGGCAGGTATCGAGTACCGCCACACGGACGCCTTCATTGATGAGATTCCACAGGCCTATAAATCAATCGACCAGGTAATGGCCGATTCGGCGGATCTCGTGGAGATTCGGCACACGTTGCGACAGCTCGTCAATGTTAAAGGTGACTGAGCCTTGAGCCTTGAGAAATTCTGTGGCGGCGAGGGCGGGTTATGTGCCAATATAGGCATTCAACCTGCTCTCGCCGCCACAAAATTGTGGACAGTCAGAGAAAATACTGAGCCGGTCCGGACACGTGGCCGCGATCCGCTCCTAGAACTCCTCGTACACCGCCGGGTCTTGGTCCTTCATACGTCCGTCGGGGCGGCCTAGCGCGGTGATGGCGGCAACGTCATCGGCATCCAGCCTCACATTCAGAGCACCCAGGTTCTCTACCTGGCGAGCAGGCGAGGCTGCCTTCGGGATCGGGAGGACCTCGCGGGCAATATCCCAAGCGAGGACCACCTGGCCAGGAGTCGCCCCGTGCTTTTCAGCGATTCGGGTAATCACCGGGTCATCCAGCACACCGCCACGTACCAGTGGGCTCCATGCTTCAGTAATGATGCCATGGGCCTTATCGAACTCCACCTGTTCTGCCTGCGGGAACAACGGGTGCAGCTCAATCTGATTGACCTCGGGTAACACCCCGGTTTCCCTCTTCAGAGTGGTCAGGTGCTCGGGCAGAAAATTGCAAACACCAATGTGCTTGAGGAGTCCGGCCTTTTTTGCCTCAATGAGTGCTCCCCACGCCTCAACATACTTTCCTACCTTGGGATTCGGCCAGTGAATGAGGTAGAGATCAATGTAGTCGAGACCGAGACGGTAGAGCGATTCCTCGATTGTTACTACGGCCATATCATGATCCTGGTAGCGCCCGGGAAGCTTCGAGGTGACGATGAGATCTTCACGGTGGGCCCCACTACGGCGGATTCCCTCCCCAACACATCCTTCGTTCTCATAGTTGAAGGCTGAGTCCAGCAACGTATAGCCACGCTCAATTGCCCCCGCGATCGCATCCGCTCCGGCGCTCCCGCGCAGGTTATAGGTGCCGAATCCGATGGCGGGAAGTTCTAGTCCGTCATGTGCTTTGAGGGTTGTCATGTGTGTCCTTCCTCGATGCGAGACGGTCCCTGAGACTGGGATCGCGTCCTTGTCAGCCTACTGCTGCTTAGGTTCATCTTCTAGCGCCCCGTTTGTTTTGACTGCACTGTTGCTCGCCTCAACGCTGGGATTAGCTTCCTGAGAGGTAGATTCGTCGTCGATGTATTCACCGGTCACATAGTCGTACTCCACCTCGTTGCCATCCTCGTCATGGCGGATATACCACTGAGTGACCTCCTCCGCGCTGGAGTCAAAGCCCGTGCCAGCAGCGTAATCTGAGTCAGGTTCCGTAGGTTCAATAGTCAACGCAAAGTTGTCTCCATGCTCCTCAATTCCTTGGCGCACCGACCGAGAGAGCGCGTTGCGCTCATAGAGATGTCGGATCATCATGGGATCCTGACGCAACTCTTTCCAGAAGGAAACGGCCATAAGAACAAGAATGATTGAGAACGGTAAGGCTGTCACAGTGACGAGATTCTGGAGTGCCTGCAGGACATCAGATCCACCCATTAAGAGCATGACGATCGCAATACCGGACATACACAGTGCCCAGAATGCCGTAATACTACGGCGGGGTTCAGGATTCCCACCCTGACTGAGCTGGGAGTTAATGAGAGAAGCGGAATCGGCGGAGGTAATGAAGAAAATCCCCAAGATGACGATAATCAAGGGAGCCACAATCTGAGCCCCCGGCAGGTACTCGAGCACAGCAAATACCACATTCTCCGCGGGAGGAAGTGACGCGACAGTACCATCAGGAGCAAGCTCGCCGGTGGACCGCTGAAGGTAGATGGCGGTTCCTCCGAGAATCGTAAAAGCAAGAATGATGATGGTGGAAGGTATAAGAAGGACGCCTAAAACGAACTGGCGGATGGTTCGGCCTCGCGAAATCTTAGCAACGAACACGCCAACGAAAGGTGCCCAGCTCACCCACCATGCCCAGTAAAAGGTAGTCCAAGAGGAGAGGAAGGCTCGGGTCTCGTCGCTGTCTACCATTGTCGCCGAGAGCATGGTGGGAGCTTCAGCGACGTAGGTCATCACGACACCGGGAATGACATTCAAGAGGAACAGCGTGGGACCGCCAACAAAGAAGAACACCGCGAGGCCTACCGAGGCCACCATGTTGATATTTGAGAGGCGACGAATTCCCTTGGACACGCCGGATACGGCCGAGGCAATAGTGCCAATAGTCAACACCACGATGATTCCGATAGCGAGGGTGTTTCCGGTAGTCGACCATCCGGAGACGATTTCAACACCCCGGCCAATCTGAAGCGCCCCAATGCCGAGAGATGCAGCAGTTCCAAAGAGGGTGGCGAGGATAGCCAGGCCGTCGATCAAACGAGCGCCGGGGCTCTTGTTTGTCATGCCAAATAGTGGTTCCAGGACCGAACTCATGAGTGGAACGCGCCCTTTGCGGAACGACACATAGGCCACCGCTAGTCCAACGATGGCGTAGATAGCCCACGCATTCACACCCCAATGGAGTGCTGACTGCGCCATGGCTCCTTTAACCGCCTCCATAGAGCTGGCTTCGTAGCTACCGGGGAGTGGGTTGAGATAGTGATTAAGTGGTTCAAGGGGGCCGAAGAACACGATGCCGATACCGATACCGGCGGCGAAAAGCATGGCCGCCCACGAGGCGGTGGAATACTCGGGTTGCTCCCCATCAAGACCAAGGGGAATTCGACCGTACTTGGAAAGGGCAATCGCCAGAAGGAAGATCATCATTCCAACTGCAATAAGGTTAAATATCCAACCAACATTGAGCATGACCCAATTCAGAGCCGCCTGTGAAACGGATTGAACGGTCTCCGGGCTGATGATTCCCCAAGCGATGAACGCCAACACGGGGATTCCGACGATATATACAATAGGTTTGTCTACCCCATACCGGATCTTTTGATCCTCGATCGAGACACCCGGCACCAATGCGGGATGAATCTTGTGAGGGTATTCCATTTCAGCAGCAATTCGCCGTGCCAACTGGGCTGCTTCACGTGCGCGACTTCGACGTATTCGTGCTGCGTCCGCCCGGGCACTCTGCCTCGCTGTGGGCTTGACCTGATGGGTCTCTTTATTGTGGTGGATCTCGGACTGGCGGTATTCGCTCATGCTTTCCTGAGGTAGGCGACAAGGACAAGCACTCCCAAGGACAATCTGGTCTCACCAATTTGCTCTCAAAAGTGCTGGTACCGCGGGTGGGGTCCAGCCACACAGGTGACTAGACCCCACCGGTACGCCGTTCTACCCTATCAGCCGGTATCCGAGACATTTCAAATTCACATACCAACCGGGAAGCTGCAGGAGGAAACTAAACGCCGGGCAGCAGGCCGTCATCGGTACCCGTGATGGGGCTGTTGAGGTTCCCGGGTTTACCTGACTTGACCATGGTCACCGCACTGGTGAACTCTGCCTCGATCACCTCGTCTTTGCGGTATGTCAAGAGACTGACAACCATGGCCACGATGACGTGTGCGACGAATGCGGGTAGCAACTCATAAATTCCGGTATCGAGATTAGACCAGATGAAGACAGTCACGGCACCTGTCACCATGCCAGCGAGAGCACCCCAAGTCGTCAGCTTGCGCCAGTACAGGCTGAGTAACATAAGAGGCCCGAAGGAAGCACCAAACCCCGCCCATGCGAAGCTAACGAGACCAAGAATTGAGTCGTTCGGATTGATCGCTAGGACGAACGCAATTGCTGCAACTGCTAGCACTGCCACGCGTCCCATGATGACAAGCTGTCGACCAGGCGGCGGTGTCCTACGAACCACCTTATAAAGATCCTCGATGAGCGCGGAGGAACACACGATGAGCTGACTAGAGAATGTGGACATGATCGCCGCTAGCACTGCTGATAAAACAAGCCCAGCGATAAACGGATGCAGCAAGATCTGCGACATACGAAGAACCACAGTCTCCGGATTGGCAAGAGGCTCACCTCGCTGGTGGAAGAAGGCAATACCGATAAGTCCGGTAGTCACTGCACCCACCAACGAAATGATCATCCATGTCATTCCAATGCGGCGAGCACGTTGTGCTTCGTGCGGGCTACGAAGTGCCATAAAACGTACGACGATGTGTGGCTGTCCAAAGTAGCCAAGGCCCCAGGCAAGACCGGAAATAATAATGAGGGCTGCCGCACCAGTCTCAAACTGGCCAGCACCAATGAGGGAAAGATTTCCTGGGCTCACGGTTTCAACGAGGTTGGCGGTCTCACCAACTCCCCCAATTGCGAGAATTCCCGCGATAGGAACCATTCCCAGTGCAACCATCATCATGATGCCTTGGGCAACGTCAGTAAGCGACGCACCGAGGAAGCCACCAAACATCGTATAAGCGAGAGTAATAACGACAACAAGGATCATCCCAGCGAAGTAGTTCATCCCGAAGGTGTCCTCAAAGAAGACACCGCCCGCAACCATGCCGGAGGAGACGTACAGGGTGAAGAACACAAGAATGACAACACTGGAGATAATACGAAGGAGATGCGACTTGTCGTGTAGGCGGTTCTCAAAGAAGCTGGGGACCGTGATGGAGTTGTTCGCCACCTCGGTGTAAGCACGCAGGCGAGGTGCTACAAACTTCCAGTTAAGGAATGCACCGATTGTCAGGCCGACCGCGATCCAACCTTCGATAAGGCCGGTGGCGTAGATGGCTCCAGGAAGTCCCATGATGAGCCAACCGGACATATCCGATGCGCCCGCGCTGAGAGCGGCGGCCCATGGGGGCAGATCGCGTCCTCCCAACATATAGTCTTCGTGATCGACCGTGCGCTTATAGGCAAAGTAACCGATGAGCAGCATACCGCCGAGATATATCGCTAAAGCGAGATAAATGTACATCTGATCGGACATGTGATCCCCTTCCGAGGGAACTGTGAAAAGCGCCAGTTCATCGATGACGGCTGCTTTTGCTGTGCTTCTTCTTTCGTCTTCCTTTGATCATAAGATGGTGAGAGGGCTGATACAGCGTGCCGTCGCCGCCAATAACGACGACGACGGCACACACGTATGTTGTCTAACAATCAGCAATGACGGCACAAGTTCTCGCAGTATCCATCGTGGCTGTTAGACAGTTGGAGAATGCTATAGGTTACGCACCCGAACGGAGAGACAGGTAACGCAACCTTCGAGCTTCTCAAACTCGCTAATCGGAACGGTGGTGACGTTGTATCCGAAATCGCGAAGCATCGCGGCCGTCTGAGGTGCCGATGCCGACATCAACAGTTCGGACTCGGACAGACACACCACAGCTGTGCCATGAGGTTCTGGCACCGGCAGGAAGCGGTCGAAGATCGCCGGATTATCAACGAAGTCTGGATACCCGATAACCGTACCATCGGGTAGTGCGGTTACGGCTGTCTTTAGGTGAAGGACCTTAGTAACCGGAACGGCAACAATCTTCGCACCGAGCGGGGAAAGGATTGCCCGAAGCTGCGCAACGCCTTCGGCGTTAGTCCGGCCGCCTCGTCCAACGAAGACGGTATCCCCCACCTTAAGAATGTCACCACCATCAAGGGTCCCGGGTGCTTTGATCTGATTGAGGGAGCAGCCCAGTTCTTCCACTAGCTTCCGAGTGCCAGCAACCTCTGGAACGCGGGAGTCGGCGCCGGGGTTGGTAGACACGGCAACGTTGCGAAACATCACCACGGAGTCTTCAACGAAGACTGCATCGGGACAGTTATCGGCTGGCTCCACGTCGCGTACATCCCATCCTGCATTCCGCAGGGCGTTGACGTACCCTTCCCACTGCTCAATTGCCTGGGGAAGATCCACCGGCACCTTCTCAATGTGATCGACGATGCCGTCGTCGAGAAGTGGACCGGGTCTGCGCACGAGCGCGATCTTTGACATAACCTCTGCCTTCTATAGATGTGTGTTTCCGTTGTGTGGCCGGTGAGTGGATACTCGCCGGCCACACAACGGAACGTGAGAGCTACTTGCCCTGAGCGATTCGTTCAGCTTCCTCTTGGAGCTTGGTGAGCTGGGAATGCTTACGGCTCCACATGAAGTAGAACGTCAATGCTACGGCGATCCAGACAGCAAAGGAAAGAAGGGTTACTGCCTGGAGATTGACGATGACATAGACACAGGCAACAATCGACAGAATTGGTGTAACGGGGTAACCCGGCACCTTGAATCCACGACGCATATCGGGAGCGGTACGGCGCAGGATCATGACACCAAGAGACACGAGTCCAAAGGCCGTTAGCGTGCCGATACTTGTGAGATCAGCGAGAATCTTCATCGGAAGAAGCCCTGCAAGAAGCGCAACTGCGATAGCAACGAGCCATGTGTTGGCCAGCGGGACGCTGCGGCGCGGACTTACCTTGGCAAAAATCGACGGAATAAGACCGTCACGCCCCATGGAATAGAGGATACGGGTTTGGCCGTACATGCAAATGAGCGTCACGGAGAAGATCGAGATGACAGCACCGATTGCGATGAGGGTACCCGGCCAGGTTGAACCAACAACATTCTGGGCAATGATTGCCAAGCCAGCTTCTTGACCCTCGAAGGCTTCGGCACGCTGGGCTCCCAAAGCTGCCAGTCCCACAAGGAAGTACACCGAGGTAACAACGACAAGGGCCGCCACGAGCGCCCGTGGGATCGCCTTACGGGGATTCTTTACTTCGTCACCCGCGGTGGCAATTCCATCCAGTCCGATATAGGAGAAGAAAAGAGCACCGGTGGCCATCGAAACGCCATGCACACCATGCGACCCAAAGTTAGCGAAGTGGTCGGCATGGAACGCCGTGAAGGCGATGGCAGCAAAGACACCAAGAACTGCGATCTTGATGATCACCAT
Organism: Actinomycetaceae bacterium; assembly: GCA_039812645.1. Lineage (GTDB taxonomy): Bacteria > Actinomycetota > Actinomycetes > Actinomycetales > Actinomycetaceae > Ancrocorticia. The sequence continues at coordinate 21,423 of JBDIAV010000010.1, forward strand.
GATGGAGTTGATGGTTGCCGACTCAGATGCACCACGCAGGAGCACCACGAGACACATCATGACAACAATGACAGCTGGCAGGTTGACGATGCCACCAGCGTCCGGTGCATTGGATAACGCCTCGGGGAATGAGAATCCGAGTGTGTTCTCGAGCAAAAGGTTGACGTACTGGGACCATCCAACGGCCACCGCGGCTGCCGACACCCCATATTCTAGGACAAGACAAGCGCCTACAATGAAGGCGGTCATCTCCCCCATGGTTGCATACGTATACGAATACGACGATCCAGATGAGGGCATCATGGAGGCTAGTTCGGCGTAACATACAACCGTCAGCCCGGCCACGACGGCCGCGAGAATAAACGAGATGAGAACCGCTGGACCTGCTTTGGGCACTGCTTCAGAGAGAATGAAGAAGATTCCCGTGCCGATAGTTCCACCCACACCAATGAGGGTGAGCTGGAAGGTGGACATCGAACGCTTGAGGGTGACCGAGCTGTCCGGTTCGTCAATGACCTGAACGATCGAATCGGGAACTCCAGTATTAACCACTCCGGCTGGCATACGCCGCCGAAAGAGCTGCTGTGTTATTGGTGAGCTCATGAGGGTTCCTAACGAGAAAATCGGACAATACGTAGAAATATACGTATTGTCCGATAATTATGCACTCTTATTGAATGTTTGTGTGGGACTTCCACGAGGTGATACGCCGAGCAGGGAGCTTCGTTGCCTGGTCCTGCCCGGCGTATCGACACATCACGCCTCGTTGGCCTCGTCCGGTGATGCCGTCTCTGGCGACGCCGACTCAGGCGAAGCGGACTCGGGAGAGTTTGACTCCAACGCCTCGTCTTCGGGATCAACGTACTTGTGGAGCTTCGCTTCCTCAGCAACAGTCGCCGCGTAATCCGGCACTTCATGCTGGAGTGAACGAGCAGTGCGCTGATAGCCGGTGGACTTCGGGCGCTTCGGGAACTTGAGCTCCGGACGATCCACATGCTCGTAGGGAATCTGGGTCAACAGATGATGAATCATGTTGATACGAGCCTTGCGCTTATCCTCAGACTCCACCACATGCCACGGAGCATCCTTGATGTCCGTGTGAACAAACATCTCGTCCTTGGCCCGGGAGTACTCTTCCCACCGCGTGATCGACTCAAGATCTGTGGGAGAGAGCTTCCAGCGACGCATCGGATCCGTAAGCCTGGACTTGAAGCGCTTGAGCTGCTCCTTATCGGAGACTGAGAACCAGTACTTCAGCAGAATAATGCCGTCTTCAACAAGCATGCGCTCAAAGATAGGGGCTTGCCGAAGGAACTGGCGATGCTGTTCAGGAGTGCAGTACCCCATGACGCGCTCGACGCCACCGCGGTTGTACCAGGAACGATCAAAGAGCCTGATTTCACCGGCGGCGGGGAGATGCTCTACATACCGCTGGAAATACCACTGCGTGGTCTGACGCTCCGTAGGAGCGGGAAGAGCCACGACGCGCGCAATACGTGGGTTGAGGTATTCGGTGATTCGCTTGATCGCGCCACCCTTACCCGCAGCATCGCGGCCCTCAAAAAGTACGACAACCCGAGCACCGGTTGACTTGACCCACTCCTGCATTTCAACAAGTTCTGCTTGGAGACGCTGGAGCTCTGCTTCGTAGAGCTCCTTGTCCATCCTCTTTTTCTTCTTCGCCATGTGCCAAGGATAGAGGCAAAAACGACATATTGTATGGCAAACGTCATAACTGCTCGGATATCTGCATGAGATAGGCGGATAGTCCCACCTGGTGGTCACTGCGCGTCCTTGGTTGGCCTAACACCCACCTTTATTGCCGCGTCCCAACCTCGCAGTTACTGTCCCCCGAGAGGTCACATTACTATTGAGAGGCAACGGTTACGAGATGTCACCTCTCCCCCTCACGGTGGCCTCTCTGAACGCCCACGGGTGCCTGACCACCCGGGCAACCCGTACTACGCAAAAGGCCGGAACGCTTGTGACGTTCCGGCCTTCTATGTGCGACCCCGACGGGACTTGAACCCGCGACCTCCGCCGTGACAGGGCGGCGCGCTAACCAACTGCGCTACGGGGCCAACGAGGAGTTGACCTCTTGTTCATTCGAAGAAGGAGAAAACCAGAGTTTTTAACCCGTTCCCGTTTGAACCTAGAAAAGCATATATTCTCGACTCCTCAAATGCCAAATCAAAAGCCCCACCTGCGAATAGATCACATTTTCGCGGTGGGGCTTTTGAGGACAAGCCTCATGTAGCTGAGGATGGCGGTATCGCCTTACTTGGCATTGACCGTCTGCTGTTCCACCGTGGCCTCGACCTGGATACTGTCGTCAGCCTGCTGCCACGAACGGCGCGAGAGAAGCATGATCAATCCGGTCACAAGAACAACACCTGCTGCAGAAGCTGCCATGAGGAAGGCTCCCATTGCTCCGGACACAGCGATAGCGCCGCCTACCGCGGATCCAAGCGAGACTCCAATGGTGATCGACGACTGCATGGATGTCATAGCGACACCCGCGCCACCAGCCGGAGCAAGACGCTCGGTCATGGTGAAGGCTGTCACCATCGTGGGACCAACGAAGAGTCCCGTTACAAGAAGCGACATCGCCGTGCCAGACATGGAACCTTGCGTCATGGACAACAGGATAAACCCGGCCATTCCGGTGCCTCCAACAAGGACACGGATCGGCAGGCGCACCGAGTCAGGGATAACCACGACCATCAATGCCATGAAAGCGGATCCCAGACCCATCAGGGCATAGACGAGTCCGGCTTGCCCTGGGACGCCAAGATCAAGGGCACGCTCGGTTGTCGCAGCCTGCACCGATCCAAAGAAGGTGCCGATGCTCAGCATGACGATAATCGCGGGAATAACCGCCCACAGCACACGCATGATGGAGGGACGCGCGTGAGACTTATCGTCCGTCGCGACGGCGTCGTCGATATCGGCGGCTGTGGGTGCCGTCAGTGCGAACGGAAGGCCGGCAATAATAACGAGAGCCATCGCAAGGCCTAACGGCGCTGCGGGAGCGGCCATTGATGCGGCGATCCCTACAAAAGCGGGGCCGAGGACAAAAACGAGTTCATCAACGGTCGATTCGTAAGATAACGCGGCCGCGAGCTCCTTCGGATTGCGGGTGAAATGAATCCACCGAGCACGCGTGAAGGCACCAATCGGAAGCGACGTAACTCCCACAGCAACGCAAACAGCCCACAGGATCGGACCGCTCCAGCCCTGCAGGGCTGCTGCCAGTAGCAGACCAATGGCTACTGCTGAGATTGGTGTGAGTAGCGAGAGAACAAAACGCTGGCCTCGATGATCAGCCCAGCGCCCGATGAGCGGCGAGGCAATGGCCGCGGCGATCGAGGTAAATGCGGTGGCAAGACCACCGGTGGCGACACTGCCGGTGGAGGCAGTTATAGCCGTCATTGTTCCCAACGGAATCATGGCGTACGGTGCGCGAGCTGCGACTGCCATGACCATGGAAAGGCCGCCTGAAATCTGCGGCAGAATCTTATATTGCGCCAGAGCGCTCAACGGAGAGGATTGCACGGTGTGCTCCATAGTGTTGATTCCCTGCAAGGGTCCCGGCGACGGGAGCATGTAGGGCTGCCCGCTATCAGCGGACACCTCCATTCTAGCCCTCGTTAAAGAAATCAGCGATGTGAGCTTCGTTTCCATAAGTGAAGGCCAGCGCCCTGCGTCCTCGACGTGGGTGCTGGCCCTCATATCACACCCTTAAGCTCAGGGTATGTGCTATATCAGTGATGCATATGCTCCTGAGCAATACGTCGTAGTTCCTTAATTTCGGTATAGGCATCTTCCGCTTTGAATACGGCCGAGCCAGCAACAAAGTTGTTGGCCCCCGCCTCAGCTGCGCGTTCAATTGTCTCGCGGGTTACGCCGCCGTCGACTTGAATCCAGACATCAAGGCCGGCATCCCGAATTGCCTTGCGGGTACGGGCGATCTTCGGAAGGGTGAGGTCCAAGAACTTCTGGCCACCAAATCCAGGTTCGACGGTCATGATAAGGATCTGGTCAAACTCGGCAAGAAGGTCGATATAGGGTTCTATCGAGGTTCCGGGGCGCAGTGCGAGACTAGCGCGTACGCCCATCCCCCGCAGCTCGCGCGCCAATCGCACCGGCGCTTGAGCCGCTTCCGCGTGGAACGTCACCGAAGCGAAACCGAGCTCGGCGTACACCGGGGCCCAGCGATCCGGATTCTCAATCATGAGGTGGGCGTCGCAGGGAACCTTTGAGGTCTTGACGACCGCTTCGGCAATGGGCAGTCCAAGAGCAAGATTGGGGACAAAGTGATTGTCCATAATGTCGACATGGGCAAAATCTGCGCTCTCGATCTTGTCCAGCTCATCGGCGAGATGGGCAAAATCGCAGTTCAGAATGGAAGGAGAAATCAGTGCGGTCATGTTTCCATCCTATGTGAGACCGCACTGATTCTGTGCTAGAAGCTACTGATTCCAGATACTCAATCCTTGGTGATAAGCGCGATAAACATGGCGTCCGTGTGATCCGTATCAGGCCAAAGCTGGACAACGCCGTCGTGACTTGGAACCTTCCGGCTTGCTACCTCGGAGGCGATAGCGCCCGCGTCGAGCAGACGAGCATTTGACGTGCTGTCCAGGAAGGATTGGACAACTTCCTTCGTCTCGGCCACAACCGGCGAACACGTTGAGTAGACCAGTGCGCCGCCCGGGCGCAGCGCCGCAAAGCCCGCATCCAGTAGTTCACGCTGCAGCACGGTGAGTTGAGAGACGTCCGCCGGGACCTTACGCCAACGGGCCTCGGGACGACGACGAAGCGCCCCCAGCCCGGTACACGGCGCGTCAACGAGGACCCGATCATACGCATTGGGTTCTTCGGTTCCGACGTCGCGACCGTCACCCAGGCGCAAAGCTACCCGCCGCGCCCACGGGTCCACGGCGTTGGCCACCAGCTCAAGGCGATGCTCTTGGGGTTCGTTGGCATGAATCTCTACTGCGCGCTCGACTCCGCGGGCAGCCATCGTTGCGGTCTTGCCACCGGGGCCGGAACAGAGGTCGAGCCACAGTTCATCGGGGCCCGTGATCGGAGCCTCAGTGAGAACAGCCGCAATCAGCTGGCTTCCCTCGTCTTGTACGCCTGCGGCACCCGACTTGATAGCGCGTAACCGCTGAGGATCACCCGATTCAAGAAGGATGGCCTCCGGCATCAGGTACCCGGGGAGAGGCTTGAGGCCCTCGGCGATAATACCGCGGCGGAGTTGCCTGCGCGTGACGTCACGGGGGACGAGAGCGACCTTGGCCGGCTCATTATTGGCCGCAAGAATGTTGGGCAGATCTGCGGCGGGGCGTCCATTGGCTTCGAGTGAGCGCACGATTTCTTCGACAATCCATAAGGGATGCGAATACCACTGCGCATAAAACTCAACATCTGAGGTAGCGCTCGCGCGGAGGACGTCCTCCCACTCGTCAAGACGTTCGCTCACTCGACGCAAAATGGCATTGACAAATCCGCCACGATTTTGGCTCAGCTCGTTACGGGTAATCGTTACCATCTCAAAGATGGCCGCGTGCGGCGGCGTACGAAACTCGACAAGCTGGTGGACACCAAGGCGAAGGATGTCAAGAATTTCGGGGTCGATATCCTTGATTGCGCGACCTTCGGTGCAGCGGGCAATAATAGCGTCCCACCGGCCTTGCAGGCGGAGGGTGCCGTAGCAGAGGTTCGTCGCATAGGCTGCATCCTGGCTGTCCAGACGTGCGCGACGAATTTCCCGTGGAAGGACAAGGTTGGCGTAGGCGTCGTTTTCTCGGACCGCCGCGAGGACGTCCAATGCCACGATGCGGGCGGGATCGCTCGGCTGGCGGCCAGGGCGCCAGCCGTTATTGCGCTGCTGTGCCATCAGTTATCTCCTCGCGTGTCAAGTTCAGTGTTCTGAAGCAGATCGAAACGTGTGCCCTCGGGAAGGCGTGCACCGCGTAGCCAGTCACGGGCATCCATTGCCTTCTTGCCCGCGGGGGCTACCCATCCAAGTTGCACGGGATGGCTGCCCGTACCCACGAATCCATTATTGATTTCCCCGGGAGCAAGTGGGGTTTGGTCGGGGGCACGTGTGACCGGTCCGAGTTTGACACGATTGCCGTCAAGTATCGTCCATGCTCCGGGGGCCGGAGTATGCGCACGAATTTGCCGATCGACAGCAAACGCAGGGGCACTCCAGTCCACCTGTGCCTGCCCTGTGGCAATCGTTGGAGCTAATGTTGGTTCGCCCTGTTGCGGCTGAGCCACCGCCGAGCCATCCTCGAGACCAGCAAAAGTACGCGAAAGAAGATCGGCTCCAGAAACCGCTAAACGATGAAGAAGGTCACCAGAGGTGTCGGTTGGTTGAATGGCCTCAGTCATCACCCCAAAGATGGGACCGGTGTCCAAACCTTTTTCCAGCCGGAACGTAGATGCGCCGGTGACGTCGTCGCCACGCCAAATGGCGTATTGAACGGGAGCGGCGCCACGCCACGCGGGCAGCACCGAAAAATGAAGGTTGATCCAACCATGTGCAGGGATATCAAGCAGTGCGGGAGGGACCAGCAGTCCGTAGGCAACAACGGCGACGGCGTCAGGTGCCAACTCCTTGATGTGTTTCTGAATCTCTTCATCCCGCAGTGTTGTGGGAGTAAGGACAGGAAGGCCGAGTTCCTCAGCCGCCTGGTGGACCGCCGAGGGCACCACCTTGTGCCGGCGCCCGGCACGCGCAGGCGCTCGGGTAAGCACAGCGGCCACCTCATGTCCATCCGCGATAAGGCGGTGCAAGGAGGGAATGGCTGTGTCTGGGGTTCCAGCAAAGAGAATTCGCACCAGCCCAGTCTAGTGGGCAAGGAAATGCATTCCCAACCCGCGACTATTGAACTAGATGAGATAGAACTCAGATACTCGTAGCGAGCGCAGGTGCTCGCAGAGTATCACGAGTCATGGAATGCGACTTCTCATCTTTTCCTCGGGTGGAGCGCCATCCCAAGATCGCAACAAGTACTCCACAAATGGCCATCCCCAACGCACTGATGTAACCGGTGCCGGGAGGAACATCCCAATTAGCTGTGTGGAAGCCAATCATGAGCATGTAGTCACCAACAGCATGGACAGCACCGTAACTTGCCACGCCCCACAGCCCAATGAGTCCAACGTAGCGTGTGCGGTTCTCTGCGGGATGAAGAAGAAGGACGATCCCGGCGAGGGCCGATGTCAGTGAGACCATGACCTCCGCCGCCGTGATCTCCCATAGGGTGCTAGCGCTTGTGGATAGCAGTGTCTGCATGGCGAACCAGACGATGGAGACAATCGGTAAAAGAACCAGGAGTCGTGAGACCCGTGCCAAACGGAGAGTGGAGGCGTACGCCCACCACCCTAAACCAAGCAATAGCGCTGATAGCGCCCTTGATTCAACCACGCCCGTTGCCAACGGACGAGCACCGTTCCCGTCCATCCGCGTTAAGCAGACGTCGGCAAACCCGCTGGCCTCACGAAAGCCAAAGAGCCCGTTGAGCATACTTCCCTGGCAAGGCAGCCACACAAGCCATGTAGAGATCCCCGCGGCGATGGCAGCCAAAAGGAGCGTCGTCGAAAGAAGGGTGATGCGAAACCGTGGTGTCATGTATTAAGAATAGGTTGGTTAAACACCTACTGTGAAGTAGCTAACACTCTCGTTTTACATTGCCGGATCTATTTCGATCTTCAAGGCTTGCCCCATGTTCTTAGCGCTGTATTCGCGATAGACCGTTCGAGCAAGTGTGCTGAGTTCCATGGCACGCGCAAGTGACACTCGAAGATAGACGGTGAGTTCGTTTTCGCGCGCCGCAGGTGCTGGGCCAAGCATCGCCACCCCTGGAATAAGTTCATGAACTCCACCGACAAGCAGTGCCTCAAGCGGAACCTGAACGCTATCTAAAGCTTTTTCAACATCCGCCGGTGGGGTTAAGTCAGCCGAACCGACAAGCTTAGACATGAGCGCAGCACGAAGAAGTGAGAGAAAGGTCCGCACATCCTTTTGAGTGCCCGTTACTCCGATCCAACGCCGCGTGGGGGGTAGCTGAAGCTCGACGCGTTCTTTGAGAAGGCCGTGAGAGAGGCGTGCCAGATTCCACGCGTTCAGGGCCGCGATTGCTTCAGGATCCGCTCCCCCAACGAACATAACGTGCCCGCCGGCACGCGCCGGCCTCACCCGAACGATGGCACGAGCCGCGCGCCTCACGAACTGGGTTTCGGAACCAAGGCCCTGACCAGCCAAGAAACGTGAGTCAAGGACCAGAGCGGCGGCATATCCCGTCTCCGCGACCGGTTCAGCGCCCGGCGTGGCCACAATGATCCGAGGTTTTGCCGAGACCGTCGAGATAATACCGTCAGCCGACTGCGCACCCGAGAGCATTACTCCGGTACCGGGGAACGCTTTGCCAAACTCTTCCGCGGTGCGGTGGGAACCAATACGAGCAGCGCGCAGCTTCGTTCCACCGCATTCAGGGCAGCTCCATCCGGCACCATCGTCTCCACAACGTGAGCAGGCAGGTTCGCTGGACTGCGCGGACAATGACAGGGCTCCTCCACACACCCCACATTGCGCCAGGGCTTGGCAGCGTGCGCATGCCACCATAGGCAAGTAGCCAGCACGCGGCACCACGACAAGGACCGGCCCCACGTCAAGGGCGCTGCGCACGAGGTTAAAGGCCGGTTCAGGTATTCGCGACCATTGTTCGTGATCGCGTTCCCACTGTTCAGGCAGACTCACTCGCGGAGTCTCTGCGCGCACAGCTGACTCAGTTCCCTCGAGCAGTGCTGCAAATCCGGATGTAACGAGAGCTAAGGCCTCTTCGCTCACATACGGCGAATAAACGAGGAGCGCGGCATCGTGCATTTCAGCCCGCACCGCCAGTACATCTCGTGCGTTGCAATAGGGGGAACGAGGCTCCCGCAAGGTATCGGCAGCATCATCCGTGACGATACATAAACCGAGATTAGTGACGGGCGCCCACAATGCCACACGTGTACCTACGACGATGGAGGCGTGCCCGTGCAATACCTCGAGAAAGGTGCGATAACGCTCAGAGTTTTGATCCTCGGAAAGCATGAGGGCAACACGCCGGCCTGTCAACTCGCCCAAGCGTGCCGCTAAACGCGTGGCATCCCGCGATGTTGGTGCCACAAGAAGCACCGATTGTCCGGCAGAAAGTGTAGCCTCGGCCGCCGTCGCCAAAACGCGAATGCTTCCACCGCGGCCCGGCAACGCCGCACATACAGCGCGCGGGCTCTTTCCCGAGGCAAGGCGGGAAACAAAAGCGGGGCCTCCCCGGTATGCCCCCCACAATCCGGGTTCTGGAACGCTCGGCGGCTTTTCCTCCGGGTAACCTCTCTCCACAAATTCCTTTTCGGCGCGCGCATGGCGCTGGGGAACAGCAAGCCGCAGAACGTCGGACACCGAGGAAGCCTGCCGAGCAGCTATACGCTGACAGAGTTCGTAAATTTCTGGCGTAAGTACCTGCATCGGAGAGACAACTCGTCGCAAAGGGCGGAGCTTGCCTCCAGTTTCGGTGCGGGAATCTCGTTCAATGATAAATCCGGCAACCTGACGCTGACCCACATCTACCATCACCCTCGCACCAACACGCGCTTCATCATCGAGCTTGGCAGGAACAAGATAGTCGAATACTCGATCCATATGAGGCTGCGGCATTTCGATATGAACGCGCGCTACGGGTTGCGCAACTTCCCCGACAACATCATGGGAAACGGGGACAGCGTCCAGGAGCGAACGCTGCTCGCCTAACTGCGCCAGCTCCCCCAGACCCGGTAATGCATCCACGTTTCTCATGCCCCTATTCCATCACGTAGCCCCGACAGATTTTATGCTTGTCGTAGTGCACGAATGCCCCTCGACGAAAATGGTTCACTGAGCAGCTAGTCGAGCGCCATCACGTGTCAATTCTTCCATGGTGAACAACACCGGGTCTCGCCGCCTCATTCCGCCTTATCCTGGTTCTGGAACATCATCCGATGCAAGCAAAATCAGAGGAATTATGTCTCTCCCAGAATCACCCGCCCACGACCTTGGGCTCCGACTTGAAGGTCCATGGCAACGAGCTGCGGCCTTCGCGGGCTTACTTGGCACGAATGGTCAACTTTCCCCGACGATCTTTGCCGAAATGACAGCGCTGGCCACCAAGCTTGGCGCCATTAATCTGGGTCAGGGATTCCCCGACGAGGATGGACCTCGAGAAGTCCTCGAAGCAGCCAAAGCTGCCATTGACCATGGAACCAATCAGTATTCACCCGGCCGGGGTGAACCGGACCTTCTCCGAGCCATCAGTGAGCACCAGCAACGCTTCTACGATCTTGATGTCGATCCTAGCAGCGAGGTTATCGTTACGGCCGGCGCCACCGAGGCGATTGCCTCCTCAATTTTGGCTTTCGCGCGGCCCGGAGATGAAGTCATCACCTTCGAACCTTTTTATGATGCCTACGCGGCGGTCATTGGGCTCACTGGCGCGCACCATGTCACGGTCGAACTCACCGCCCCGTTCTTCCAACCCGACCTCGCCACGTTGGAGAATGCCTTCACGAGTAAGACCCGCATGATTCTCGTTAACAATCCCAACAATCCAACGGGAGCTGTGTTCTCACGCGCTATTTTGCAGCGCATCGTGGAACTTGCCCAGCGCTATAACGTCCTCATCGTCACCGACGAAGTGTACGAACACCTGACGTTCGACGACGCACAACACATTCCTCTTGCCACATTACCCGGAGCCTGGGAACGCACCATCACGATTTCTTCCGCCGGAAAGACCTTTTCGACGACGGGGTGGAAAATCGGCTGGGCAACCGCACCAGCTGAACTTATTAGCGCAATCCTTACGGTGAAGCAGTACCTTACCTTCGTCAACGGGGCACCATTTCAACCGGCCATCGCCAGGGGTCTGCGACTTCCCGACACTTTCTACCGAGATATTGCGTCCACATTGCAGCACAAGCGCGACATTCTTGTCGAGGGGCTGAGCGACGCCGGTCTCGAAGTGTATTCACCCAGCGGTACCTATTTCGTCTTGGCTAATACCACCCCCGTCGGATACGACGATGCCACTGGGCTATCCCGAGAACTCGGTGAAAAGGTCGGTGTCGTGGGAGTGCCCGTCACCGCATTTGTGTCATCGGGACATGCCGCGCACTACCGCTCACTTCTGCGGTTCGCGTTCTGTAAACGGGAGGACGTGCTTATTGAAGCAGCTTCCCGTCTCCGTCACCTGTGACGGGCAAAATATCCACGAGTATCCACCTACTTAACACATTTATTAACTGATAGACGCGACGGCGACGCACCAACTTTCTGGTTTGCGCGCCGTCGTCGTCAAACGTCTCATCGAAGCGACGTCCGTTGTTCAATCGAACGAATGCCCCACCACACAACAGCCGCTGTGACAACGGTGGCGCTCACAAGCATTCCTAAGCCGAGTATCTGAGGCATGTCGGACTGCGCCGCCGGATTCTGCACCAGCTCGAGGATCTCGGACCACATTCCCTGGGCCACGATGCTGCCACTATCTGATCCCACCAGCACCATGCCAAAAGGCAGGAACATCATGGCGAGGAGTGCGGTCACCTGTTGCGTCAGGTACAACACAACTCCGCCAATAACAGGCGCCCCAACACCCAGATGATTGAAACGAGCCTGCGCACTAATCGACATCATGGCCGGGATGGCAAGAATATACGCAATCACCTGAACCAGCACGATGAGAAGAATCGGCCAGGCAGCATCGCCAAACGACCCCACCACGTCGTGCCACAGCTTGCCCCACATTGTTCCGATTGATACGCGTGCTCCAATATCCATCGCGACAGTCAGCAGCCAAGCACCCACCACAGTGATCGCTAAAGCCAGCACCGTCACGATAAGCGCATAAACAGCCTTGGCCCAGTAAACCACCCGGCCACGGACAGGCAGCGTCATAGTGAAGTAGCCGCGTCGCCCATACATCGTCTGCCAGTAGTTGTAGATGAGGTAGGCGAGAAGAACTGGAGCAATAGCCGAAAAACTGACGATCGCCAGCAAGAATCCGACATTGTTGACGTAGGGCATGGGGATCGCTACTGGAACGAGAGACACAACTCCCACCAACAACAGCCATCCCGTCATAGCCGCCAGCGCTTTACGGGTTGTCAGATACTCTTGCTGCAAGAGCTTGCTCATCATGATGCGTAGACCTTCCGGAAAATGGCGTCGAGGCCGCACTTATATTCGTCACGCAGATCATCAGCATCGCCGGAAAGCAAAATCTTGCCATGCCGGAGGAAGACTGCGGAATCGATAACCGGTTCGACGTCGTGAATAAGATGAGTGGAGATCATGAGCAACGACTCCGGAGAGAAGTTACGGATAATCCCGTTGAGAATGACGGAACGTGACGCGGGATCAACACCCGAAATTGGCTCATCAAGTAGATACACTTTGGCCTCGCGGGACATGGCCAGGGCAATCTGTACCTTCTCCCGCATGCCCTTCGACATTTCTTTGAGCGTCTTGTCCGTCGGTAGCCCGAAAAATGTGATCATCTCGCGCGCCTTCTCCGGATCAAAATCTGCGAAAAAACGCCGGTATTGTGCGATGGCCTGTGTGCACGTGTCGCCGTCGTTCAAGAACGACGTGTCAGGAAGAAACGAAACAAGCGCCTTGGACTCGGGGCCGGGCGCGTAACCCGCCACCTTAACTTCGCCATCCCAGTCAGCGAGAACACCTGCGAGAATCTTGAGGAGGGTAGTTTTTCCGGATCCGTTGTCCCCCATCAACCCGACGATTTGTCCGCTGCGTAACGAGAGGTTGAGGCCATCGAGCGCAGCATGGCCACGATACGTTTTGGTGAGATTGCGGACCTCGATTGCATTCATTGGTCGTCCTTCTGTTTGTCTATCGTGGGCCAGCGTGCGGACAAGGAAGAAAGGGCTTCTGTCAGGTCCATTCCCAATCCAGCAACAACGGCGATGAATCCGTCGATTGTTGCTTCGGCCAGTTCTGATCGCACCCGGGCAACAACTGCGCCATCCTCGGTGACATAGCGGCCTGACGTACGGATGGGGACCGTCAGCCCCAAACGATCCGTTTCGGCAAGGGCTCGCTGTACGGTATTCGGATTCACTCCTACCTCCAATGCCAACTCACGCACGCTGGGGATCTTGCTTCCCGTGGGCCATTCACCCACGGCAACTCTGCGGCGGAATTCGTCGACTAGCTGTAGCCATATGGGCCGAGACTCATCTATCTCCATCGCACCTCCAACTGTATTACTCACTTAATACAGTAACACGTGCGCGAGGCAAAGGGAATGGTGTGATCGAGGTACTCAAGCATTGAGCTTCGGAATCAGCACATGCCTGTACGACACGCACAGGCCGCGTGCGATGACGAAGCTCAAATTTCTCAGCCGGATGTTCCCAGCCATAACGAAGCGGCCGAACCCCAGGTAGGTTCGGCCGCTTCGGCAAGAAACTATTGAGTTAACGACAACGTTTTTGCATCACACAACGTCAGATAGGTGCACGCTCCGCAACGTCACGTTACAGCGCGCGTAACAACTCCTCGACGCGGTTGGCGCGCTCCCATGTGAAGCCATCGAGCTCACGACCAAAGTGACCGTAGGCAGAGGTGGCTGCATAGACGGGACGAAGCAGATCCAACTGTTCGATGATGGCCGCGGGGCGCAGGTCAAATACCTTGTTGACGGCGTTTTGAATGCGGCCGAGCGGTTGATTTTCAGTGCCAAACGTCTCCACGCGCACGGATACCGGACGGGCGCGGCCGATAGCATAGGCCACCTGGATCTCACAGCGGTCAGCAAGGCCGGCGGCCACCACATTCTTTGCTACCCACCTCGCAGCATAGGCAGCAGAGCGGTCGACTTTCGACGGGTCCTTACCCGAGAAAGCTCCGCCACCGTGACGAGCCATGCCGCCATAGGTGTCCACAATGATCTTGCGGCCGGTGAGGCCAGCGTCGCCCATGGGTCCACCAATAACAAATTTGCCTGAGGGGTTGACGAAGAGCTTCATTTCCGACAGATCTAAGGTCAGACCCTCGGCCTCGAGCACCGGCTCCAGAACGTGTTCGCGCAAGGCCGCCGAGAGCCACCCATTCTCCACATCGGGATCGTGCTGAGTGGAAATCACCACGGTGTCGAGGCTGACTGGCCGGTCATTTTCATAACCAATCGTCACCTGAGTCTTCCCATCGGGACGCAAGCCGGGAACAACCCCATCCTTGCGAACAAGGGTCAGACGCTCAGCCAAACGATGAGACAGCTGGATAGGTGCCGGCATGAGAGCCTTCGTCTCATTGCAGGCATAGCCAAACATCAAGCCCTGGTCGCCAGCGCCCTGGCTATCGTACCGGTCGATAGCTGCGGCGCCCTCACGCGCCTCGAGGGATTGGTCCACTCCCCCGGCGATATCCGGAGATTGCTGACCAATTGACAACGTGACACCGCAGGAATTGCCATCAAAACCCACACGCGAGGAGGTATAGCCGATCTCGCAGATCGTCTCACGCACCAGGTGAGGAATCTCCACGTACGATTCGGTGGTCACTTCACCCGCCACATGGACGAGACCGGTGGTCACCATGGTCTCGACAGCGACCCGCGAGGTGGGATCCTGTGCGAGTAATGCATCGAGAATCGAATCCGAGATGCGGTCACACACCTTATCGGGGTGCCCTTCCGTAACGGATTCAGACGTGAAGGGTTGACGGTAAGTCATTGTTCTCCTGTTCAATGGCGTTCAGTGGGTAAAGCGCCAGCTGGAAATCGTGTCAAAGATGACGCGGGCCATATGCCCCTTCGAGCCAGTCCCGGTCGCGTGAACCATGCCCGCACGATCAATCAAGGTGATGGATGTGGAGACGTTTCCAAACCCCTTGCCTGAACCCACCTCGTTGATGACCATGAGGTCAGCGCCTTTGCGCGCGGCCTTTTGCCGTCCGTATTCCACCACGGAACCGGAGTCGTCTCCTGTTTCGGCAGCGAAACCTACGATCGTTTGCCCGGAACGACGGCGATGATGGGCGAGATCCACGAGAATATCGGGGTTTTCCACAAGTTCAATGATGCGTTCACGTTCCCCTGTTTTCTTCTGCTTGGTTGCAGCAGGGGCTGCCGGTCGGAAATCAGCAACAGCAGCAGACATGATGATGATATCCGCGTCCTTTGCCGCGCTATCCATCGCTTCATGCAGTTCGGCAGCGGACACCACCGGTACCACCTCTACTCCAGAGGCTGCTTCCAACGTTGACGCAGGGATATTCGCGGCCACCAGCGTAACCCTCGCCCCTCGCCGTAGAGCTTCAGCGGCAATCTCCACACCAAAAACGCCCGACGAATTATTTCCGATATATCGGACAGGATCGATTGCTTCGTGAGTGCCGCCTGCACTGACGACGACGTGACGGCCTACCAAGTCATGAGAAGACGCGCCATCACTCGCCGAATGTACCGGCTCGATTGGCAGTTCTGGCTCCAATTCGCCGTCGTTCGAAAGGCGCGACAGAACGTATTCTGCTAGATCCTCCGGTTCGGGCATACGGCCAGGGCCGGAATCCGGTCCGGTGAGCCGCCCCACGGCTGGTTCAAGGACGTCAAGTCCTCGTTTACGGAGCACAGCAATGTTGTCTTGAGTTGCGGGGTTGAGCCACATCTCCGTGTGCATAGCGGGGGCCATAACAACGGGGCAGGTGGCGACAAGAATGGTGGAGGTCAGCAAGTTGTCCGCCATGCCGGCGCGAATCTTCGCGAGAGTATGAGCGGTTGCCGGAGCGATGATCACCAGGTCAGCTTCTTGTCCGAGACGGACATGCGCGACACCCACGGCGTCGTCGGTCACATCGGTATACACCGGTTTACCGGTTAATGCTTCCCAGGTGGTTCGTCCCACCATCTCCAACGCGGCTCGCGTCGGAATGACCGTCACGTCGAGTCCGGCTTTCATCAGCAGGCGGACGAGAATGCATGCTTTGTATGCGGCGATTCCACCTGTGACGCCGACGACGACATGATGAGGGCCTCCCGATTGGGAGGCCCGTAGGGCGGTCACTCGGACTCGATTCCCCACTCGATCTTGCCCGCGGCGATCTCCTGGAGAGCCACCGACAGTGGCTTATCCTCAGGACCAGCATCGACCAACGGACCGAAGTGTGTGATGTTGCCGTCCGCGCGAGTCAATTCCTGACGGTAGGAGTTGATCTGACGTGCGCGCTGCGCCCCGTAAACGGCAAGGGCGTACTTTGATTCGACCTTCTCAAGGAGATCGTCAATCGGGGGGTTCGTAATGCCCTCGGGTTCCGGAACAGTTCCAAACATGTTTTACCTCTTCAGTCGGCGTGCGATCTTACATTCTACCGATCAAGACCCATGATGTGGAGTAGCTCATCCGTGGCGCGGGACACTGAATCGTTCCTCACAACCATATCGAACTCTGACTGAGCCTCCATCTCGGTACGAGCGGTAGCTAAACGACGCTCAATCTGCTCAGGTGATTCTGTTCCACGCCCCCGTAGGCGATGTTCCAACTCTTCCCAGGACGGGGGAAGAAGAAAAATTTGCTGGGCTTCTGGAAGGGAGTGACGGATCTGCCGTGCACCAGCAAGATCCACTTCCAGAATAACGGTTCTACCAGCTGCCACTGCTTCTTCGACGGGCAGCCGCGGCGTTCCATAACGATGCTTGCCATGGACAACAGCCCATTCAAGTAGCTCGTTTCCCGCGATCATCTCATCGAAGCGTTCATCAGAGACAAAGTAATAATGGACGCCATCAACCTCGCCAGGCCGTGGCGGACGCGTCGTAGCCGATATCGATACCCAACAATCAGGCGCACGAGAAATAAACTCGTGTAACACGGTTCCTTTTCCCACCCCTGAAGGGCCAGCAATGACAAAAACCGGAACCGCATCCCGTTGCGTATCAACCACCATGGAAACATGTTGCCATGTTCAGGCCGGCCACGCTGCTCGGATAACTGTGAGAATCAGCCGAATTGGCGGATAAGCGCCTCGCGCTGATGCGGACCAAGGCCCGCAACACGACGCGACTCGGAGATTCCAACATCCTCCATGATCTGCTTTGACTTTGCGGCACCAATGCCAGGAAGCGAGCTCAGTAGCGCACTCACGCGGAGCTTGCCGACAATCTCGTCTTCTTTGGCCATGGCAACAACCTCGGACAGCTTGATCTTGCCATCCTTGAGATCTCGCTTGAGTTCCGCTCGGCGCTGGCGCGCAGCCGAGGCTTTCTCGAGTGCGGCGGCACGCTGCTCGGGGGTTAGATTTGGCAGTGCCATGATGAGCTCCTTTTGTTGTATTTCCGCAGGTATACCTGCATATACGCACAGTTATAACCTAGATTGAAGCCAAACGTGGAACAATTTAACATCTCCAGATTGTTACCCGTGGGTGTATGCAGTATTTTTGCTGGTCAGGACGGTGTTATAAAGATGGCGACTTCGCCACAGAGTTGAAACTCTTAACGAAAAAGTACCACATGCTGACCAATGCCCATAGAGGTATGTGTCGGACCTCTGAGGAATCCGCTACTCATCGTGTCGTGAAGATGAGGGTGACCTCTGGGACATGAATGTTTCCAGAGGTCACCCTTCTGTTAACGACATCACACAATAGGCAGTGACCTATCGCGAATATCGCGCTTTAGTTATGGGGCGCGTTTGTGCCGCATCTCGAGGAATTAACTGAGGGCGCCTGCCACATCGTCACGCGTCCGGAAGAATCCTTCACGTAAACCAGCGGCATCTGGGCCACCACCCAAGATTGAACGAGAGGCAGAAGCGAGCACGCGCGGCAACGCGGCACCGAACACCTCCCGCAGTTCGGCGGGTCCCGCACCCTGAGCACCTACTCCGGGAGCTAAGAAGATGCCGGGGAACTCTTCGAGGTTAATGTCCAGATCCCTGGCCGCAGCCCCAATGGTGGCTCCTACAACGAGACCAAAGGGTCCCACCTCTCCCGGAGCGATCTCTCGATTCCAGTTACCCACCGCAGAGACCACGGCTCCGGCCACCGAATGTCCAGAACCACCGGTGTGTTGCACAGAAGCACCTTCGGGGTTGGACGTCAACGCAAGAACAAACAGCCCTTGTCCGTTGGCCCCCGCCCGCCGAGCAGTTTTCTCAAGTGAACCCGGTCCAAGGTAGGGCGACACCGTCAAGGCGTCCGAGCGCAGGGGGCCAGAGAGATAAGCGTCCGCGTAGCCATCCATGGTGGAGCCGATATCTCCACGTTTGACGTCAAGGATCACCGGCACACCTGCCTGACGGCAGTGCTCCAGTACATCTTCGAGCGCGGCAATTCCGCGAGAGGCGTGGCGTTCAAAAAACGCTGACTGCGGCTTAAAGGCCGCCGTATGTTCCCACAGCGCATCCACCGTGCGCAGACCAAACTCCCGTACACCCGCGGCAGAATCTTCTAAACCCCAAGCCGAGAGCAAACCGGCATGTGGATCGATTCCGGTACACACGGCACCGAGATCATTCATACGCCGCGCGAGCCGCTCGCCGAAGTTCGCCGTGCCTTCTGCGTTCTTTACCTGCGCAGCGGTACTCACAGTGCACCACCTCGACTCGCAAAGCGTGCCTCACGAGCGGAATCATGTTCCTGCAAGCTGACCACGTCAAAGTGGGCCTTGCGGGAGGCGGCAATTCCCTGGACCGCAGCGGCAAACTCCTGAACGGTGGTGATGATTGGCTTGTCGGCCGCCGTCGTCGCTGCACGAATGGCGTAGCCATCCTTACGCGATTCTTTGGTACCCGGAGTGTTAATCACCATATCGATAGCACCCTGGTTGATGAGATCAACCACCGTGGGCTCGCCGTTCGGCCCGACACCCTCGGACTCCTTGCGCACCGTGGTGACGGGGAGCCCGAACCGTGTCAACACCGAGGCTGTGCCGCTGGTGGCAAACACGGTGAAACCAAGTTCGACCAGCTGCAGGATCGGGAAGATCGCCGCATTCTTGTCCGTATCCGAAATCGAGACAAAGACATTCCCCTCGGAAGGAAGACCACCGTACGCGGCGTCCTGCGCCTTGGCGAAAGCGACCGGGAAGGTCGAGGCGAAGCCCATGACCTCACCGGTAGAGCGCATCTCAGGGCCGAGAATGGTGTCCACCACGCGGCCATCACGAGTCTGGAAACGCTTGAAGGGCAGAACTACTTCCTTGACGGCCATGGCCGCCTTGAGATCGAGAACCGTGGCGTCATGATCCGGCAGAAGTCCATCCGCGCGCAACTCAGAGATGGTTCGTCCGGCCATCACCCACGAGGCCGCGCGTGCCAAATGCACGCCGGTGGCCTTCGACACGAAGGGCACCGTGCGCGAGGCGCGCGGATTCGCCTCGATGACATAGAGAACGTTGTTCATGAGGCCAAACTGAATGTTTAGCAGGCCACGCACGCCCACTCCCTCGGCAATCGCATGGGTCGCTTCGCGAATGCGCTCCATAACTGACTGCGAGAGCGTCAGTGGAGGTAGCACACAGGCGGAATCGCCCGAGTGGATGCCACATTCCTCGATATGCTCCATCACTCCGCCAAGGAAGAGATCCTTGCCGTCGTAGAGGGCGTCCACGTCAATCTCCACCGCTGCGTCAAGGAAACGATCGACAAGCAGCGGTGCGTTGCGACGCGACGCGTCCGTACGCGAGGTCTCCCGCCGGTCCAGGTACTCGCGTAGCTGCTGCTCAGAATAAACGATCTCCATGCCACGGCCACCCAGCACGTACGAGGGACGCACAAGGACCGGGTAGCCAATGGAGTTGGCAATCTCGATGGTCTGCTTGTCCGTGGTGGCAGTACCAAAGGCTGGGGCATGGAGGCCTGCATTCGCCAGGACGCCACCGAAAAGCGACCGATCCTCTGCCGCGTCGATAGCAGCGGGTGGCGTACCGATAATCGGAACCCCGGCGGCCTCCAGAGAGTTGGCAAGCGAGAGCGGCGTCTGTCCACCCAACTGCACCATAACTCCGGCCACTGGGCCAGCAGCCTTTTCAGCCTCGTACACCTCCAGCACATCTTCAAGCGTGAGTGGTTCGAAGTAGAGGCGGTTGGAGATGTCGTAATCGGTGGAGACCGTCTCTGGGTTGCAGTTGACCATAACGGTCTCGTACTTCTCCGCCAGCGTGAGGCTTGCGTGAACACACGAGTAGTCGAACTCAATACCCTGACCAATACGATTGGGGCCGGAGCCGAGGATGAGGATGGCGGGCCGCTCGCGCGGGGCAACCTCTGTCTCGTCGTCGTAGCTGGAGTAGTGGTATGGAGTGTCCGCAGCGAACTCAGCGGCACAGGTATCCACAGTCTTATAGACCGGATGCAGACCGTAAGCCCAGCGGATTTGACGCACCGTCTCCTCGGAGATTCGGCGAATTTGAGCGATCTGAGCATCGGAGAAGCCGTGTCGCTTCGCCACCCGCAGAAGGTCGGGACTCAGGGTCTCGTTCTCCGCGATCTCAGCCGCCAGCTCGTTGATGAGGCAAATCTGATCGAGGAACCATGGGTCAATCTTCGTCACCTCGAAGAGGCGCTCAACGCTGGCCCCTGCACGCAGTGCCTGCTGAACATTGATGAGGCGACCCTCGGTGGGGATCTCGGTGGAGGCAATGAGTTTCTCCAACTCCTCGCCCGCCAGTGGCTCGCCTTCCCAGTGGAACACCGCGCCCTTCTTGTCGATGGAGCGCATCGCCTTTTGCAGCGCCTCGGCAAAGTTGCGCCCCAGGGACATGGCTTCACCCACCGACTTCATGGTGGTGGTGAGAACCGGATCCGCCGACGGGAACTTCTCGAAGGCAAAGCGCGGAATCTTCACCACAACATAATCCAGCGTGGGCTCGAAGGAGGCCGGGGTGGACTTCGTGATGTCGTTGGGGATCTCGTCCAGCGTGTAGCCGAGTGCGAGACGCGCGGCCAGCTTCGCGATGGGGAAACCTGTGGCCTTGGACGCCAGCGCCGAGGAGCGCGACACGCGTGGGTTCATCTCGATGACAATGACGCGCCCGGTAGCGGGATCCACAGCGAACTGAATGTTGCAGCCACCGGTGTCCACGCCGACCTCGCGAATGATCGCGATGCCGATATCACGCAGTTTCTGGAACTCACGGTCCGTCAGCGTCAGCGCGGGCGCCACGGTGATGGAATCGCCAGTGTGGACACCCACAGGATCCACGTTTTCAATGGAACATACGACGACGACGTTGTCCGCCTGGTCGCGCATGATCTCCAACTCGTATTCTTTCCAGCCGAGAATGGACTCCTCCAGCAGCACCTCGGTGGTGGCGGAATAATGCAGCCCCTGGCCCGCAATGCGCTCCAGATCGGAAGGAGTGTAGGCGAAGCCAGAGCCAAGGCCGCCCATGGTGAAGGAGGGACGCACCACCAGCGGATAGCCCAGTTCAGCTGCCGCCGCATGGCAATCGTCCATGGTGTGGCAGATAAATGAACGAGCCGATTCGGCGCCGCACTTATCGACAACCTTCTTAAACTCGTCGCGGTCCTCACCCTTGGTGATGGCCTCCGCGCGGGCGCCGATGAGCTCCACGCCGTACTTGTCCAGGACGCCGTTCTCCACAAGTGCCATGGCGGTGTTAAGCGCCGTCTGGCCACCGAGGGTGGGCAGCAGTGCGTCCGGGCGCTCCTTGGCGATAACCTGCTCGACCACCTCGGGAGTAATCGGCTCAACGTAGGTGGCGTCCGCCATCTCCGGGTCCGTCATGATGGTGGCCGGGTTGGAGTTGACGAGGATGACCCGTAGGCCCTCCTCCTTGAGAATCTTGCAGGCCTGGGTGCCCGAGTAATCGAACTCGCAAGCCTGGCCGATGACGATGGGACCGGAGCCGATGACGAGGACCGACTTGATATCTTCGCGACGTGGCATCAGCGAGCGTCCTTCCGTGCGACCATGAGGTCGATAAAGCGGTCAAAGAGATAGCTGGCATCATGTGGACCAGCGGCAGCCTCGGGATGGTACTGAACGGAGAAGGCCGGGATATCCAGGCAGCGTAGGCCCTCCACGACGTCGTCGTTCAAACCGATATGTGAGACCTCGACGTGGCCGTACTTGCCCCCTGCAAACGGGGCGAGCGACGGCTCAGCAATCGGCGCGTCCACGGCGAAACCGTGGTTGTGCGCGGTGATCTCCACCTTGCCGGTGGAACGGTCAAGGACCGGTTGGTTGACACCGCGGTGGCCGTAGTCCAGCTTGTAGGTGCCGTAGCCAAGGGCTCGACCAAGCAGCTGGTTGCCGAAGCAGATACCGAAGAACGGGTAGCCAGCGTCGAGGACCGAGCGCAGCAAATCTACTTCCTCCGTGGCCGCTTCCGGATCGCCGGGGCCGTTGGAGAAGAAGACGCCATCGGGCGCGATCTCCTCAATCTGTGCCATAGTAACGCTCTGTGGAACGACGACGACGCGAGCTCCGCGAGCAGCCAATTGTTGCGGTGTGCGCGCCTTGATTCCAAGATCGACGGCGACAACGGTGACCTTCGCTTCGCCTTCCGGCTCCACAACGTAGCTCGTAGAGGTGGACACCTCGCGGGCGAGGTTGGCTCCAGCCATGAGCGGCTCATCCGCCACGATTTCCCTGAGTACCTGGAGCGCCGCCGGGTTCTTCTGAGCGGCGCCATCTGGCAGGGCCGAACCGGAGAAGATGCCGGCGCGCATCACGCCACGGTCCCGCAGGTGACGGGTTAACGCGCGGGTATCGATATCACTGATACCGACGATCTGCTGAGCAATGAGGTCATCTTCCAGCTCGCCGGTGGAGCGCCAGTTGGAGGCGCGACGGGCGGGATCTCGGACCACGACACCCGCGGCCCATATACGATCCGACTCCGGATCTTCGTGATTGACACCGGTGTTACCAATATGGGGCGCCGTCATGACAATAATCTGGCGATGGTAAGACGGATCGGTGAAGGTCTCCTGATAGCCGGTCATACCGGTGGAGAAAACAATCTCACCGAGCGCTCGTCCGCGGCTGCCATAGGCGTAACCCACGAATGAGGTGCCGTCCTCCAAAACGATGACGGCTGGCTCGCGATCTAGGAATGATGTCACAGAGCGTCTCCTGTTCCTTCGGCAACTTCCTTATGAGATGCCAAAACTTGCTCGGTCGTACGCAACATGCCCTCCCACAGGGTGGGCACACCCTTGTAGAAGGTGTACTGCACGCGTCCGGGAATCTCGCGTCCCTCCCACGGCGTGTTGCAAGACTTCGAGTACTGTTCCTCACCGTAGATAACACGGCTGGTTGCGGGGTCGTAAAGGCAAATGTTCGCGGGTTCTCCCGCAGCGATTGGACGGCCTTGGCCCTCGTTCTGGCACAGCTTGGCAGGCTCGTAGCTCATGAGTCGAGCGACGTCAGCCCAACTCACCAGCCCGCTATCCACCAGGGACTCCTGAACGATCGACAGCGCGGTTTCCAAGCCGATCATGCCGTTGGCGCCGCAATCCCACTCGCAGTCTTTATCCTCGGTGGGGTGCGGGGCGTGGTCCGTGCCGATGACGTCAATGGTGCCGTCAGCAACGCCTTCGCGGAGTGCCTCGATATCATCGCGGGTGCGCAGTGGGGGGTTGACCTTGAAGCGTGGATCGTAGGAGCGTGCCTCAGAATGGTCGAGGCTGAGGTGGTGCGGGGTGGCCTCCGCGGTCACCGGCATGCCGTTCTGCTTGGCCCAGCGGACTAGGTCAACCGAGCCGCGGGTCGACAGGTGTAGGATATGCACTCGCGAACCCACGTGCTGGGCGAGCAGACAATCACGCGCCACGATAGCTTCTTCGGCCACTGCGGGCCAGCCCACCAGCCCGAGTTCCGCCGAAATGTCACCCTCGTGCATCTGGGCACCTTCGGTGAGGCGGGGATCCTGGGCATGCTGAGCAATGACGCCATCGAACGCCTTGACGTATTCGAGTGCGCGGCGCATGAGAACAGGATCGGATACGCACGCGCCGTCGTCGGAGAAGTAGCGGACACGGGCAGCCGACTCAGCCATCGCACCTAGTTCCGCCAGGTGCTGACCGGCGAGATCCTTGGACACCGCACCGACGGGAGCCACGTGCACGTACCCTGCCTCCACACCCATGTTGAGAACCTGCTCCACCACACCGGCGTTGTCCTGCGTCGGCGAGGTGTTAGCCATCGCGTTAACGCAGGTGTAGCCACCTGCGGCGGCGGCCTGGGAGCCGGTATGAACAGTCTCTGCTGCCTCGCGGCCGGGCTCACGCAGGTGGGTGTGCGGATCCACAAGACCCGGAAGGGCAATAAGGCCCTCGGCGTTCACCTCGGTGGCGCCGGGAGCGGCGAGGTTCTCCCCCACCGCCTTGACGATGCCGCCGGACACATGGATATCGACGACCTGCTCGCCAAGGAGGTTCGCTCCCCGGATGATGTATTCACTCATGATGCAATCTCCTCGCCGTGCGCCAACAAAAGGTAGAGAGCGGCCATGCGCACGGAAACTCCGTTGGCCACCTGTTCAACAATGACGGACTGTGCGGAGTCAGCGGCCTCCGCAGTGATCTCTAAACCACGGTTCATCGGGCCGGGATGCATAATGAGAGCATCTGAGCCCAGCACTGCCATACGCTCGGCATCAAGGCCGAAGGCACGGTGGTATTCCAGCGGCGACGGGAAGAATCCGCCTCCCGCGTGGCTCATGCGCTCGCGCTGCACGCGCAACATCATGAGAGCGTCCGGCTTCGTGGCGAGCACTTCGTCCAGATTATAGGAGACATCGCACGTCCACCCGTCCATGCCAACGGGCAGCAAGGTGGGCGGACCCACGAGGGTTACCTTGGCACCGAGGGTGTGTAGCAGCTGCACATTGGAGCGGGCCACGCGCGAATGGAGAATATCGCCCACGATGACGACGTGGCGCCCTGCAAGGTCCGAACCAGCGGGAGCAGCCGCGTTGGCGCCGGTGTGGAAGTGGCGGCGCATGGTAAAGGCGTCCAACAGAGCCTGCGTGGGGTGCTGGTGCTTGCCGTCGCCAGCATTGAGGATCGGAACGTCCACCCAACCAGCTTCGGCCAAGCGGGCCGGAGCCCCGGAGGCCGAGTGACGCACGATGAACGCCTCGGCGCCCATCGCCAGAATCGTCTGCGCCGTGTCCTTGAGCGACTCTCCCTTGGAGACGGATGATCCCTTCGCCGAGAAGGAGATAACGTCCATAGACAGGCGCTTGGCGGCCGTCTCAAAAGAGAGACGGGTGCGGGTTGAATCTTCAAAGAAAAGGGTGGCGACTGTGCGACCGCGCAGTACCGGCAGCTTCTTGATGGTGCGGGCCTGCGTAGCCGCCATTGACTCGGCGGTGTCGAGGAGGAGGAGGGCGTCCTCGCGGCTCAGGTCTTCGGTTGAGATGAGATGTTTCATGCCGTGGCCTCCTTGGAAGGAACGTCCTCAATACGAACGGAGTCCGTGCCATCGATCTCGCTGAGACCCACCCAGACGCGCTCGGAGCGCGCGGTGGGAACGTTCTTGCCAACGTAATCCGCACGGATCGGAACCTCACGGTGGCCGCGGTCGATCAGGACGGCAAGCTGCACGGTGCGGGGCCGGCCGATGTCGGATAGCGCCTCGAGGGCGGAGCGGATGGTGCGACCGGAGTAGAGGACGTCGTCGACTAACACGACATTCTTACGGTCAATACCGGACTCTGGGATAACCGTGGGTTGCGGAGCCCGCGTGGGCTGGGCGGCCAGATCATCGCGATACATGGTGATGTCTAAGGAACCAACGGGAACATCGGCACCGACCTCGGCCAGTGCCTTCTGGAGGCGGTGAGCCAAGGTCACGCCACGGGTGGGAATACCCAGAAGCATGACATCTTCGGCGCCGCGATTGCGCTCGATGATCTCATGAGCTATTCGCCGTAGCGAGCGCTCGATATCTTCGGAATCGAGAATGGTTGCCACAAAGACTCCTTCCCCGCCTCACGGGACGGTGATTAAAGGATGCTGTTTCAGAGATCTTGTGAGTAAGCCGCAGCTCCTCCACGCCTTCTCTTAACCTTCAGCGATGATTATTCGGTTATAGAAAGGTGCCACGGGCATAGCCCGCGGCACCTTCACACTTATTCGGTTGACGAGTCCGGAGCGCTTGGTTCCAGGACATCAATCTCTGACGATACCGGACCATCTGTTGTGGCCACAGGCTCCGCAGCCTCAAGGGCGGATGGAACATCGGTGGCTTCTGACGGCCGTGCTTCGACAGGGTCAGAGGCGTTTGCAGCAAGCTCGCGGGCGCGAATGTCTGCCACCTTGTTAAGAACACCCATGACAAAACCCACAGAGCGCTCGGTCGAGAGCTTGCGAGCCAAATGTGCCCACTCTGCCACGACCGCGCTGCGCGGAGTACCCATGACAAGAAGCTCGGTAGTACCCAGGCGAAGAATCGTCCGGTCCACCACGTTCATGCGATCAAGGGACCAATCTTCGCTGGCCGCTTCGATGAGGGTGTCAACGTTGTACGACTCATCGGCGAAAGCCTCAACGATCTTCACGCCAAATTCCCCGATGGGAACCTGCGCGGTGGATAGCGAACGACGCTCGGTCAACAGATCCAAGAGGTCTTCCGGATAGAGCAATCCGCGCTCATCCGCTTCGAAGACAACGTCGAGGGCCCGGTGACGCTGAGTCGTGCGACCGGTTTCGCGATAGGCCATCAGTCGGTGACGCGGGAGAGGTAGGCGCCGGTACGGGTATCAACCTTGACGCGATCGCCCTGGTTAATGAACAGTGGGACCTGGATCTCGTGATCGGTCTCGACGGTGGCGGGCTTGGTACCAGCGTTGGAACGATCGCCCTGGAGGCCCGGCTCAGTGTAGGTAACTTCAAGAACCACGGAGGCGGGCAACTCGATGAAGAGCACACGACCGTCGTTGGAGGCCACAACGACTTCCTGATTTTCCAGGAGGAAGTTGGCGGCATCACCGATGATCTCGGGAGACACGGGGATCTGCTCGTAATCGGACAGATCCATGAAGATATAGTCGGAGCCGTCATTGTAGAGGTACTGCATGTCGCGGCGATCCACGGTGGCGGTCTCAACCTTGACACCGGCGTTGAGCGTACGATCAACCGTCTTACCGGTGAGAACGTTCTTCATCTTGGTGCGGACGAAGGCCGGTCCCTTGCCGGGCTTGACGTGCTGGAACTCGACGATGCTCCAGAGCTGACCCTCGATGCGCAGAACCATTCCGTTCTTCAACTCATTTGTGGTTGCCACTAGATTCCAATCTTTTTGTCTTGAGAATGGGGCCTTGAGAAGCATCCCACCCTTTGAGCCGTCTCATAGAATACCGTGTTTTGCTACCCGACCTGCATGCGCGACGCTATGAAACGTGTCCTAATCTTGCGGAGTTTCGTTGTTTCCTTCGGATGACAGGGGACCCTTCCAGGTATCGACAACGACGGCCGTCACCTCCGCCAGTTCCATCCCGGAGGTATCGATCGTTTGCGTCGCTAGCTCCGTGTACAGCGGCGTGCGTTGCGAGAGCTGGGTAAAGAAGATCCGACGTGGGGACGCCACCGCGGCGAGTCGAGGCCCGTCCAGCCCAGTTCGATGAACCAACGTAGCGAGATTACCGGTGAGATGGACGACGACGGCGCCCGCCTCCAGTAATTCCGCCAGGCGCGCACGGACCGGCGCAAACTCCACGTCACTTCGCGAATTACCGAGACTCCCTGAACCGAGCGCGAGAACACGTTCGTCCTGTGCCGTGACGTCTGAGAGGAAGGCGAGTGCCACGTCCCTCTCGAAGCGACGCAACTCCTCCTCGGAGCGTTCGACGGCAATAAGTTCGGTGCTCTCCCCCGCGAGCTGCTCAATAGCGGCGTCGGTATCCGCGAAGGGAACACCGTGACGACGCGAAATCTCCCCGGCCGTTTCCGCCACGAGAGCACCAGGAGGTCCAACAAGAACGAGCAGGCTCACTCAGCGGCTCCCGTGTTGACCTGGATATCCGTAAATCCGAGTTCATCAAGAACCGCGCGCACCACATGGCTAACGGGTTCAGCGCTCGAGGACACGGTATGACGGGCAACCTCGCGGTACAGCGGCTCGCGCTGCGCTTTAAGCTCGGTGATACGCCCGGCGGGATCGCCCGCAAGCAGTGGACGCACAGTTTTCGACTTCGTGACCCGGCGCACCAACTCATCCGTTTCCACGTCGATCAGCACCACGGGATGATCCTTGAGCGCATGACGCGTTGACTCCGTCAGCACAGCTCCCCCGCCAAGTGACAGGACACCGTGAAAGTTCTCCAACGCGTCCTGAATAACACGAGCTTCGATGACCCGGAATCCAGATTCACCGTCGTCGGTGAAGATCTCCGGAATCGTACGCCCCTCGGTCTCCTCGATGAGGGCATCAGAATCACGGAACGGTAGATCGAGCGAACGGGCCATGATGCGCCCGGCGGTGGTCTTGCCGGAGCCCGGCATCCCGACGAAAACTGCTACAACGCTCATCGGCGTACCTCCGGAATGGAATCAAGGTAGGAGCCCAGTGCCGCGCGCATCTGAGCAATGGAGTCCCCACCAAACTTGTCAGTGAGTGCTTCAGCCACGACAAGGGAGGCCATCGCTTCGGCGACGACGGCGCCAGGAACCACGGCGGTGGTGTCGCTGCGCTGATGGAGCGCCGTGGCGGCGTCGCCGGTGGCTGTGTCGATAGTACGCAGCGCGCGGGGAACCGTGGAAATAGGCTTGAAGGCTACGCGCAGGCGAATCGGCTCGCCGTTGGACATACCACCTTCGATACCGCCCGCACGGTTTGTGAGCCGATGGACGGTGCCGTCCTCGCGCACAATCTCGTCATGAGCCGCACTACCGGGACGACGTGCGGTTTCAAAACCGTCGCCTACTTCCACTCCCTTGACGGATTGGATAGACATCAGTGCCGCTGCGAACTTGGCATCAAGGCGTCCAAGCGGGGTGGCGTAAGTGCCGAGACCCTGAGGAACGCCATAGATGAGGACCTCGACCACGCCGCCAAGGGTGTCACCGGACTTCTTCGCCGCATCCACGGCCGCGATCATGCTGGCCGCGGCCTGCTCGTCGAGGCAGCGCACGGGTGATGCATCAAGGGCAGCGGCGTCCTCGGGTTCCGGGTAATGAGCGGAGGTATCAATAGCCGAACCGATCGACACCACTCGCGACATAATACGAATGCCAGCAACCTGCTCATTAATGGCGGCCGCGATCGCGCCGAGCGCTACACGCGCTGCGGTTTCGCGGGCAGAGGCACGCTCAAGGACGGGACGAGCATCGTTGAAACCGTACTTGTTCATACCCACAAGGTCCGCGTGGCCGGGTCGAGGGCGGGTGAGTGGGCGATTACGTGCCACTTCCCTTTCGTCACCGGTCCCGGCATCAATCTTTAGCGCGTCAGGGTCGACGGGATCGGGGGACATGACAACATCCCACTTCGGCCATTCCGAATTGCCGATTTCGAGTGCAACCGGCGAACCGATGCTCTGTCCATGGCGCATGCCAGAAAGAATTGTCAGCGCGTCCTGCTCCCATTTCTGGCGGGAACCACGGCCGTACCCCTTCCGTCTGCGGGCCAAGGCGTCGCGGATCTCCTGCGACGTCAATTCCAAACCGGCGGGCACACCTTCCATCAAGGCAATCAAGGCCTGCCCGTGTGACTCTCCTGCAGTACTCCAACGCAACATGGATTCGATTGTGTCACGCGGATGCCAACTCAGCGAAACCAGTCCAGCGTGCGGGTTGCTGTACTCGCTGTCTTTGGCGGACGACGACGGCGCCCAGCATGGGACTGCTACCGACTCACGTTTTAGGCTCCTACCACCCAAAATACCGCCGCACCGCTTACTAGCCAGGGGCCAAGAGCGAGGGCAGTAGTGCGGGTCGCTCGCCGCAGGAGTAGCAAAAGAGCGGCATAGCTACCCGCGCCAACAAGCGCAATAATCACAGCGGCAAGGAGGTCAACCGGGTTGCCCAGCCACACTCCTAGAACGGCAAGAAGCTTGGCATCTCCTCGACCGAAGGAAAATGAGGAACTGAGAGCGAGGCCAACACCCAATGCCAGCATGGACGTGAGACACGCGAGAGTAACCACCCTCCATTCACCGCTGGCTGCAAGAAAGAGGAGAGGCGGCACGGCCGCAAGGCTGGCCAACAGGAGTAATGGGTCGGGTAAAAGATGGCACACAGAGTCAACAAATGCTGCCACGGCGAGCGGAGCAATGACAACACCGCTCAAGACGATGGGAATACTGGTTTCGGTGAACAGCAGGCGTGCCCAGAGCAAGAGTGCTGTGGCACACGCGCCACATGACAGCGCCTGTGCCGGGGTAAGTGCACCACGCAGTAAGCGCCTGCGAGTCCAGAAAGGTACCACCATGACATGTTCCATGTCGGCAGACTAACGAGTGTCAGCACAAGCTGCAGATTTTTTCCACAGAACCGAAAGAATTCTGTTCCACTCCCTGTGGATTAAGAACCGAGCACCTCGCGCATGGCGTCAATATCGGGCTCGCGGGAAGTGAACAAACGTAACTGCGCTGCCACCGTGTGCAGTTCAATAAGTTCGGAGCCAATCCGAACCGGTGTAACTGAAGGTCCGGCGGAACTTACGATGAATCCGTCGTCGTCGAATGTGATCCGAGGGCCAGAGCCACCGGAAGCTGGCAGTCGCGCTAGCTCCACACCCAACCGGTGTGCCACCGCACCAGTCATCGCATCAGACGCCGACGCTACGCCGTTCACCCGAAGTTGGGTGAGGGCAGCAAGTGCCGCCCACGCCTCAGGGCCGCGAGTATCAATGTACGCCGGGAGACTCACGTATTGTTCTCCGAGCTGCTCGCGCAACGCCGCAACCATACCGCCCACGCGGGCGAGAAAACCATAAGCACCCGGAAGACCACCGGCAAAAGCGAGCGAATCCGCCCATCCCACCGCCTTTGCAAGACCATCACCCAATGCTGCGACTCGCAACGCGGCCAAACCCGGAGGGATGGCAATTCCCACGCATCCGTCTGGGCGTTGGTTCACCAACTCTTCCAACGCCTCCACCGCGGCAGGATGGGCAACAGACATCTCCGCAGCTAGTGCGGACGCGCCGGGACGGTGGATCGCCGGAAGCGGGTGCGCCTTGACGTGCACCGATGTTCCAGCAGAGAGCAACTTGTACGAGAGAGTGCCTTCGTCCCCTGCCCAGATAATAAGATCTAACGGTTTTCCGCGATCCACTTCTTGAGTTCCTCCACGTTGGTCATGTGTTCGTCATAGTTCGCGGTGAACTTGGTTTCCCCGGTGTCGAGATTGACGGTGACGAAGTACAGCCAGTTCCCATCGGCGGGATTCGCGACAGCTTTCAGGGTGTCAATACCGGCTGCCCCAATCGGAGTGGGGGGAAGGCCCGCATGGAGGTAGGTGTTATAGGGAGTGTCCGTCTCGAGCTGCTCGGTGGTGGGAACTCCCCCCACCTGGCCAAGCCCATAGAGCACGGTCGAGTCCATCTGGAGCTTACCCTGCACTTCACCGGTGTCCGCCAGACGATTCTCGATAACGCGGGCAACCTTTGGAAGGTCGTCTGGGTTAACAGCCTCGCGCTCAAGGATAGATGCTTTGATGAGGTCTTTCTGCCAGTTCTCGGGTGCGATCTTGAGTTCGTTGAGCTGGCTGACGCGTTCGTTAACCATCGTGGTCAGCGCTTCTTCAGCCGTGGTATCCGGCGGGAAATCATAGGTTAAGGGGGCAAGCCAGCCCTCAATGTTCCCTTGCGCCTCGGGTGGAAGCGTCACGTTTGCGGCGGCTGCTTCCGAGGATCCGGCGGGCAGCTTCAGCGCACTATCAAGCTTGTCGAAGACCTCCCCCTTGGTCCATCCTTCGGGGACGGTCATTTTCTCATCCGCCTTCGAGGCGGGATCAAGAAGAGCAGAGATCGCGCCCGCGGCTGACATCTCCTTGCGCAGATTGTAAAAACCAGAATGAATGTTGGCGGCGCGAGGATCCTTCCGGAAAGCATCGGCGAAAGCATTAGCAGTAGCAACAACGCCGTTCTCTTGAAGAATCTGCCCCATATCGCGCCCTGTCGCGCCGTCGGGAATTTCCACCACGACATTGCCCGTGCCCGGGCCAGGATAGTCTTTGACGGTTTTTTCACCGAGGAACTGCGGCAGCACCATAACAAGTGCGCCAACAATTGCGGCAACCACAACGAATATGAGGAAGAAGTTCATCCGCCGTTTGCGTTTACGCGCACGCGCTGCCGCTTGAGCGCGTGCAGCTTCTTCTTTCGTCTGACGTGGCTGCGCTGGTGCGACTTCGTCAAAGAAATCAGTCATGATTCCCTTTCCGGCTCGGGAGCAACTAGTTCACCGGGGGCCTCGTCCCTGCGGCGTTCCATTTCCAGCGCAGTGTCAAGGATCACGGTTGCCGCAACCTGGTCCACAACACGTCGATGCGTTCGCGAATCCCTGCCGGCGGCAGACAACTGGGCGTGCGCCGCCACCGTCGAGAGCCGTTCATCAACGAGCCGTACGGAAACCGGAGCAATCCTACGGGCTAGCTTACCTGCCCAGACGCGTGCATGACGTGCGGAAATGCCCTCCGTACCGTCCATATTTAACGGTAGGCCGACAATCACTTCCATAATGTCGTCGTCGCGCACCATCTTGGCAACCTTACGAAGGTCCGACTGCCCCCGCTTGAGCGTGACGACAGGAGTGGCGAGGATCGCGTCAGGATCACACGATGCAACCCCAACACGAGCCTCGCCTACATCCACACCCAGGCGTTTGCCACGCCTCATCAGGCCAGCTCTGCCTCGATTGCGGCAACAGCGGCGGGGATCTTCGTGGCGTCTGCGCCGCCACCCTGAGCAAGGTCATCCTTGCCGCCTCCGCCTCCGCCGAGGGTCTTCGCCGCGACAGATACGAGCTTTCCAGCCTTAACTCCGGCATCGCGACCCGCTGCCGTGGTCGCTACCACGATGGAGGGACGGTCCTTAGCCACGCCCGTGATGACGACGACGGCGGCATCGCCTTCCGCAAGACGTCCACGCACGTCGATAGCCACGGTCCGAACATCGTCCGCACCCGAGACCTCTCCGAGATTGGCGGTATAAACATCCACGTTACCCACACGGTGGCGGCTCTTGAGAATAGAGTCAACACCGGCGGCCAAACGCTCACGACGCAGGTTAGCGATCTCCTTCTCGGCGGCCTTGAGGCGTCCGAGAATAGTATCAATACGCTCCGGAAGCTCCTCGGCACGGGCGCCTACCATGGTGGAGATCTGCGAGACGAGGGCACGCTCCTTGGCACCCTGCTCGTACGCACCTTCACCCACGAGGGCGTCGATACGGCGCACACCGGAGCCGATAGAGGCCTCGCCCAGAACACTCACGAGCCCGATTTCTCCGGTCTCATGCACATGCGTTCCCGCGCAGAGTTCCTTCGACCAATCCCCGCCGATGGAGACGACGCGCACCTGGCGCCCGTACTTCTCACCGAACAGGGCCATCGCGCCTGCCTTGCGGGCATCGTCAATGTCCATGATCTGGTCCGTGACCTCAAGGTTCTCCTGCAGACGCTCGTTAACACGGGCCTCAATATCATTGAGAACGGGGGCCGGAACACTCGAACCATGGCGGAAGTCAAAGCGCATACGTGACGGAGCATTTTCCGAACCTGCCTGCGTGGCCTGCTCGCCAAGGAACTCATGCAGCGCCTTATGCACCATATGCGTCGAGGTATGAGCTCGGGCAATATTGATACGGCGGGTAACGTCAATCGACGCGGAGACCTTGTCACCAAGAGCAATCGTGCCTTCAGTGAGTGTGCCACGATGAAGATGCAGTCCCTTAATCGGCATCTGGACATCGAAGACGTCCACGAAGCCACCACCCTCGATGCTGATGGTGCCGTGATCGGCGAGCTGTCCGCCCTGCTCAGCCCAGAACGGAGTCTGGTTGAGGATGACATCCACTTCGCCAGGTTCGGTCACCGCAGGAACGGGCTGGCCGTTCTGCAGCAGCGCTACGACGGTAGCCTCAGAGGCATTCTCGTTGTATCCGAGGAAGCGGGTCTCGCCCGCTTCGCCGAGAATCTCATGGTAGACGTGAGCATCAACGTGGCCAGTCTTCTTGGCCTGAGCATCGGCACGAGCGCGATCCTTCTGCTCCTGCATGAGATCGCGGAAGCCCTTCTCGTCCACCTTGATGCCCTTTTCCTCTGCCATTTCCAGGGTGAGGTCGATCGGGAAGCCGTAGGTGTCATGAAGGGTGAAGGCATCATTGCCAGACAGTACGCCAGTCTTGGCGCGGTCTACGGCAAGATCAAAGATCTGGGTACCCGCGGTGAGGGTGCGGCGGAATGCCTCTTCCTCGGCACTGGCAACCTGCAGAATCTGATCGAAACCCTTGTCCAACTCGGGATAGGACTCCTTCATCGCGTCCTTAGAGGCGGTCACCAGGGTGGGGACGACGACGTCGTCAACACCAAGGAGACGCACGGAACGGACGGCGCGGCGCAGCAGTCGACGCAGCACGTAACCGCGGCCATCGTTGCCGGGGCGGACGCCGTCGCCGATAAGCATCATTGAGGAGCGGATGTGGTCCGCGATGACACGCATCAAAACGTCGTCGTTACCGCCGCGGCCGTAAGCCTTGCCGGTGATCTGCTCGGTGGCGGTAATGACAGGGAAGACCTGGTCCGTCTCGTACATGTTCGCCTTGTCCTGCAGCAGGAAGGCGATGCGCTCAAGACCGGCGCCGGTATCAATGGCAGTCTGATCCAGATCGCCGAGCAGCGGGTAGTTCTTTCCCTCGCCCTCACCACGTAGGTACTGGTCAAACACCAGGTTCCAGATTTCCAGGTAGCGGTCGCCACCCGGATCAACCGTGCCGCCAATGGCCTCGGGGCCAAAATCCGGGCCGCGGTCGTAGTGGATCTCGGCGCAGGGGCCAGCGGGACCGGGCTGACCGGTGGACCAGAAGATCTCCTCGCGGGTCAGCTTGACAACGTGCTTGGGATCAAGTCCGATGGTCTTCGTCCACGAGTCGTAGCTGACGTCGTCGTTCTCCCAAATGGTGACCCAGATACGATCGCCATCAAGGCCGTAACCACCCTCGGACTGGGGCGATGTGAGCAGGCCCCAGGCCAGGTCAATCGCACCCTCCTTAAAGTAATCCCCGAAGGAGAAGTTGCCGCACATCTGGAAGAAGGTTCCGTGACGGGTGGTCTTGCCGACGTTCTCGATATCGTTGGTGCGGATGCACTTCTGAACCGAAGCAACACGCGGGTAAGGAGCGGGCTCAGTTCCCACAATGTAGGGAATGAACGGCACCATTCCGGCAATGGTGAACAGGATCGACGGGTCGGGCGAGACCAAGGGCACCGACGGGGCGATGTGATGGTCATTCTTCTCGAAGTAGTCGAGCCAGCGCTGGCGAATCTCAGCGGTGCGCATGTATTTCCTCAGTCCTCAAACGTCGTGCTTTTACCGAATGCAGATTTTACCTTGTCCACGCCGCGACGTGCTGCAAGGATAGGTGCCGCCACCGTGGAGGCGATCAGCGTGGTCATCGCGGAGATGTCCTCGCTGGTACGGGCTGCTGCGGACGTGATCGTATCAATATGCGCAATCTGGCTGTTGGCGTCGCGAACCGTCTTAGCGGCTTCATCGATCGCGGGCAGGGTGTGCTCAGTCAATTCGGTCACGGCATCTGCGAGTCGATCGACAACTCCGGCAAGCTTGCCGATGGGACGAATAAGAGCAATAACAAGGGCAACGAAAGCGAGTGCGGCAATGATCGCCGCAATTCCACCGAGCGTAATCTCCACAATTTCCTCCATATAGCAAGAACGCGCCCCGCAGGGCGCGTTCTCGACGCCAATTAGCGTGAGTAGTGCTCGACGACCATCTGGACGTCACAGGTCACTGGAACCTCGACGCGCTTGGGGCGACGAACCAGCGTGAACTTCAGCTTCTCCAGCTCAACGTCCAGGTACTCCGGGACCTTGGGCAGGACATCGCGGTGCACTCCCTGCGCAGCCATGAGGAAGCTCGGGCCAGCCTGCGAACGGGCCTTGACCTGAACAACCTGACCGGGCTTCACGCGGAAGGACGGGCGATCAACGATGCGGCCGTCAACGAGAATGTGACGGTGCACGACGATCTGACGGGCCTGGGCGGTGGTGCGGGCGAAACCAGCGCGCAGCACCAGGGCGTCAAGACGCATCTCGAGCAGCTCAACCAGGTTCTCACCGGCGAGGCCGTCTGCACGACGAGCCTCTTCCCACACGCGGCGCATCTGTGCCTCGCGAATACCGTACTGAGCGCGCAGACGCTGCTTTTCCTTGAGACGAACCGAGTAATCGGAGTCCTTGGTGCGGCCACGGCCATGCTCACCCGGACGGTAAGGACGGCGCTGCATGTAGCGCTCAGCCTTGGGGGTCAGAGCCAGACCGAGGGCGCGCGACTGACGCACCTGCTTACGGTTACGGTTGCTTGCAGACATTAAGTCTCCTGTCGAAATCTGTGCGCAATCCGGAAAGGATTGCGGGGCCAACTCAAACGGCTAAGGCCCCAGGATCGTGCTGCCCATATGAACATCGACTGTGGTTTTGTGACCATCGACGCTGCTCATATGGATAACTACATTGCCCGAGTGGACAACTAGCCAAGACTATCAGGCCCGCCCTGTAAGAGAGAACGGATGTGTGCGAGCCTCGGTGTGATCTTTGCTTCGAACCCGCGCCCCGTGGGCTCATAATAATGGGTTCCCTCCAGGCCCTCCGGCATAAACTCCATCGTGGCAACACCTTCGGGGAAGTCGTGAGCGTACTTATAGCCTTCCTTATAGCCGAGGTCCTTGGCGCCACGAAAATCATCGTTACGCAGTTGTAGTGGGACCGGGGCGAGCTTGCCCGCCCGCACATCGGCAATAGCAGCATCGAGAGCCAAGTAGGCGCGATTGGACTTCGGTGCGGTGGCGAGATGAACGACGGCTTCGGCGAGGATGATGCGCCCCTCCGGCATGCCGATGAGCGCTACCGCTTGGGCAGCCGCGGTGGCGGTTTGTAACGCCGATGGATCGGCCATGCCGATATCTTCAGCGGCAGAGATCATGAGGCGCCGGGCAATGAAACGGGGATCCTCCCCCGCCTCTAGCATTCGTGCCAAGTAGTGCATCGCAGCATCGACATTGGAGCCACGAATCGACTTGATAAAGGCCGAGATGACGTCATAGTGCTGATCCCCAGCCCTGTCATAGCGCACCGTGGCGCCATCGGCTGCCTGCGAGACATCGACTAGTTCAATAGTGTGTGTGCCACGAAGCCGCGCACCATCCGCCGCCGCCTCCAGCAGGGTGAGTGATCGTCGCCCATCACGCCCGGCAATCCTGATGAGGTTCTCTTTGGCGTTCTCCTCAATCTCGTACGTGCCCGCAAGCCCACGTTCATCCACAAGAGCGCGATCCACGAGGGTTTCAATATCTTCGTCGCTCAGTCCTCGCAGCGTAATAAGGAGCGAGCGCGAGAGCAGCGGTGAGACCACTGAGAACGCCGGGTTCTCAGTGGTGGCGGCAATGAGCGTCACCCATCCGTTTTCTACCGCGGGCAGCAACGCATCCTGCTGCGCCTTGTTGAAGCGGTGCACCTCGTCAATGAACAACACCGTCTCTTTACCTGACGAATTGAGACGATGCTTGGCGGTGGCGATGACTGCGCGCACCTCCTTGACCCCGGCTGAGACGGCTGAGACCTCCTCGAAGTAACGCTCCCCTGCCCGCGCGATGAGATAGGCGAGAGTTGTTTTCCCGGTGCCTGGAGGACCCCAGAGGAACACCGACGACGGCCGCGAACCTTCCGGATCCATCAGCCGCCGCATTGGCGAACCAGGCCCCAAAATATGGTCTTGGCCTACCACCTCGTCCAAGGTACGAGGGCGCATGCGGACCGCCAGCGGGCCGAATTCTCCTGTGGGGACACCTGACTCGTCGGTACTCATGCTTTCGAAGAGATCCATGGGTCTAGTCTAATTGGATGCTCCGACATGGTTTGCGTATGTGTGGGCACCACTCGCAGCGAGCACACAGGGGCCCTGCCGGCGAACCGGCAGGGCCCCTGTGAATACTTAGCGAGAAGCTACTTAGCCGAAGCGTCCTCGGACGGGGCGTCAGCGGCGCCGTCGTCGACCTTCTTCTTCGGCTTGGCGTCCACGCCAGCCTCCTTGCGCTGCTCCGGGGTGATGGCAGCCGGGGCGTCCGTGAGCGGATCCCAACCGTTGCCGATCTTCGGGAAGGCGATGACGTCGCGGATCGACGGAGCCTTGGTCAGCAGAGCCACGATGCGGTCCCAGCCGAAGGCGATTCCGCCGTGTGGCGGGGCGCCGTACTGGAAGGCACCGAGCAAGAAACCAAACTTCTCCTGAGCCTCTTCCTGAGACAGGCCCATGACCTTGAAGACGCGCTCCTGGATGTCGCGGCGGTGGATACGAATGGAACCGCCACCAATCTCGTTGCCGTTGCACACGATGTCGTACGCGTAGGCGAGAGCGTTGCCCGGATCGGTATCGAAGTTATCCAAGCACTCGGGCTTCGGCGAGGTGAAGGCATGGTGCACGGCGGTCCAGGCGGAGTGGCCCAGTGCCACGTCACCCTCGGCCACGGCTGCGCCGGAGGGCTTGAAGAGCGGGGCGTCGACAACCCAGGTGAAGGCCCAGGCATCGGGATCGATGAGGCCACAGCGCTTGCCGATCTCCAGGCGCGCGGCGCCCAACAGCTCACGGGAGGCGGTGGGCTCGCCCGCACCAAAGAAGATGCAGTCGCCGGGCTTGGCACCGGTGATCTCGGCAAGTCCGGCGCGCTCATCCTCGGAAATGTTCTTCGAGACGGGGCCGCCAAGGGTGCCGTCTTCGGCGATGGTCACGTAGGCAAGACCCTTAGCACCGCGGGCGCGGGCCCACTCCTGCCACTTGTCGAAGGTGCGACGGGGCTGCGAACCACCACCGGGCATCACGACGGCGCCCACGTACTCCTGCTGGAACACGCGGAACGGGGTGTTGGCAAAGTACTCGGTAAGATCCACCAGCTCGTAGCCGAAACGCAGATCGGGCTTGTCCGAACCAAAACGCTCCATCGCATCCTTATAGGTGATGCGCGGGATCGGAGTCTCGAGCTTGTAGCCGATGAGGCCCCATACCTCACGAAGAATATCCTCGGAGACGGCCATGACATCGTCCTGGTCCACGAAGGACATTTCGACGTCCAGCTGAGTGAACTCAGGCTGGCGATCGGCACGGAAATCCTCGTCACGGTAGCAGCGAGCGATCTGGTAGTAACGCTCCATGCCGGCCACCATGAGCAGCTGCTTGAACAGCTGGGGCGACTGCGGCAATGCATACCAGGTGCCCGGGTTGAGACGGGCTGGCACGAGGAAATCGCGCGCACCCTCAGGGGTGGAACGCGTCAGTGTGGGGGTCTCGATCTCTACAAAATCGTGGCCATCAAGAACACGGCGAGCGGCCTGCGACACCTTCGAACGAAGGCGAATAGCGTGCTGCTCAGGGGCGCGGCGCAGATCGAGGTAGCGATACTTGATGCGAACTTCCTCGCTCACCTGGCCAGCATCTTCGGCATGCTGAGATACCTGGAACGGAAGCGGAGCGCTGGAATTGAGAACCTCAATATCCTCAGCTTCTACTTCGATCTCGCCGGTGGCGAGAGCGGCGTTAGCATTGCCCTCGGGGCGTTCGCGAACAATTCCAGTGACACGGATGCAGAACTCATTGCGGAGCTCGTGGGCTACATCTTCGCGGATGGTCACCTGGGCGATACCCGAGGCATCACGCAAATCGATGAAGGCAATGCCTCCGTGATCGCGGCGGCGATCAACCCATCCGGTCAAAACCACGGTGCTGCCGATGTCGGCAGCGCGCAAAGAACCTGCGTTTCGAGTGCGAAGCACGCTGTTCCTCTTTCTGTTGTATTACTAGTCACCCGCGAGACGAGCGGGCTCCAGGCCCTCGCGAGACGAGCGACGACCGTTCCTTCATGCTACTCCAGGCGCGGGCCAGCGCTTTCCATCCGTACGTGTGGCCTTCAAGACGTTCCACGGAGGCGGGCAGGACAAATATCGGCCGATCTGCCAAGATGTGCTAACGACGACGTCGTCCTGTCTTATGTATTGTCGACCCACCAGTAGCGGAGGCCCCAGTGAGCACCAACGAACGGGAGTTTCTCTCCCCCACTAACGAGCGCCTGCTCAAGTGGCTCTCCGTGGGTCTCATTTCTCTCATTGCTTTTGAGACACTGGCGGTGGCAACAGCCATGCCTACCGTGGTTAGGGCGCTCGAGGGAGAAAACCTCTACGCGCTAGGCATGGGCGTGGTGATGGCGACGCAGCTCATGACCACCGCACTTGCCGGGCCATGGTCCGACCATCGCAGCCCCAAGTCCTGCCTCTTCACTGGAATTATTGGATTTGTTCTTGGGTTGGCACTGTGCACTTTCGCTCCCAACATGTATGTGTTTGTGCTAGGGCGTGCCATTCAGGGGCTCGGTGGCGGACTCTGTGTGGTGCCGCTTTACACCCTCATCGGCAACAACGTGCATCCCATACGGCAACCGGCCTTCTTCGCTGCTTTCGCTGCCGCATGGGTACTCCCCGCTCTCATTGGGCCTGCAATTGCCGGTTTCATCGTGCAACACATGACCTGGCGGATCGTTTTTGGCGTGGTACCGGTCATCCTCCTAGCAGCGCTCCCGCTTTTTATCCGCGTTATGGGTAAGGTGCCCCACCGGGTGAGCGCTTCCGCTCCACACCACATCAAGACGACCATCTTCTGTGCTTTCGGCGCGGGTATTTTTGTGGCGCTGCTTCAGGTGATGTCCGGCGTCGACTCGGCAGACTTTGGCCCGAGAGTCTACGCGCTCATCGCTGGCAGCG
The DNA here is from genome assembly GCA_039812645.1 of Actinomycetaceae bacterium. Lineage (GTDB taxonomy): Bacteria > Actinomycetota > Actinomycetes > Actinomycetales > Actinomycetaceae > Ancrocorticia. The sequence goes on from JBDIAV010000010.1 coordinate 62,435, forward strand.
CGGTACTTACCTTCGTTTTTATGAAGCCGCTGCTGCCACCGGGCACTTTTATCTCCCGGCGCGGCCTCGCCTCCACCGTACTATTCCGTGGTCTTGTCAACGGCGCCTTCCTCGGCGTCGAGGCATTCCTGCCTCTCATGCTCCAGGAAATCCACGATTGGGATCCCTTCCAGGCGGGCATGGTCCTGACCGTCGGATCCATCACCTGGGCACTTGGATCAGCGGTACAAGGCCGGATCATGAGTCCTGAATGGCGCCGTCGCATCCCAGTTGTGGGAGCAACCGTGCAGCTAGTGGGAGTGACAGCAACCATCCTCGGTGCCTTCTCCAGCCTTCCTGGCCTCATCGTTATCGTCGGATGGACCATTGCGGGCCTCGGCATTGGCTTTGTTTACCCCGCCATGACCGTGCACGGCCTCTCCATGTCCGCGCCGGAAAATCAGGGACGGACGTCGTCGTCGTTACAAATGGCGGACACGCTCGGAGGCGCGGTGGCTGTCGCCGTCGCCGGAATCGTTTACGCGGTCATTCTTCCCGCGCAGTCGGAGGCGTTCGCTGGCGCGATTAGTGTTATGTCCCTTGCTATGGTGGGGGCGCTAGTCGTGAGCCGTCGCGTTCAGCCCCATCCCGGTTCTCACGAGGAATCGCAGATGGAGAAGTCTTACGCATCGTAAGAAGCGACGCGCGAACGTGGCGCCGAGCACTGTCGGGCATCTCACCGCCGCTGCTATTACATTGTGCGTGCCGCAACCACTAAGCTTTTCGAGGCGCATCTAGCGCCCCCAGCTTTCTGCCGTGTGTGTTTGAAGATTGCGTCGAGAGGTCGTCATCTCTCGACGGTCTTTCTTGATGAATGAGTGTACGGCAGGCGCGCAATCGTGGGATCAAGACTCCCAGCGACCGGGCAAGGTCATATCCTTGCTCGCCGAGCACCAGCTCGGATCTTCGTGTGGCGCGCGCTGGCCCACTGCTCTTCAATCGAAAGAAGCTTAATGACTGACACCACTGTGTCCGCTGAGGTGGAGAACACCACCGCAACCGCCGAAACCGCCGCACCCCAGGCTGTTGAAGCTCCCGCCACGGCCGAAGCGCCGAAGGCAACTGCCGCAGACAAGGCAACCGAGGCTCCCAAGAACGACGACGTCAACTCCACAGATCTCACCTTCGCTGACCTCAGCCTGCCCGAGGACCTCCTCCAGGCCGTCACCGACATGGGTTTCGTGCACCCCACCGCCGTCCAGGCCAAGGCGATTCCGCTGCTCATGTCCGGTAGCGACGTCGTGGGCGTGGCCCAGACCGGTACCGGCAAGACCGCCGCGTTCGGCCTTCCACTGCTCGCCCATGTTGATCCGGAAGCCCGCAAGGTGCAGGCCCTCGTTCTCGCCCCCACCCGCGAACTCGCGATGCAGGGCGCCGAGGCCATTGACAACTTCGCCGCTCATTCGCGCAACCTCAACGTGGTTGCCGTGTACGGTGGCTCCTCCTACGTACCGCAGCTGCGGGCCCTCGAAAACGGCGCCCAGGTAGTTGTGGGCACCCCCGGCCGCATCATGGATCTCATGGAGCGCGGCGCGCTGCGCCTGGAGCACGTCAAGTACTTCGTGCTGGACGAGGCCGACGAGATGCTGCGCATGGGATTTGCCGACGACGTCGAGAAGATCGCCTCCGATCTGCCTGACGAGCGCATTTCCGCACTCTTCTCCGCGACGATGCCCCCGGCGATTCGCCGCGTGGCTGACCAGCACATGAACAACCCGAAGAACGTGACGATCTCGCGTCCTGCGTCCACCGTTTCCACCGTGCACCAGACCTTCGCCGTGGTTCCCGAACGTCACAAGATTGGCGCCCTCGCCCGCGTGCTCGCCGTCTCAGAGGCCGACGCCGCCCTGGTGTTCGTCCGCACCCGCGCCACCGCCGAGGATCTCGCCATTGAGCTGGGTACCCGTGGCGTGGCTACCGCAGCCCTCTCCGGCGATGTCGCCCAGCGCGACCGTGAGAAGCTGGTGCAGCGTCTCAAGGATGGCTCGCTCGACGTTCTCGTTGCCACCGACGTTGCCGCCCGCGGCCTCGACGTGGAGCGTATCGGCCTCGTCGTCAACTTCGACGTTCCGCGCGAAACCGACACCTACGTGCACCGTATCGGTCGTACCGGCCGCGCTGGCCGCGCCGGTGAGTCGCTCACCTTCGTCACCCCCAAGGAACGTGCCCGTCTCCGCCGCATCGAGAAGCAGACCAACTCCCGCATGGAGCAGGTTGAGCTTCCTACCCCGGCCGAGGTCTCCAAGCTACGCGCCGAGAAGCTTATTGGGCGCGCCCGCGTTCGTTTCGAGAACGGCCGCCTGGGTGTGTACCGCGAACTGGTCGAAGCTTTCGATCTGGAGTCGGCAGCCTCGGAGAACCCGATGTCGCGTGAGGATCTCATCGTGTCGCTGCTGGCACTCGGTGTTCGTGACCCGGGCCCCGTGCGCGGTGAAGAGCCGGACAAGCTGACCGTGGACATGGACGAGCGTTCTGACCGCCGCGGCCGCGACCGTGATGATCGGGGAGAGCGCCGTGAGCGCAAGCCCCGCACCCGCCTCGAAGGCTCTACCCGCTACCGCGTGGAGGTTGGACACAAGGATCGCGTCAAGCCCGGCGCCATCGTTGGCGCACTGACCCACGAGGGTGGCCTGCGTGGATCTGACCTCGGTCAGATCGATATCTACCCCACCTTCTCCCTCATCGAGATCGGCGTGCCGCTCTCTTCGGAGACGCGTCAGCGTATTTCCGAGGCGCGCGTCTCGGGCCGCGAGCTGCGTATTTCTGAGGATTCGGGTCCGGGCGCCGGCGGCGAGCGGCGTGGACGCGACCACGAAGAGCGTCGCGGCTTCCGTTCCGGTGGCTACGACCAGGCTGGTCGCAAGAAGAACATCGGTGACCGCGATCGCCGCTACCGCGAGGATCGCCGCAACGACCGCTTTGGTGGCGGCTTCCGCGATGGCGATCGTGATCGTCACGGTGACCGCGATCGCTTCGGCGGGCGTGGGCGTGATGATCGCCGTGGTGGTCATCGTGATGACCGTCGTGGCGGCTTCCGCGAGGA
>JBDIAV010000011.1:0-56808 GCA_039812645.1 Actinomycetaceae bacterium
CATTGCGGAAGACCCACGGAATATTCATCTCCTCGGTGATGGAGATTTTCCCGGGGGTGAAGGAGACTCGGCGTTCGTTCGCGTTCATCTACGGGTTTCCAGCCTCTCGTGAATTCTTACGTTGCGCGGAAGAACAGATGGGTCGCGCATCCTTGGCTGACTCTATCGCACCTGGTGGACCGAGTGGAGTCCAAACGGCCTGATTCTTACCACACCGTAGGTTTTGGTGAATGAGTAGGTAACAGGACTGGGTGGGTAACGGGACCGAGTAGGTAACAGGAGCGAGTGAGAACGACGACGGCGCAGCGACGGCGGATTGGAACTTCCTAGACGAGAGTGGGCCGCCGGAAGTTCTAGTTCTCGCACGATGGCGATACCTCCGGTGGCCCACCTGTGGGTGTCCCTCACACGGTTCCTAACTGACGTACGGTTCCGTGGTGTCAGCGGCCCAGCGAGCCACGCCCTTTCCTCGGGGAAGAAGTGGATAGAGAGTGGCTTGGTAGACGTGGTAAGCATCCGGCCGACCCTGCCAGGTGATGGATGTAGGCCGGTTGTCGTCGTCGAGCTCGTGCTGCCATGTTCCTAAATCGGGTGAGACGAAATGTTCCCGTGCGAAGTTCCAGATCGTGCGATACCACCGCGCGTAGTAGGGATCCTCGGTGGCATCCCACAAGAGCTTCGCCGCTCCCACGGCCTCCGCGGTGCTCCAGAAGAACTTGTCCGAGACAATTGGCTGTCCGTCCCAGTCGAGCGTGTAGTAGAAGCCGCCGGTGGGTGCCCACCCCTCCTCGATACCCTTGCGGAACAGGAGCTCGGCGGTGGGTATAAGCCAGGGCTCGTCCGCGCCGAGATCGTGCATCTGGATGCACAGTTTGGCCCATTCGAGCCAGTGGCCCACTTGGGTACCGTAGGGTCGGAAGGCGTGGCGCTTGTCGTCCAAGTTGTAATCCCACAACGGCGTCCAGCTGGAATCGAAATGTTCGGGAAGGCGCCACGGTGCCTCGCCCTCGGTGAGTACAGCGCGTCCGGCAATGAAGCGGGCGATGCTCACGGCACGCTGGAGGAGCTTCTCGTCACCGGTAGCCTCGTAAGCTGCAAGGAAGGCTTCGGTCAAATGCATGTTGGCATTCTGGCCGCGATAATCGTCCAGATGGGTAAAGGTGCGGTCATAGCTCTCGCGTGCGCGGCCGATGCTCTCGTCCCAGTAGCGGGTATCGAGAAGGTCGAGGGCGCGGTCGAGAAGAATACGGCCTCGGTCAAATCCCGCCAATGTGGATGAACTGCCCGCAAGCAACATGTGTGCAGTTCCGTAGAGTTCCTTTTCTTGACTGGGAGTATCGCCTCCCACGATTGTGTACCAACCGCCGTAGCTGGCATCGTAACCGTCGCCATCCACGTAGAAGTCGAGGCCGTGGTTGACGACGTCGTCGGCGTGCGGTCGGCCAAGCATCGTCGCCAGGGAAAACACGTGGATCATCCGGGCGCCAATCCACAGTTGCTTTCCTTTCGAGGTGATCGGAAGGCCGTCGTCGCCGATCCAGGTGTAACCGCCGTCGGGTGAACACACGTGGGGTTCAACGAAGTCCACGAGGCCTTTGCGTTGGCGTCCTAGGAACTCCAAGTGTTCGGGATCGTTGAACAATGCGTTGTCGGATATGTATTCAGGCATGTCAATCTCCTTATATGCCACGTTGGGCGGTGCACCTGGAAGTGCCCGCCCAACGGGACCGAACCGCTAACGATTCGTTTACTTGTTGTCCTCGATAAGCTTCATGCGCTCGGCATCGTTGGCGAAGACCTCTTCGAGGTTGGACTTGGTCACCACGGTTGGCTCAAGAGCGTAGATACCCACGTCCTTCTTGCCGTTGCTTGCGGTTTCGGTGGGCTCGGGCATGCCCTTGCCCTCCTGCAGGGAAGCGATAATCTTCATCGTCTCGTCAACGAGTTCCTGCGTGGGCTTAGCGACGGTGGAGTACTGCTTGCCCTGGGCGATCCAGACGATGGACTCGTTCTCGGCATCCAGTCCGGAAACGACCGGCTGAGGCTGACCAGCCTGTGAAGCGGAAGTGAGAATAGCGCGAGCGATACCGTCATTGGGTGAAAGGACGCCGTCGATGGTCTTGTCCGAGTAGTTACCCGCAAGCAGCGAATCCATACGGGACTGGGCCTTACCGTTATCCCAATCTTGAGTTGCGGCCTGCGTGAAGTCCTTCTGGCCAGAGACGACGACGAGGGTGCCGTCGTCGATCTTCGGCTGAAGCACGGACATTGCACCGTCGAAGAACAGCTTGGCATTCGGATCGGCTGGACCACCTGCGAACAGTTCGATGTTGTAGGGGCCATCGCCCTTCTCAGCCTTGAGGCCGTCGAGCAGTGCCTGGCCCTGGAGCTCGCCGGTGCGGATGGAGCCGAACTGGACGACGCCGTCGACGGCTTCCGTGTTCTCAATCATGCGGTCGTAGCCGATGATGTACACGCCAGCCGCCTGGGCCTTCTCAAGAACCGAACCAAGCTGTGTGCCGTCGATTGGGCCTACGACCAGGACCTTAGCGCCCTGCTCGATCATGGCTTCAATCTGCTGTTGCTGCTGCGGAACCTTATTATCCGCTGCCTGGACGACGGCGTTGTATCCCGCGGCCTCCAGCTCCGTCTTGAAGATGGTGTCCGCTTCCTTCCAGTTCTGGGTGCCCAGCCATGGGAGTGAGACGCCAATGGTTGCGCCTGCGTCGAAGCCTGTGGACTCGGACGACCCGCTAGCATCATTGCTTGGGTCGGACTCTGCACCGCGGCCTCCACCGCAAGCACTCAGTGATAGGGCTGCTGCTGCCGCAAGAGCGACGAGCCCCGTGAAACGTGTTTTCATGATGTTCCTTTCGAGGATGAATGGTTGTGGTTGTCGTTTATGGTCGGGATAAGGGTGCGTTTGGCTCGGTGTCCGGTTGTACGGGGCCGGCAGCGGGGGCCGCACCCGGATCGCCGGAGGCCACTGTGGTGGCGGCTGCGCCAGCCAATGCTGCGTCTGGTTCTGCGGGAGCATTGTCTCGCTGGAATGCCTTTGTCAGATGGCCGATAATTGACGCCTTACCCTGGTTTTTGTTGTAGACATCGAAGGCGACAGCGGCCAGGAGCACGAGGCCCTTAATCACGGCTGTCTTGTCCTGGCCAACACCGTTGAGCATGAGGCCGTTGTTGAGGACGGCCATGACAAGGCCGCCGATCATGGATCCGAAGACTGTACCGATGCCGCCCGAGACAGCTGCGCCGCCGATGAAGACGGCCGCGATGGCGTCCAGTTCCCACATGTTGCCGTCAGATGGGCCAGCGGAGGTGGAACGGCCCACGAAGAGGATTCCAGCAACCGCAGCCAAGAAGGACATGTTGAGCATGACGAGGAAGTAGGTGCGCTTGGTATTAACACCCGAGAGTGCCGCGGCAGCCCGGTTGCCGCCCACCGCATAGATGTGGCGGCCAAACGTGGTGCGCTGGGTGATGATGTGGTAGATGATCACGAGGATCAGCAGGATGACGCCTGGGACAGGGAACGAGGTTCCCGTGCGCCCTGATCCAAAGAGGTAGGTCAGGTATCCAAGGGCGAGAGCAATGAGGACCGAGCGAGTGATGGGGATCCAGATGGGCATATCCGAGCCACGCTTGACTGCCTTGGCATGATTGCGGAACTGAGCCCAGGTGAAGTAGGCAATACCGATGATGCCCAGTACGAGGGTGGAGTTATTGAGGCCCGTGAATGCAGGTCCCCATTCGGGAAGGTACCCGGCACCAAAGAAGGAGAACTCGTTTGGTACAGGAACGGAGATTGACCCGGAGATCCAGATAACGACTCCTCGGAAAGCCATGAGGCCCGCGAGCGTTGTGATAAAGCCGGGAATGCCCATGTGAGCAAGCCAGAAGCCTTGCCACGAGCCGATGGCAATGCCAACGACCAGGCCGATGAGCAGCCCCACCAACCAGGGGACGCCGAAGTCTCTGATACTGATGGCCACCGTCATACCCACAAGGCCGGCCACGGAACCGACGGACAGGTCGATTTGTCCGATGACAATCACCATGACCATGCCGATTGCCAGAATCAACACGTAGGCGTTGCCAGAGATGAGGTTCTGGAAGTTGGACGGGGTAAGCATCTTCCCATCGGAGGTGATTTGGAAGATGACGATGAGTACCAGCAATGCCAACACCATTGTGTATTGCTGGATGTTGCCCCCAAAAACGTCTTTCAGTCGTTTCATTGTGCGGATCCTGTCGTTATCAATGTGCTGCGGCGCCGGTGGGAACGTTGTCCCCCTGGGGCGCCGAGGAGCTGTGGGTGGTGGAGGAGGTGAGCGTCATGAGCTTCATGAGCTCCTCCTGGTTGGTGGTTTTAGCGTTGGTGACCCCGGTGATCTTTCCTTCGCAAATCGTGTAGATGCGATCGCAAATGCCCAGAAGCTCGGGCAGTTCGGAGGAAATGACAATGACTCCGCGTCCCTCATCGGCAAGCTGGAAGATCAGCCGGTAAATCTCATACTTGGCACCAACGTCAATACCGCGGGTGGGCTCGTCAAGAATCAAGAGGTTGGGATCCGGATAGATCCATTTGGCCAACACAACCTTCTGTTGGTTGCCTCCCGAGAGTGTGGAGACACCCGTCTGGACCGACGGCGATTTGATGCGAAGGTCCGCGCGATACTTCTCGGCAACCTCCGATTCGAGTCCGAGATCGAGAAGCCCGTGCTTGACGATGGCGTCAAGATTGGCGCTGGAGATTGTCTTTTCGATGGAATCGAGAAGATTGAGCCCGAGGGTCTTGCGGTCCTCCGGCACGTAGGCCAATCCGGCCTTAATGGCCTGTTGGACGCTGTTCAGACGGAGGTTCTCTCCAGCCAGTGTCATGTCACCTTTAACGTAGCGCCCGTACGTCTTGCCGAAGAGTGACCGCGCTAGTTCGGTGCGCCCAGCGCCCATAAGCCCGGCGAATCCAACAATTTCGCCCTTGCGGACAAAGAAGGAGGCGTCGTTGCTGGAGAGCCGATCAGGGATGGTCTCGTGTTCGACGGTCCACCCATTTACTTCGAAGAGTGTCGACCCGATCTTCGAATCGTGGTCCGGGTACCGGTTATCGATTGAGCGGCCCACCATTGAACGGATGATGCGATCTTCGTCCACCTGTCCGGCGACGACGTCGTACGTTTCGACTGTTCGTCCGTCACGAATGACGGTCACGGCGTCAGAGATCGCAGCAATCTCGTTGAGTTTGTGCGAGATCATGATGCAGGTGATCCCCCTGCTCTTCAGATCACGCATAAGGTCAAGAAGATTAGCTGAATCCTCCTCGTTGAGCGCCGAGGTGGGCTCGTCGAAAATGAGCAATTGCACGTTCTTCGACAGCGCCTTCGCGATCTCCACCATTTGTTGCTGGCCGACACCCAGATTCTTGATGGGGGTTTGTGGATCGATGCTGAGGCCGACGCGTGCAAGAAGTTCTTCGGTAATACGAGTCTGCTCGTCCCAGTCAATCAGTCCTCGCTTGACGATTTCTGATCCCATGAAGACGTTCTCCGTCACCGAAAGTTCCGGAATTAATGCCAACTCTTGATGAATGATGACGATTCCGGCCTCTTCGGAAGCCTTGATATTAGAGAATTCGACGACGTTGCCTTGGTAGACGATTTCTCCCTCGTAGGTACCGTGGGGATGAACACCGGAGAGCACCTTCATGAGGGTGGATTTCCCGGCGCCGTTCTCTCCACAAATGGAGTGAATGTCCCCGGTACGGACCTTCATGGTCACGTTATCGAGGGCACGTACTCCTGGAAACTCTTTGACGATATTGCGCATCTCCAGAATTGGACGTGGCTGCAGTGCCATCTATTCCTCCCGCGCTTCTTTGTGTGGGTGGGGGCGAGGATTTCGCCCTACGAGTGACACCGTATTCCTGTCGAGGCATTGCTTCAACTAATGAAGTCAACTGTTATGAAAATGTGATTAATTGGTGGTTTGTACGGCCTAGATCACTAAATTTCGCAACATTCGTGTGTTGTAAGTCGACATGAGTTGAAGAAGTGAATGCAAATGTGGCAGCAACCGTGAAGTCAAAAGTAATGTGTACGTTCTTACGGCATGGCTTTATCCGATGTTTTGTGATGGCCCATCTTCTGAGGCAATCCGATGTGAACCCCAGCAATCGTGGTAATTTGGTGACCGTGAGTACAGGTCCGGGTTCCCAAACTTCACTGCGTGAAGCCAATGCTGCTCGGGTAATTGACGCTGTCCGCACCTATGGTTCGATCACACAGGTGGAACTGACGGCGGTGACCGGTCTGTCCCAGGCAACGATTTCCAACATCGTTAAGCGTCTGACCAACCATGGCGTCCTTAAAACGGAAGGCACGATCCGGTCTGGTCGGCGTGCGCAGTTGGTATCGCTGGTGCGTAGTAGCGGGGTGCTTGCGGGAGTGCAAGTTGGGCGTCGCGGACTACGTGTGGCAGTCTCCGATTTTTCTCTTGCCATCCAGGAGCAGAAGTCGCTCCCGTTGCCCGCAAATCATCGCAGTGATACAACTCTCGACCGAGCATCCATGCTCATCGTCGAGATTATCGAAGCGATAGGGAGCAACGTTGACGAGCTGAGTGCGGTGGGTATTACGCTGGCGGCTCCGGTCGACCCGGAGTCTGGGTACATCTCAATTCCGGGACTTCTCCCGGGCTGGGAAGATCTTGACGTGGCTGAAATCTTGTCCCGACGGCTGAACCGGCCGGTCGCCGTCGACAATGATGCGAACGCCGCTGCGCTCGCAGAGTCCCGGTTGGGAGCGTTGCGGGGAGTGGACAACGGAATCTATGTCCGAGCATCGTACTCCACCGGTGCGGGCGTGCTCATTCGTGGTGATATCCACCGAGGCGCGCGCGGTGTGGCGGGCGAGATTGGGCATGTCCAGGTGGAACCGACGGGTCTTATCTGTCAGTGCGGTGCGCGCGGTTGCCTCAATACCGTCGTTGGTGCGGACGTGCTTGTTGAATCGCTTCGGCTTTCCCGTGGATACTCGTCACTTTCCGATGTTATTCGTGGCGCTAACGACAGTGATCCGGGATGTCGACAGGTAATTACGGACGCGGGAGCCCAGATTGGAAAAGTTCTTGCCGATTATGCTGTCTCGTTTGGTCCCACGCATGTTGTGGTGGGCGGGGAGTTAGCCACGACGGGAGAGCTTCTTTTAGCTCCCCTGCGTGATGCGTTGGCTGGGCGGCCGCTCCTAGGAGAAAGCGTGGTGGTCGAGCCCGCGCATCTCGGGCAGAACGCTGAGATATACGGATCGCTTGCGCTAGCCCTAGAGCAAGCGAAAGCCGACGAGGGCGTTGATAGTCCAACGCAGCAAGCGGCCAGAACTGCGGAAAGGGTGAGGGGATCGTGACACGAACGCCAGTTCTTCAGTTGCGGAATGTCTCCAAGACGTTTGGTGCCGTGCAGGCGGTGACGGATGTATCGCTTGAGGTCTACGAGCACGAAGTTGTAGCTCTTGTCGGGGACAATGCGGCAGGAAAGTCCACCATCGCACGAATGGTGTCGGGTGCTTATCCTCCCAGCTCGGGGTCGATTTTTCTCGACGGCAAGGAAGTTTCCATCTCTTCCCCACGGGAGGCTTTTGATCTCGGGATCGCCACCGTATTCCAGGAGCTTGCCCTGTGCGAGAACCTTGATGTGACCTCCAATGTGTTTCTTGGGAGAGAACTTCGGCGGAGTAACAGACTTGTCGATGACAAGGAGATGGAACGGTTGGCCCGCGAGTTTATTGCGCAGTTAGGTGGACGTATCCCGGACACCGGAGTGCCTCTTGCCGACCTTTCCGGTGGACAGCGTCAATGTGTCGCGATTGCCCGCACCCTGGTGGCTAATCCTCGGCTCCTTGTGCTTGATGAGCCCACCGCCTCGCTTTCGGTTTCTCAGACGGCGGATGTTCTGACGCACATCGCTGGGCTCAGGGAGATGGGGAAGGGTGTTATCTTCATCAGCCATAATCTTCCCGACGTCCGGGCGGTGGCCGACAGAATCATTGTGCTACGCCACGGGAGAATCAACGGCGAGTTTTCCAGCAGTGAAGCAACATATGAAGAGATTATTGCTGCTATTACCGGCTTGGCGCGGCACCGTTCCTAACGCTCGCTGTTCTTAAGGCACACTGCTCTCATCGTTGCTCGCGTGACGTGGTGGTAAATGGGCGGTAAGGATCGCCGCTGCCTTTGAGTGATGTTCTCGCGGTATTTCTGCGACCTTCTTGAGTTTAGGATATGAACTCAAATCGTCGTGTGTGACGTTTAATCACATCTCGCCTAGTGGGATTCTCACGGCGCGAGGGAAGGTATCCTAGGTTCAGGTGATCGGCCTTCGCATGGGGAAATCATTGATATTTCAGGCAAATCATCCAATGGGTTCCGGTGTTTCTTGATTCTTTATCTACAAATTGACATTAAGTTTTGATGTCAATATCTCTTGGCGCCAAGTAGAGTGATGCTGGTTGGACAGCGATGTCCAACTGACTGGTCATCTGCGGCCCCATCAATATGGTGGATGCCGTGGAACCCGGCACAGGTGCCGGTGATAGTCACAAGGCGAAGGGAACAGTCTATGTTCGAACGTTCTACCATCCATCCGCCCACTCGCTTCCACGTTGCTGGAGCAAGGCGCGCCATCGGCGCGGCCGTGGGTCTGACCCTTGCAATGGGAATTTCCGCAATTCCTTCATACGCCGACAATCTCACGCCGAATGGAAGCTCCGTGGGGAGTGAACCCTATCGGCCCGGGCTACATTACACGCCAGCAAAAAACTGGATGAATGACCCCAATGGCATGGTGTATTTCAATGGCACCTACCACCTTTTCTACCAGTACAATCCTCAGGGGCCCGACTGGGGCAACATGTCCTGGGGCCACGCCACCAGCACCGACTTGATGAACTGGACAGAACAGCCCGTCGCCATCGGGCAGACGTTCAACGATTCTGGTCAGAGCATTGAAGATATCTTCTCTGGCTCAATTGTTGTTGATGAGAACAACTCGTCTGGCCTCGCGAAGAATGGCGAAACGCCACTCATTGCACTGTACACAAGCGCGTATACGGACAAGAATCCTGAGCACGCGGGCAAGCAAGCTCAGTCCTTGGCCTACTCGCTGGACGAAGGCACAACCTGGGAGAAGTACGAGGGCAACCCCGTTCTTGACCGTAACTCCGCAAACTTCCGGGATCCAAAGGTCTTTTGGTATGAGGGAGATACCCCCGAAGAGTCTTATTGGGTGATGGTCGCGGTAGAGGCAACCGACTACAAGGTGGTTCTCTACAAGTCGGACAACCTCATCGACTGGAGCTATCTATCCGAATTTGGTGGCGCTAATGCTGTCGGTGGAATCTGGGAATGCCCGGATCTCTTCCCACTCCAGGTTGAAGGTGACCCGTCCACGACCAAATGGGTCTTGGTGGTGAACCTGAACCCCGGCGCGGTGGCTGGCGGTAGCGGTGGACAGTACTTCGTCGGAGACTTCGATGGCACAACCTTCACTTCGAAGACAACAGTTGAGGACATTCCTGCACCCCAGGGCGACGTCGTCGTTCCTGGAAGTGACTTCGAGGGAGCGGACTACGGCCAATGGACCGTCGTCAACACGTCCGGAAATCCGTTCGGTATCGCACCTGCCGAGGGAGCAAAGGGAGGCCAGCAGACGGTTAATGGGTTCCAGGGCAAGGGCCTCGTCAACTCGTTCTCGGCCGAGGCGGGTGACAACGCCACCGGATATGTGACATCGCCCGAGTTCACCATCGACTCGAACTACATCTCGTTCGGTGTGGGCGGCGGCAAAAAGCCACACGTCGAAGGAGCACAGTTAGACAACACGCCGCCCGAGGGTCAGCTGCTCTGGAACGGTTTCGAGCCCGAAGGGGATAAGGAACTGCTGACAGACTTTGGCTGGACGCTCGACGGCGACTTCACTCCAGATCGAAGCCCTTCCACCGCCGGTGGCGACTACTTCATCGGCGATAAGCGCATCAATACCTGGGAGGCTGGACCTAACGGTGATGGAAACATCGGCTCGATGACCTCGCCAGAGTTCACTATCGACGGTGACTACCTCAGCATGCTCATTGGTGGAGGCCGCAGAACTGACGGTTCGCTGGCCGTGCAATTGCTTGTGAATGGGGAAGTTGTTCGCAGTGTGACAGGCCGCGACAGTGGACTACTCAACTGGCAATCGATGGATCTCAGTGATCTTCAAGGAGAGACAGCTCAGGTTCGAATCTACGACCATACGGATGGCGGTTGGGGTCACCTGACCGTTGATCACTTCGTCATGGGTGATACGCCAGCGGTCTTCAGGTCTGAAGAAGCTGCGGTGAACCTTCTTGTTGATGGACACGTCGTTCGTAGCTCTACCGGTTCTGAAAGCGAAGTGCTGGATTGGACCACCTGGGATGTCTCTGACCTTGCGGGCGAGAAAGCAACGATCCAGATCGTTGACAATGTGATTGGCGGCTGGGGGCACATCCTGGCTGACCACTTTATCGCCACAGATACCCCCGCCCCGTCCACCCTCGAGTATTACGACTGGTTGGACTACGGTCGGGACTACTACGCCGCAGTGTCTTATTTCGGAGCACCCGACGGTCAGCGCATCATGACCGGTTGGATGAACAACTGGATGTATGCGGGAGCTTCACCTGTTTCGCCGTGGCGTTCGGCCATGTCACTTCCTCGCGAGGTGACGCTGGTTCGGGATGGCGATTCCTATGAGCTCTCTCAGAAGGTGGTAGACCAGGCGGCAGCGTACGAAGAGACCAGCGCAGCAGTGAACATTCCAGGAGGTTCTCTTTCGGAGGGCGTCACACCCATCGACGAAACGTCAGGAGACATGCTGAAGATTGATCTCTCATTGAATATGGGGGATGCGTCCCAGGCGGGTATCATCGTTCGGGCGCCAGAAGGCGCAGGGACAGATGCCGCTCAAGCTGCCGACGTTCCGGGAACCGAGATTGGCTACGACGCCGGTACAGGAAAGATCTACGTTGATCGGACCCGTTCGGGTAACACCGACTTCCATCCGGAGTTCTCACACGTCTCGAGTGCTCCTGCACCGTTGGAGAATGGCCTCGTAACGCTGAGTATCTATGTTGATCGTTCGTCAGTTGAGGTGTTTGGCGCGGGCGGAACTCGCACGCTGACCGATCTCATCTACCCCGATCCCGCAGATCAGTCGATTGCACTGTTCAGCGAGGGAGGTTCGGCCTCTATTGAAAGCCTGACCATTACGCCGATGAAACAGTCGATGTTTGTGGCCGGCGAACCGTCGGACCAGTCGCCAATCGAAACTGAAGGAGCGAACCTGCTCTTCCAGGACACCCTCGATCAGACGCTTCCCACCAAGGGAATGACGATTGAATCCGCGGACCAGGTGCTGGCTGGCGACTTCGACGGCGACGGCGTCGATACGGTTGTGGTTCGCAACGGACGGGACTACACATTCTACGCAGCCAACAGGGATGGTGCAGATACTTACACCGTTACCTACGGTAAGTTGGGATCGCTGCCCGTTATTGGGGACTTCAATGGCGATGGCAAGGATGATCTGGCCGTACGTAATCCAGGATCGAACGTCTTTGCCATCAAGTACAACGTTGAGGGAGCACTCTCCGGTGGAGACGCCGACCTCAATGTGGCATACGGACGCGCAGATGATGTGCCACTGGCGGGTAACTGGACCGGTGACGCAGGCAGCGTCGACGGCCTAGGAGTTAAGCGCGGCAATCAGTTCTTCCTGAAGAACTCGGCGGCCGGTGGCCCGGCAGACACATCCTTCTTCTATGGGCGCGCTGACGACGGCGTCGTCGTTGGAGATTTCGATGGGACATCCGGAGACTCGGTTGCGGTTGTTCGCGGCGGTGATGTCTTTATCAAGAACGCATTGGTTGGCGGAGGCGCTGACGCTACGGTGCAGCTTGGTGGCGTGGATGATCTGCGACTTGCCGGTGGCTGGTTCGGGAACGGCATGGACACACTCGCGGCACTTGCGAAATAAAAGGTAACGCGGGCACAAGGCAGCACGCTAGGGCGTAGGCCAGAACGTGATGCTGAGTGCCGCCAAAGTGGAGGGGCTGGAACCCAACTGGGTTCCAGCCCCTCGGCACATTCGGGTAGGTGATTCGGGAGCGAACCGCCTAGCTTGTGAGAGTCGCTTGTTTTGCACTAGGGGTGCTTGGCACCTAGCAGCAGCTCACAAGATCACTTGTTGCGCGGCTGCTTCGGCTGCGGCGGATCGAGTTCGTAGGCGGCCACGGCAATCGTGCCCACTTCGTCCACGTTCTCGACACCCAGATCGCCGCGCACGTGTGCGGCCTTCACCAGATCGGAAAGCACCTGATCGAGGAGCTCGCGATCCGCGTCCACCACGCTCAGCGTGACGAAGGCGTAGGTGGTGCGCTGGGAGACCTTGTTCTCCGACTTCACCTTGCGCAGCACCGTGAGGGCCTCGCCCGCCACGCGGATGAGCTCCGGGTCAGCGCCAGCGGCGGCTGCACGCAGCGGCTCGGCCGTGGGCCACTCCGCCTGGTGCACGGAACCGGTGCGGTACCAAGACCACACCTCTTCCACCGCGAACGGAATGAACGGGGCGAGCAGACGCAGGAAGGTGTCTACCGCAATGTTCAGCGCCACCTGGGCCGACTTGGCGGTCGGGGCCTCGGAGTAGGCGCGGTCCTTGACCAGCTCCAGGTAGTCGTCGCAGAAGGTCCAGAAGTACGTCTCCGATACCTCGAGTGCGCGAGTGTGATCATAGGCCTCGAATGCCGCGGTGGCATCCTCCACGACCTTCGCCAGACCAGCCAGAATGGCGCGGTCCACGGGCTCGGTCACTGCAGCCGGATCGAGATCCACCGCGGCGCCCTCGCCCGCCATTGACAGCGCGAACTTCGACGCATTGAGCACCTTCATCGCCAGGCGACGGCCGATCTTCATCTGCTGCTCGTCAAACGCGGCGTCCACACCCAGGCGCGCCGAGGCCGCCCAGTAGCGAACCGCGTCCGATCCATGCTTCTCCAGCAGGCCCATCGGGGTCACCACGTTGCCCTTGGACTTGGACATCTTCTTGTGATCCGGATCGAGAATCCAGCCGGAAATGGTGGCATGCTTCCAGGGGTTCTCGCCGAACTCCAGATGCGCGCGCACCATCGAGGAGAAGAGCCAGGTACGAATGATGTCCTGACCCTGCGGACGCACGTCCATCGGGTAGGTACGCGAGAAGAGGTCGTCGTCGTTCAACCAACCGGTGGCGATCTGGGGGCTGAGCGAGGACGTGGCCCAGGTGTCCATGATGTCCATCTCGCCGCTGAATCCGCCAGCAACATCGCGCTGATCCTCGGTGAACCCTGCCGGGACATCCGAGGAGGGATCAATCGGGAGCTGGTCGAAACTGGGGGCGATGACGTCGTCGTACTGCACCTCGCCGTTCTCCGACACCCGGTACCATACCGGGATCGGCACGCCGAAGAAGCGCTGACGTGAGACGAGCCAGTCGGTGTTGAGGCCGCCCACCCAATTGTCGTAGCGCACGTGCATAAAGTCGGGGTGGAAGGCGAGCCCGTTGCCAGCCTTGATGAGGTTCTCACGCAGATCCTTGCCGTTGGCCTCCTCGTAGGGGCGGCCGCCGTTGCGGATGTACCACTGGCGTGAGGTGACGATTTCGAGCGGCTTGTCGCCCTTCTCGAAGAAATTCGTCATACGGTTGGTGGGCTTGGCATCACCAATCATCTCGCCGGACGCCTGCAATGCCTCAACCAGTGCCTTGCGTGCCGAGAAGGTGGTCTTTCCGGCCATCTCCTCGTACATGGCGCGGCCAGCCTCGGTGGTGATCCACTCGGGGGTGTCGCGGATGAGGCGGCCGTCCTTGCCCAGCACGGAACGCATTGGCAGGGAAAGCTCGCGCCACCACACCACGTCGGTGAGGTCGCCGAAGGTACAGCACATGGCGATACCGGCGCCCTTGTCGATTTCCGCGGCCGGATGGGACACCACGGGCAGTTCCACGCCGAAGACCGGCGAAGTCACGGTGGTGCCGAAGAGGTGCTGGTAGCGCTCGTCGTCGGGATGCGCAATCAGCGCCACACAGGCGGGAAGCAGCTCGGGACGGGTGGTCTCGATGACGATGTCCTCGCCATTTGCACCGTGGAAGGCGATCGAATGGTAGGCGCCCGGGTATTCGCGCGCCTCAAGCTCGGCCTGGGCCACGGCGGTCTGGAAGGTGACATCCCACAGGCCGGGGGCCTGATCCTGGTAGGCCTCGCCGCGCTCCAGATTCTTCAGGAAGGCGGCCTGCGCCACGCGCTGCGCCTTCGCACCGATCGTCTGGTAGTGCTGCTTCCAATCCACGGACAGGCCAAGGTAACGCCACAGGTCCTCGAACTGCTGCTCGTCCTCAGCCGTCAGCTTCCAGCACAGCTCAATGAAGTTGCGGCGGGAAATCGGCTTCTGATCGGCGAACTTGATGGACTTGCCGTCGCCGCCGTCGTGCGGGGGAACGAAATCTGGGTCGTAGGGCAGCGAGGGATCGCAGCGCACACCGTAGTAGTTCTGGACGCGGCGCTCGGTGGGCAGACCGTTATCGTCCCAACCCATCGGGTAGAACACGGACTTGCCGCGCATGCGCTGGTAACGGGCCACCGTATCGGTATGCGTGTAGGAGAACACGTGCCCGATGTGGAGGGAGCCGGAGACGGTGGGCGGAGGAGTGTCGATCGAGTAGACGTTCTCGCGCGTCGCGGTGCGATCAAACGCGTAGGTCTGCTCATCTTCCCAGCGCGCGCCCCAACGCTGCTCAAGGCCTTCGAGGTTTGCACGATCCGGTACCTCCGTGTGAGCGAGGAGTTCGGACCGCTTCTTGTTCGTCGAATCAGTCATGCAAAACATTCTCCCACGAAGCGCGGGGTTTCCGCGGACTCGAGCCGGGACGCGGGCGGGAGGTTGCTCACGTGTGTGGTGTGTTCCGGATAACATGTGAGGAGAACGAAATTGGGAGATCCCCGAGTGTTCATGGCCCGGGAGGAAGCGCGAATAGCCCAGGAGGAGTCGGTAATGTACATGGTGGCCCCGGTTCGAGGGATTCCGGTATTGGCGCAGGGGGACGACGTTTGCGCGGTCATCTCAGGCTCCCTCAACATGCTGGAGTGGCCAGACGGTGGCAGGTCGTTATGGGGTGACGACATCGTGGTGATCGCCGGAAAAATCATCGCCAAAGCGCAAGGGCGCTACACCCGCCGTGATGAGGAGATCGCTGAACGTTTTGAGGAGTTCGATGCTCGCAACCTCCTCATGCTGCGCAATGTACCGAATAGACTCGCGCTCTATCGCCCAGAAAATCCGGATCGCGAGGCTGCGAAAATTCGCCACGGGTTGGCGGCGCGATTCGGCGGGCGTCCGGGCGTTATCATTTCCGGTTCGGAGCGCGAGCGAGTGCGCGGCTACGGGCGCCGCGACATCGCCCTTGGCAGCGCGGGCATCGACCTTGCCACCCCAGCGGGTGAATCGATCGTTGACGCCCTCGCCGCTATTGGTGGCCTCTCAATGAATCAGTACCCGGACTGCCCGGTGGCCGTTATTCGCGGTGCCAAGGGGATTCTGACGTTCGAGAACTAGTGCCCCTGCATCTCCAGGTCGCGATCAACGGAGGCCTGGACGCCGCGCACGACGGCGCGGCCAAAGCCCGCGTCCTCCAGCGCTACGACACCGGCAACGGTGGTTCCGCCGGGCGACTGCACCATGTCCGCAAGATTGGCGGGGGAGAGGCCATCCTCGGCGCGGGCAAGTACCGTGGCTGCCGAGCCAAGCACCGCCTGGGCGGCAATGCGTACGGCCTGCGCCTTGGGCAGGCCGTTCTTGACTGCCGCGCGAGCCATCGCATCGATGTACTCGAAGGTGTAGGCGGGGGAGCAGCCGGCGATGGCAGCGTAGATAGCCATGTCCTTCTCGGCCATGATCTCAACCAAGCCGACAGCCTCGAAGATGGAGGATACTGTTGCCTGCTGCTCGTCCGAGACGAACTCGTTCGGGCAGAGCGCACTCATGGACTGGCGGATCATCGCGTTGACATTCGGCATGATGCGGACGATCGGCTGGCCGTCGGCCACGTTCTCCGCCATGGAAGCGAGAGTGGTGCCAGCGGCAATCGATACGAGGACGGTGCCCTGTTCTGCTGCGGCCTCGCGTACCTCCTTGAGGACAAGAGGAACGATGTGCGGCTTGACGGCGAGGATGACGATGCCGCCCTTACCTACCTTGTTGACGAGATCCACGTTGCCCGCGGCCGTCTGGATGCCAAGATCCTCCGCGACCTTCTTGGCGTGTGCCGCATTCGGTTCGCTCACGAAGATCTCTTCACCCGTAAATAGGCCACTGTCAATGACGCCGCGAATGATGGCGCTTCCCATAGCACCCGCACCGATGAATCCCAGCATTGTTTCCTCCTCGTAGTCGTTGTAGTCGTTGCTCCCCACAATAGTGCACCGCGTATGGACTGAGCCCCTATGAAAAGTGGCAACAAGGTCCGTTTTTCGGTGCATTATTTGCTGATCATTCGAAGACTTTCTTGTATCTCACCAGAAGAGTTTTCTGTCTCTCGCCTGAAGATTTTTCCGAAAAATCTCCAGCACTGCCCGCAAAGGTTCCAGCGCCTACGGTCAAAGCGAGAGATAATAGAAGCAACAGACAGCAGGGCCAAAGGAGGACGCCATGTCACACGGACGAGTAGTAGTCACGGGAGCATCGACCGGTATTGGTGAGGCGACGGCGCGCCGACTCGTAGAAGAAGGCTACGACGTGATTGCCGTGGCGCGGCGAGCTGGACGGCTCCGAGAGCTCTCACGCCAGACGGGCTGCCAGTTCTTCCCGGCGGACCTCACGAATCAGGAACGTATCGATGAGCTTGTCGCTTTCCTGGGGAAGGATGGTCCGATCAAAGCGCTGGTCAACGTAGCTGGTGGTGCGATCGGCACGGATTCGGTGGCCGAGGGAAATCCTGAGGACTGGCTGACAATGTACAACATGAATGTTCTCGCCACCCTGCGGCTCACCCAGGCACTGCTGCCGCAGCTGCGCGCTCGTGGCGGGGACGTCGTTTTCATTACCTCCACCGCCGCGCATGAGCCTTACAAGGGAGGCGCGGGCTATACCGCCGCCAAGCACGCCGAGCTCATGATCCCGCAGACGCTCCGCTTGGAACTCGTTGGCGAACCCGTGCGTGTCATCGAAATCGCCCCGGGAATGGTCAAGACGGAGGAGTTCTCGCTGCGTCGCCTTGGCACTGAAGAGGCGGCCGCCCAGGTCTACGCCGGAGTTGACGAGCCGCTTCTCGCCGAGGACATTGCGGACGTCGTGGCCTGGACTCTCACCCGCCCACGCCATGTCAACATCGACTCGGTCATCGTGCGCCCGGTGGCGCAGGCGAACAGCTGGACAGTGGCCCGAAAGGAAGAGGCCCCGCCGGTCAAGCTCCCGCGCACCTCGCTCTACGAGATTGAGTAAAAAGTATCTCCGAAATCCCGCCACCTTTGTACCCATGACACATGACCGGCGGGATTCTGGAGATAGATTTTCATGCTCCTCCGAGAACTTTCCTGTCGAATACGTTCGACATGCCCTCCTGGATAGCCCAATCAACCCCGTGGTGACGTGAGGGGAGTTCTTACTTGCTCACTTGCTCACTCGACTTGCTCACTTGCTCATCCGTACGTAGATGTATCTCTGGTAGATATCCACTTCACCCTGACGTTGATACCTACCTGATACCTACCTGGGGCTCATCATTGCTACGTTCCCAGTAGGTATGTCGTAGGTATGTCGCTCATTGAGGCCTACGGGTGTTCTTTCTCAACCAGGCTTACTTGCCACCTGTAAACGGATTGATCACTGTGAGTCCGAGACCTTCGAAACCACCTTCGTCTCTCGTGGCCACGGCTGCACCAGTTTCGAGCGCAATCGCGGCGATCAGTGCATCCATGGTGGCGATCGGTTTTCCCGCCCGGCGCCTCGCCGCCACAATCTCCGCGTAGCGATCAGCGCATTCGGATGTCAGCGGGAGGCATGCTCCGAGCATGCCAAAAGCTGCATGAGCGGCGGTTGCCAGAGCGGTCTTACGCCGCCCGTCGGGCAGTATCTCGATGCCTGCGAGCACCTCCGCCCGATTGATGATTGTCGTGACAGGAGTCGATGGCAGCGCTCGAAGCCACCTCAGAACGCAAGGATCCGCGTGCGGTCCCTTCATGGCTTCCGCAATCACATTGGTGTCGAGGATGATCACGAAGTAGACTCCGAAAACTCCGCAACACTCGCCTCGTCATCACGGACGGGTACAGGCAGATCCACGCCTCCGAACTCGTTGCCAACCTCAATCAGTTGTTCGATCCAGGAAAGATCGGTGTGAATTGGCTGCTCCAGAGCTGACAACAAGATCCCTCTTGCCTCAGCTTCCATGGAACGGTTGTTCGCTGCGGCGCGAAGCCGAAGTTTGTGTTTGGCTTCCTCCGGCAATTTCCGGATGGTGATAGCAGTCATTGTGCACCTCCTGGGACTACGCAGCATTCGTAATGCAACAATGATATCAGCGCTATCACCTCTCAACCAGCGCCCAGCGCCCCGCTCTCAGACCCGCCTTTCGCACCCTCGGGAATATTCGCCGCCTCCCCAACGTTTCCAATGTCACTGAGGGGAGGATTGGCCCGGGCTTATTGCGCGCGGCTAGAATATCCCTTGCTATGACCCGGCTGGCCGCGTCCCGCAACGTGTACCGCACCCATAACGCGTGCTTCTCACTCGCAACGGACGCGACCAGGTATCACCGGTGAGCTCTCGGAAGAACGGAACGCGGCGTCGTCGTCGACAAACGAACGAAGCCCCTTCTCACTAGACCCGAGCGGATGGACTCGTCATCGTCTCCAATGAGCGGCTTGCTCACCCGGCCCCGGGGAGCCAAGCAAGCGAGGTGGTACCGCGGCCCCGGCCTCATTCCGGGTTCGTCCTCGTGTGTCGGTTACACATTGAGGAGAGACATGAGCGAGCAAGCCCAGTACCCACTCCATCGCGAGGGCGCCGTGCAGGCGTCTCCCGAGTTCCCGAAACTCGAGGAGGAGGTGCTCGCTTACTGGAATCAAGACGGCACCTTCCAGGCGTCGATTGACAACCGTCCGGCCGGTCCGGATGGCTCCAACGAGTTCGTTTTCTATGATGGCCCGCCGTTTGCCAATGGCCTGCCACATTACGGTCACCTGCTGACGGGTTACGTCAAGGATCTTGTGGCCCGCTACCAGACCCAGCGCGGCAAGCGCGTCGAGCGCGTCTTCGGTTGGGACACCCACGGTTTGCCAGCGGAACTGGAGGCCGAGCGCGAGCTGGGCATCGACGACAAGTCCCAGATCGAAGAGATGGGCATCGGCGTCTTTAATGAGGCGTGCCGCACCTCCGTCATGAAGTACGCGAACGTGTGGGAAGACTACGTGGATCGCCAGGCCCGCTGGGTCGATTTCGAGCACGGTTACAAGACGATGGACACCCCCTATATGGAGTCCGTCATCTGGGCGTTTAAGACCCTCTTCGATAAGGGTCTCGCCTACGAGGGCTACCGCGTGCTGCCGTACTGCTGGAACGATCAGACGCCGCTGTCCAACCACGAGTTGCGCATGGACGACGACGTCTACCAGGATCGCACCGACCAGACCGTCACGGTGGGTCTGCGCCTGGAGAGCGGCGAACTTGCGTTGATCTGGACGACGACGCCCTGGACGCTTCCGTCCAATTTGGCCGTCGCCGTCGGTCCTTCCATCGACTACGTCGTGGTGCGCCCGAGCGAGGGTGAGCTGGCTGGCGAGAAGGTGCTGCTAGCTGACGCGCTGCTGGCGGGGTATGCCAAGGAATTGGGCGATGAGCCCGAGGTCGTGGAGCGTCTCAAGGGCGCGGACCTCGTGGGTCGCCGTTACGCCCCGATCTTCAACTACTTCGACAAGCCGGAGCTGCGTGAGGAAGGCGAAGCCCCCGGGCCGAACGCCTGGACTATCATCGCAGGTGACTTTGTCACCACGGAGGACGGTACCGGCCTGGTACACATCGCCCCCGCCTTCGGCGAGGACGACATGAACGTCTGTAACGAGGCCGGGATCAAGGCTGTCGTGCCGGTGGATGAGGCGGGACGCTTCACCAGCGAGGTGCCGGATTACGCCGGTATGCAGGTGTTCGAGTCGAACCGTTACGTCATCGCGGATCTGCGCGAGGGCACGGGGAACCTGGCCGAGCGGCCCGCAGCTGAGCGGGCAGTGCTGGTGCGCCAGGCCTCCTACACGCACTCCTACCCGCACTGCTGGCGTTGCCGTCAGCCCCTCATCTACAAGGCTGTGAGCTCGTGGTTCGTTAAGGTGACGCAGTTCCGCGACCGCATGGTGGAGCTCAACCAGGAGATCACCTGGGTTCCCGAGCACATCAAGGACGGCTCGTTCGGCAACTGGCTCGCCGGTGCTCGCGACTGGTCCATCTCCCGTAACCGCTACTGGGGATCCCCGATCCCGGTGTGGAAGTCGGATAACCCGGACTACCCGCGCGTGGACGTGTACGGCTCGCTCGCGGAGATCGAGGCGGACTTTGGACGCCTGCCGCTCAACGACAAGGGCGAGGTGGATCTGCACCGCCCCTACATCGACGACCTGACGCGTCCGAACCCGGACGATCCGACGGGCCAGTCGACGATGGTGCGCATCACCGACGTGTTGGATTGCTGGTTTGATTCCGGTTCCATGCCCTTCGCGCAGGTGCACTACCCGTTTGAGAACCGCGACTGGTTCGAGAACCACTTCCCGGGCGACTTCATCGTGGAGTACATCGGGCAGACTCGCGGCTGGTTCTACCTGCTGCACGTGCTGTCCACCGCGCTCTTCGATTCGCCAGCGTTCACCTCGTGCGTGTCGCACGGTATCGTGTTGGGCAACGACGGGCAGAAGGCGTCGAAGTCTCGCCGCAACTACCCGGACCCGGTCGAGATGTTCGACAAGTACGGCTCCGACCCGGTGCGCTGGATGCTCATGAGCTCCACGATCCTGCGCGGCGGCAACCTCTCCGTCACGGAGGAGGGCATCCGCGAGGCAGTGCGTTCGGTCGAGTTGCCGCTGTGGAACACCTGGTACTTCTTCGCGCTGTACTCGGGCACCTGCAACGGGGGCGCCGGCTACTTGGCCAAGGCTGTCGATACCGACGACGACGCCGCTCTGGCCGGGCTGGACGTCATGGACCGTTACATCCTGGCACGCACCCGTGACCTGGCGGTGGCAGCGGGCGAGGCGCTCGACACCTATGACATCCCGGCCGCGACGCAGGCGGTACGCGACTACCTCGACGTGCTGACCAACTGGTACGTGCGCACTCAGCGTGACCGTTTCTGGAGCGAGGACGAGCGTGCCTTCGACACGCTCTACACCGCGCTGGAGACTTTGACGCGAGTGATCGCGCCACTGTTCCCGATGGTCGCCGAGGAGATCTGGCGTGGCCTGACGGGCGGGCGTTCCGTTCACCTGACTGACTGGCCGGTGTTTGGTGAGGCGCTCGCCGATCCCAAGCTGGTTGCCGAAATCGACGAGGTGCGCGAGATCGTTTCCGCAGCTCACTCGCTGCGCAAGGCCCACAAGCTGCGCGTGCGTCAGCCGCTGCGCTCGCTCACCGTGGTGACGGATCTGGATCTGAACTCGTACCGCGAGCTCATCGCGGGCGAGGTCAACGTCAAGAGCGTGTTGCTCAAGGATGTCGAGTCCTCCGGTATGCAGGCCAAGCGCGAGCTGGCCGTGCTGCCGCGTGAGCTGGAGCCGTCCATGCGTAAGCTGACGTCGCAGTTGTTTAAGGCTGCGCGTGAAGGTGCGTGGGAAGAGGTCGAGGGCGGCGTGCAGCTGAACTTGGATCCGGCTGTCGTTTTGACGGAGGGCCAGTACACGCTGACCACCCAGGTGGTTTCGGAGGAGGGCTCGGTGGCGGCTATGCTGCCGTCCGGTTCCTTCATCTCGCTGGACACCGTTCTGGACGCCGAGCTAGAGGCCGAGGGCTATGCCCGCGACGTGGTGCGCGCGGTGCAGGACGAGCGCAAGCGCGTCGATCTGCACATCGCTGACCGGATCTCGCTTGAGTTGACTGTGCCGGATGACAAGGTTGCGGCCGTCGAGGCACATCTGGAGTTCATCACGCACGAGACGCTGGCGCTTGAGGCTACCGTGAGCGGTGGCGCCAAGGGCATCGAGGTCTCGGTGGCGAAGATCGAGAAGTAAGTTCTGATTGACTATATGAACTGACTGATGGCGTGGTGACGCTACGTCGTCGCAGAATGTGACCCTTAGCTATAGATAAGACCCTGATAGGTTCGACTTCTGTAGCTAAGGGTCACACACGTTGATGAGCGGTGCGATGATCGGACGTTACGGGAAGACCATCGATTTCCGGAGTGGTCTTCACAGTGACATGCCTCGCCGTATACGGCACGGCTTGCCGCTGAGAGGCCACGGAGGAATCCGCAAGCAAACGTGGGGCCCAGGGAAAGATGAAACGTTTCCGGGCCCCACCTTTGCCCAGAGTGTGAGCAAGCAGCTGCGCTTTGCGGGAATGAGTCCCGCTTGGTTGTCGTTAGAGTGAGATGTTGGCAATGACGGGTGAAAGGACACGCTATGAGCGGCACAAACGAACCGGACCTCACACGCGAACCGGAGTTTGACCCGGATTTTGATCCAGCTGAAGCGCTGGAGGACGCTCGCGAGGCGCGCGAAGCCGCCGAGGACGAAGAGTTCGACACCGCCATCAAGGCCATCGTCTCCTCCGGCCTCATTGCCGGGCCGGATGCGTCAGTTATCGAAGAGATTGTCTCCGAAAAAGACGAGGATACGGACACGGCGGACGACGCCGTCGCCACCAACGCCTTCGGAATCCCCAGCAACAACCCTTTCGGCCTTCCGACCATGGGCGATCGCACCGTCGATCCCACCCAGGCCGCCGCCGACCAACTTAACCTCGACCTCCAGGTAGACGCCATCTACCAGTCGATTCTTAAGCGTGCACCGGAGCATAAGATCCAGCCGTCGCTGGAGCGCGTGCGCCTCGCCCTCGACCTGCTTGGTAACCCGCAGCAGGCCTACCACGCTATTCACATCACCGGCACGAACGGTAAGACGTCTACCTCGCGCATGATTGAAGCGTTGCTGCGCGAGCGAGGCCTGCGCACCGGACGCTTTACCTCGCCGCACCTGACCACCGTGCGCGAGCGGATCTGCATCGACGGCCGCGCCATTTCCCGCACCGACTTCATCGCCACCTGGGAGGATATTGAAGCCGTCATCGAGATGGTGGATGCCCGCTCCCTGGCCGACGGCGGCCCGCGCATGAGTTTCTTCGAAGTCTTCACCGTCATGGCCTACGCCGCTTTCGCCAACGCGCCGATCGACGTCGCCGTCGTCGAAGTGGGAATGGGTGGACTGTGGGACGCCACGAACGTTATTGATGGGGACGTTGCCGTCCTGGCCCCGGTCGCGATGGACCACGAGCGCTGGCTGGGATCGGATATCGAGGACATTGCCCACGAGAAGCTGGGCATCGTCAAGCCTGGTGCTGTCCTGGTGTGCGCTGAGCAGCAGCGCCACGTTGCTGACATGGCCGTGGATCGCTGCCGCGAGGTGGGTGCCCGGCTCATCATGGCGGGCCCAGACCTGCATGTCATCTCGCGCGAAACCGCCGTGGGTGGACAGCTCATCTCGGTGCAAACACCCGCCGCCCGCTACGAGGACATTCCACTGGCGCTGCGTGGTGACTACCAGGCGGATAATGCTGCGCTCGCGCTCGCGGCTGTTGAGGCGTTCTTTGATGGGTCGGCGCTTGACGGCATGATCGTGGAGCACGCGCTTATGTCCGTGTCCTCGCCCGGTCGCCTTGAAGTGGTGCGCTCGTCTCCCACAGTCGTGGTGGATGCCGCACACAACCCACATGGGGCCGAGGCTACCGGCCGTGCGCTGCAGGAATACTTCCCGGGCCGCCTCATCGGAGTTATCGCGATGATGGCAGACAAGGATGTCGAGGGTTACCTCGGCGAACTGGAACCCGTCCTCGATGAGGTGGTCATCACCGGTATGCTCACGGACCGCGCCATGCCCGCCGAGGAACTCGCGGAGATTGCCCGGGAGGTTTTCGGTGAGGAGCGCGTTCACCTGGAGGAAGACCTTCTGCTTGCCATTGACTTGGCGGCAGCCCGCGCCGAATCCGATGACACCGCACCGATGACCTCCCCGGCCGTCGTGGTCATGGGTTCGATTCAGCTCGTCGCCTCCGCTCGCACCCTCATGGGAGTGGCTGCCGCTGACGGCGCGTAGGTATACAGGACTGCCTCGCCCAGCTGTCCCGCCTCTCTTTGATGTCTGATCGCCAGCGGAGGATCGCAATCTCTACCGGAGGATCGCAAAGGATTGAGTTTTTTGGAAAGAATTGAGCGCGGCGACAGTGTCCGCGGGCTCAATTCTTTCCCTCATCGTCAATTCTTTGATGGTTGCTGCTGCTCTTTGATGGTTGCTGCCGTACTTCGGGTTTCGTCGTCGTGCTCCTTCGGAGGCAGCCGACTTCCTCACCCTCACTCACGTCAGCAAGCTGCCGTACTTCGGGTTTCGTCGTCGTGCTCCTTCGGAGGCAGCCGACTTCCTCACCCTCACTCACGTCAGCAAGCTGCCGTACTTCGGGTTTCGTCGTCGTGCGAATCAAGGCGTTGCCCGCGCCACACCATCGCAGTGTAAACAATTATAAAAATCTGTGACGTAGGCCCCACGAATCTCTCAGCGAGGTGAGAGAATGGTCCTCATGAGTACTGAGCGTATTTTGATCCTCGTGAAGCCTGATGGTGTCAGGCGCGGCCTCGTCGGTGAAGTGTTGCGTCGCATCGAGAACAAGGGCTACACCCTCGAGAACATTGCCTATAAGACAGCAACCTCGGAGCTTCTTGCCAAGCACTACAACGAGTTGGTTGACAAGCCCTTTTATCCCGATATTGTGTCGTACATGACATCCGGTCCGCTCGTGGCCGCGGTGTTTAACGGGACACGCGTGATCGAGGGCGTTCGCAACATCGCGGGAGCCACTGATCCGACTAGCGCCGCTCCGGGTACCATTCGTGGCGACCTCGCGTGCGCCAGTGCGAACGGTCAGATCTACAACATCATTCATGCGTCGGACAGCCCGGATAACGCAGAGAAGGAAATCGCCCTCTGGTTTGCCGAGTAACGGCAAGCTAGTCGATTGCAAGGAGGCAATGACAGTGAAGGCACTAATTAACAACCCGCAGGATGTCGTCAATGAGGTTCTGGAAGGGTTTGCCCGCGCCAACGCGGACCTTGTGACCCTGCACAAGGATCCGATATGGGTGGGACGTGCGAATCCGCGCAAGGGAGTTGCAGTCGTTTCCGGTGGCGGCTCGGGCCATGAGCCCCTCCATGCTGGCTTCATTGGCGACGGCATGCTCGATGCAGCGGTGCCTGGAGCCATGTTTACGTCTCCCACACCCGACGCCATCTTTGCCGCCATCGAGGGAGCAGACAACGGCGAGGGTGTGCTGTGCATCGTCAAGAACTACACCGGAGATGTCCTCAACTTCGAGATGGCGGCGGAGCTTGCCGAGGCCAGTGGGCACGATGTGCGCACTGTTCTCGTCCAGGACGACGTCGCCGTGGAGGATTCCACATGGACGGCAGGACGTCGCGGTGTGGCTGGCACCGTATTTGTTGAGAAGATTGCCGGCGCGGTGGCGGCCGCGGGTGGTTCGCTCGACGAGGTGACAGGCGCGGCGCAGGCAATGTCCGACAGCATCCGCTCTATGGGCCTCGCCCTGCGCGGCTGCACCCTCCCGCACGTGGGGGAGCCTGGCTTCGCTTTGAACGACGACGAAGTGGAGATGGGTGTTGGAATCCACGGGGAGCCTGGCCGTGATCGTGTAGCCATGGCGAGCGCGGATGATCTGACAGATACTCTTGTGGATGCCATCCTTGCGGACAAGAAGCTCGCGGCTGGTGACGAGGTGATCGTTCTCGTCAACGGCATGGGTGGCACGCCCGGTTATCAGCTGGACATCGTGTTCCGCCGGGTGGCCCAGCGCCTGGATGAGGAGGGGCTGGTCATCGCCCGCTCGCTGGTTGGCAATTACGTGACGAGCTTGGATATGGAAGGCGTCTCCGTCACCATCGCCAAGGTCGATCAGGTGATGCTCGACCAGTGGGATGCTCCCGTTCACACCCCCGCATTGCGGAAAGGATGCTGACGATGACCCTTGGCCAGACGTGGGCGCTCGCATGGACGGCACTGGCGGCTGAGTCAGCGCATTATCATCGCGAGGAGCTCACTGCCCTCGATCGTGCAATCGGCGACGCCGATCACGGCGAGAATCTGGACCGCGGGTACACGGCGGTCCAGGCGGCATTCGAGCAGGCTCTTCCCCAGGATCCTGCTCAGACATTTAAATCCGTGGCCATGACTCTCATGTCCAAGGTGGGCGGGGCGTCGGGTCCGCTTCTTGGGACGGCTTACCTGCGGATGTCAATGAAGGCGTCGGCGGATATGGGCCCGCAAGAGATCGCGGACCTAATTGAGGCGGCTAATGCGGGCATTCAAGCTCGTGGAAAGGCCACCGAGGGCGAAAAGACGATGGTGGATGCGTGGGCGCCGGCCTCTCGTGCTGCGCAGGCTGCAGTCGATGCCGGCGGGGATTGCCTCACTGTCCTTCAAGCGGCGGCGGAGGCTTCCGCCGCTGGTGCTGAAGCCACCAAACCTATGGTCGCCACCAAGGGTAGGGCTTCCTACCTCGGCGAACGATCCGCCGGGCATCTGGATCCCGGCGCAGTTTCCACTTCATATCTACTACAAGCAGCAGCAAAGGCGGCAGAAAAATAATGACAATCGAAACTATCGGATTTGTACTCGCATCGCACTCGAAAGCAGCGGCCGAGGCTGTTGGTGCGCTGACGAAGGAAATGGCTCCTGATGTTGTGGCCGTCCCCGTGGGCGGAGACGCCTCCGGTGGCTTTGGTTCCGACCCTGCCGCCGTGCTTGCCGCCTGTGAAAAGGTTGAAGAGACGTGCGAGCGCGTGATTATTATGGCGGATCTTGGTTCGGCTCGTATGAGCGCCGAGATGGCAGTTGAGGCTGGTTCGGCGGCCGCTGATGGTACGCCGCGCCGTGCCATGGGCCCCGGTCCATTCCTGGAGGGTTCCGTTGCCGGTACGGCGTCGGCGCAGGCCGGTGCACGGCTGGCGGACGTGGTGCGCTCGATTGCTTCGGCGCTCGAATACTGGCGTGACTACAAGGTGCCCGAGGCTGAGAAGCCAGCTGCTCGCGACAGTGACGGCTTCCTGTCCCAGGTCATGGTTGTCGACGACGCCGGCCTGCACGCCCGTCCCGCAGCCATGCTCGCTCAGCTTGCAGCCCAGGAGCCGGTCAAGATCTTCGTCAACGGCGTGGAAGCTGACTCGATGATGGAGCTACTGCTGCTTGGTGTGAAGAAGGGTGAGCGCGTTATCGTGTCGAGCCCGGCTCGCGGCTCCGAGGAGTCCGTCAAGCGTATCGCTGCTGCGATCGCCGGTGGACTAGCTCGCGCCTAAGTATCATTACATACAACGCTCTTGGGACCCTGCGATTGACGCGAGGGTCCCAAGTGTTTCTTGGGGCATATTCGCCTATTGTGGATTCGTGCACCTGAAATCGCTGACGCTCCGAGGCTTCAAGTCCTTCGCATCGTCAACCACTATGCGCTTTGAACCGGGCGTGAATTGTGTGGTTGGACCGAATGGCTCAGGTAAATCGAACGTGGTGGATGCGCTCGCTTGGGTCATGGGAGAGCAGGGGGTGAAGAACCTGCGCGGCGGGCTGATGGCCGACGTTATTTTTGCCGGAACGGCGAAGCGCCCGGCGCTTGGCCGCGCAGAAGTGGCCCTGACAATCGATAATTCCGACGGCGTCCTCCCCATCGATTACTCGGAAGTGACAATTTCGCGCACACTGTTCCGCTCGGGTGGTTCGGAGTACGCCATCAATGGAACAGCCTGCCGTCTTCTCGATATTCAGGAACTACTCTCAGATACCGGCATGGGCCGGGAGATGCACGTCATTATTGGCCAGGGCAAGCTTGATGCGGTTCTCACGGCATCGCCCGAAGATCGCCGTGGTTTCATTGAAGAAGCGTCCGGCGTGCTCAAGCACCGCAAGCGCAAGGAGAAGGCGCTGCGCAAGCTGGAGTCGATGGCCGGGTCCCTGACGAGGATCGAAGATTTGGCGGCGGAGCTGCGACGCCAGCTGGGACCGCTCGCTCGCCAAGCGGAAGCCGCTCGCCGGGCCGATATCATTCGTGCGGACGTACGCGATGCCCGTGCCCGCCTCCTCGCCGACGACCTTGCCCAAGTCCAGGGCCTCATCCAAGCCCAGCATGTGAGCGAGACGGAAGTGACGCGCGCTCGCGAACGAAACGCCGCCGAGGTAGGTGCCACGCAGGCCAACGTCGCTGAGCTGGAAGCCACGCTGCAGACTCTACGCCCTGAACTTGCGGGTCTCACTCGACAGTGGGAAGGTCTCGTCACCTTGGAGGAGAGGTTCCGTTCTCTCGCACAGTTGGCCGTTGAACGGCAGCGGTCATTGATGAATCGGGACTCCGACAGCTACCGCGGCGAGCGACCGGAAGATATCCGTGAGCGCGCGAAGCGTTCACTCACCCAGGAGGAAGCGTTACGCGACGAGGTCCGGGCGTCAGCAGATCGTCTCGATGCTGCCGTCGCCGCCCGGGAAACATTGGAGCAGTCCGAGCGATCAATGGAACGCACGATCGCCGATCTTAACCGCCGTCTCGCCGACCACCGAGAGATGACGGCGCGCCTCACGGGTCAGGTGAACGCGGCGCGGGCCCGCATCGAGGGGCTTGACGGGGAAATTGAGAGGGTCACCGCCGCTGGAGAAACAACCGTGCGGCGTCTTCAGGAATCACAGGTTCAGCGTGAGGAGTTGGAGCAGGAACTCTCGCAGCAGACGGGCGACGACGGCGACCTGCGCGCCGAGTACGAACGGCTGACGCACGAGATGGAGACGGTGCACGCTGATCTGGCAAAACAGCGGGCGGAGCGGCAGTCGTGTGGCGAGAGTGTGGCATCGTGGAAGGCTACGGCTGAGACGTTGGCGCTCGCCCTTGAACCCGAGGATGCCACGGCGTGGATTCTGGAATCTGGGCACTCCTCTCTCGGACAGGTCCGTGATGCCATGGAAGTTGTTCCCGGTTGGGAGAGCGCGGCGGAAGCGGCGCTGGTTGGTGCGGTGTCCGGCATCGGAGCTCATGACGTAGCACAAGCGATTATGCTGCTCAGCAGTGCGCGGGCAGCGCATGCTGGCCGCGTCGAGATCACAATTGCGACGGAAAGTGCCAGGGATAGCGCCAGCACCATCGTGTCTGCGGAGGCGGCTGCCACAGGTGAAGTGGACATCCCCGCAATACTGGCCCGTATCCGCACGGAGACCGGGCTGTCGGCACAGGCCGTGTGGGCGCCCGACGTGGTCACCACAACCGGACCGTTGAGCACAACGATCACGGATCTTCTTCGCGACACGGTCTTGGCTATTGACCTGGAGGTCGCCGAGAAGCTTCTGGAAGCTGGCGTGCCGCGAGTGGTTACCTCAACGGGTGATGTGGTGACAGCTGGACGTGCGTTCGGAGGTGAGGTGTCGCCGTCGTCGTCGCTGGAAAGGCAGCGAGTCCACCGTGAGGCGGTCGCGGAAACCGAGAAGGCACAGGCGCAGCTGGACCGCTGCGTCGCGAACCTGGCGGAAACTGAAGAACTACAGGCGACCCTCCAGAAGCAGAAGGATACGGTCAACTCCCAGCTGGTGGCCCAGAACTCGCAGGCGGCAGCGCTCGCGGCGCAACTACAGGTGGTCAAGCGGTCCGAGCAGTCGCTTGTGCAAGAACGGGTGCGTACGCAGGAGCGTCTGGATCGGCTCGCGAGGGAGCTTGAGCAGCGTCGGCAGGATCTGACAGAGGTAGAAACGAAGCAGCGGGATCACTCTGCCAATCCTGACGAGCTTGCAGATGAACTGGCATCCGTCCAGCAGCAATACGGTGCCGCCCACACAGCCACCCGGAAAGCGCGCCAGGAAGAGACTGAGGCGCGGCTCAGACTACGCACCAGTGAGGAGCGGCTGCGCGCCGTGGTAGGCAAGGCCGAGGCGTTGGAACGTCATGCGCAAGCCGCTGAAGAACGTATTGAGAGGGCACGGCGAACTGCGGAGCGCCGGGACGTGTCTCGGCAGATAGCGGCCGGTGTGGAAGAGGATGCGCGTCGCGTGCTGACTGCCGTCGGTTCCCTCAAAGATGAGGTGGGGGAGAAGCGTCAGCGCCAGGAGGCACAGCTCGCAACAACGGATGCGGAACTTAAGGTAGAGCGGCAGAAGCTTGATTCCCTCCAGCAGACAGCGCGCAAGCTTGCTGATAGCGGCCATCATCATGAACTCCAGCGTGCCGAATCGCGGTTGCGTTACGAGCAGTTGGCAATGCAGTCGTCGGAGATTCTCGGCACCCAAGCGGAGGATCTTATCAACGAGTACGGACCGCACCTGCCTGTACCTACCGCGAAGGGGGATGTTCCTTACGTGCGGGAGGAGCAGGAGCGCCGCCTGGCTACAGCGGAGCGGTCTCTCGCGCGGTTGGGAAAGATCAATCCCCTCGCTCTGGAGGAGCATGCGGCGTTGGAGGAGCGGCAGAAATATTTGTCGGACCAGCTTGCCGACCTCAAAAAGTCCCGTGATGACCTGCTTCATATCGTGCGGGACATCGATGAGCATGTCGAAGAAGTGCTCGATTCCGCGTTGCGGGACGTCTCTCAATATTTTGAGGTGGTGTTTGAGCGTCTCTTTCCAGGCGGGCAGGGACGTATGGTGCTTACCGACCCGGGGAGCCCGCTCACTACCGGAGTGGAACTCGAGGCGCGCCCGCCCGGCAAACGAGTCAAGAGGCTCTCGCTGCTGTCAGGTGGAGAGCGGTCACTGACGTCGATCGCGTTTATGGTGGCTATCTTCATGGCTCGTCCCTCGCCGTTTTACGTCATGGACGAAGTGGAAGCGGCGCTCGACGATGTCAACCTTTCGCGCCTTCTAGACATCTTCCGCGATCTTCAGAAGTCCTCGCAGCTTTTGGTGGTGACCCATCAGAAGCGGACGATGGAGATTGCTGACACCCTCTATGGAGTGACAATGCGCGACGACGGCGTCTCCCACGTTATTTCTCAACGCATGCGAGACGTTACTCCAACTAGTTTGTGAGGTGAAATTATTCGAGGGTTTATTGCTAGTTTGGGTTATGAAAAATTAGCCGATACGGATGATATGGTCGAGAATCCCCACCGTGCTCACTAGCTCTTGTTACTCCGTATCAACCTGTTGATACGCGCCGGAAACTCGATGTTAGCCATCTGTTATAAAAGGTGGATGACAGCGAGTTTGAATGTTAAAGAATTCACCCCGAGCTCGATGAGATCACAGTATAAATTCGGACAAATTGGGCGATAATAAAAGGGTGATTGTCTCGACATTGATTATTCTCTTTATTCTGGCTGCTGCAACTGCGGTGTATGTTGGCGTTTTCTACACGCGCCACAACGATGTATCCGGTTGGGTCGCCGAATCGGTGGACGCCTGGCGTTCCGATTCGCTGGCCACCGATGATTTTGAGATTCACTATGAGAACGGGCGTGTAGGGGACCTCTTCGAGTCATTCCCCGAGGACCAGAAGGCCTACGTCACCCCCGAAGATGTTGAGCAGACCTGGGAACAGATGGTGAGCCTTGAGCGTGATGCCGCTGGCCACGTCAAGGAAGCTGCCGCCCCGGTGATCGCTAAGGTTGCGGGGAAGTTGCGCCGCAGCGCGGATAGCGCCGCCTCTGCTCCTGAAGCTGTATCGCTTCCTATCCCGGCGTTGGATGTCACGCCGGATGCGATGAATAAGAACCAGCCGCTGAGCGTTTGAGGCACTGTATCTGAGGCATAAGCGTGAACGGGGGCGGGTCCACTTGGACCCGCCCCCGTCGCGTTTCTTCATGCCAGCCTCCCAACGTGTGTCGTTTTCGGACTCACGCAACGCATTGTCCATAGGAAAAACTGTCGCACGTTACAGAAAACGCCACTCCTTTGGCTCGCAGGCAGTTCCACGCTTCCTTTGGCTCGCAGGCCACACTAACTCCCACACTTAGTCAGCCGAGGCTTCCTCCCGGCTCTCTATAAATGCCGCCACACAATCGCGGATGTCTTGCTCGCTGTGAGCCGCCGAGAGTTGCACACGGATCCGTGCCCGTCCCAGGGGCACCACCGGGTAGGAGAAGCCCGTGACGTACACGCCGCGGCCAAGCATCGCGGTGGCGATATCGGAGGCGAGGCGGGCGCCGTCGTCGCCGGTGAACATGACGGCAACGATCGGATGGCTCCCGGGCAGTAATTCGAACCCGGCGTCGGTCATCAAGCGGCGGAAGAGTCCGGCGCTCGCGGCCACCCGGTCGCGCAGGTGGTCGCCTGCCTCCGCCAGGTCCAGTGCCTCAAGCGACCCGGCGACAATCGCCGGAGCCACAGCGTTAGAAAACAAGTAGGGTCGTGCCCGCTGCTTGAGCAGTTCCACCAGTTCGCGCGGCCCGGCCACGTAACCTCCGGCCGCGCCGCCGAGAGCCTTGCCGAGCGTTCCCGTGAGGATGTCCACGCGGTCTTCCACTCCGAACAGAGAGGGGGTGCCTGCGCCGTGTGCGCCCACGATGCCCACGGCGTGCGAATCGTCCACCATGACCATTGCGCCAAAGGCTTCGGCAAGGTCGCAGATTTCGGGAAGCCGCGCGAAGTAACCGTCCATGGAGAAGACGCCGTCGGTGACGATGAGGATACGGCGCGCCCCATTTTCTCGGGCAATGCGCAGCTTCTCGCGTAGGTCGTCCATGTCTGAGTTGCGATAGCGCAATCGCTCGGCCTTGCATAGGCGAATGCCGTCGATGATGGAAGCATGGTTGAGTTCGTCGGAGACCACCGCATCTTCGGGGCCGAGTAGTACTTCGAAGATGCCGCCGTTGGCGTCGAAGCAGGAGGCGAAAAGGATCGAGTCCTCCATCCCGACGTACGTGGCGATGCGCTGCTCCAGCTCGCGGTGGATGGTCTGGGTGCCGCAGATGAAGCGCACGGAGGCGGTGCCGTAGCCAAAGTCATCAAGCCCGTGTTTGGCCGCCGCGATGACTTCAGGATTATCCGCCAGTCCAAGATAGTTGTTGGCGCAGAAGTTGAGGCAGTCTCCGAGGTCGGTGGCGATGTGCGCCGACTGCGCCGTGGTAATGGGGCGTTCGGCCTTGTACAGCCCTCCCGCGCGGATGGCGTCGAGATCCGCCGCGATTTCCTCACGAATAGTGAACATCAGTGACTCCAATCCATGATGACTTTGCCGCAGTTGCCCGAGCGGGCGGTGGCGAACGCCTCGGCCCAGTCGGTCGCGTCGAAACGATGGGTGATGATGGAACGGATCTGCTCGCGCAGGGTCGCAGATCCGACCAACAACGTCGTGGCCTTGAACCAGGTGTCGAACATCATGCGTCCGTATACGCCTTGCAGGGTAAGCATGCGGGTAATGACCGTGTTCCAATCGATGGCGTAAGGGTGAGAGGGCAGGCCGAGCATGGCGATGTTGGCC
This sequence comes from Actinomycetaceae bacterium, assembly GCA_039812645.1. Classification (GTDB taxonomy): domain Bacteria; phylum Actinomycetota; class Actinomycetes; order Actinomycetales; family Actinomycetaceae; genus Ancrocorticia. The sequence goes on from JBDIAV010000011.1 coordinate 33,749, forward strand.
CCGAAGTTACATAGCTCGATCATCTGCGCCATCGCCTGTGGACTGCCGCTCATCTCCAATCCCACGTCGAATCCTTCGCGGATGCCGAGGCGGGGAAAGACCTCGGCGAGATCGTCCCGCGACACGTTGACGGTCTCAATGCCCTCGATAACATGCGCCAGCTTGAGGCGTTCGTCCGAGATATCCGTGAGCACCACCTGGTTCGCCCCGACATGGCGCGCGATAGCCGCCGCCATAGTGCCAATCGGGCCGGCCCCGGAGATGAGGACATCCTCGGTGGCGAGGGGATACTGGAAGGCGGTGTGGACGGCGTTGCCAAAAGGGTCGAAGAGGGCGCCAAGATCCGGATCAATGATGTCCGGTTGCACCCACACGTTGCGCGCCGGGACGACGACGTAGTCCGCAAACGCTCCGTCACGATCCACGCCCACTGATTTCGTCCGAAGGCACATGTGATGGCGTCCGCGTCGGCAATTTGAGCAGCGGCGGCACACGACATGACCTTCAACGGATACTCGTTGACCCACGTGCAGCTCATCCACGCCTTCGCCCTCGGGGACGCTTGACCCCACCTCGACAATCTCTCCGTAGAACTCGTGCCCGATGATCTGACCGGGCTGTACGTGGGCAGCTGCGAAATCGTCCCACGACTCGATGTGAAGATCCGTTCCGCACAATCCCGTGCGTAACACCCGGATCTTCACCTCCGACCGTCCCGTCACGGGTTCCGGAACCTCCCGTAGCTCCAGCCCCGGCCCTTTGTGGGGCTTGACCAGTGCACGCATATGTATCTCCCTCGCCTTTGAGTAGTGAGAGATTGCGCCGATGGTAGACAAGATTCCGTGACATCCGTAGTAGGTCAAGACCCATTGGCGTGATCTCTTTCCCTCAAGACTAGGTGGTCCGGGTCACCTTTTGTGGAAGAACGACGACGGCGACGGAAAGCACTGGCATAACCCGCGGCAAGTAAGGAAGACTGGCACTTGTGGATACCCAGACAATCATCATTGCAGTAGTAGCCTTGCTGCTTGCCGCGGGCGTGATCACCGGCCTTGTGATGGGCCAACGCCGCCGCAATCAGCTTGAGGCACCCAAAACAGAACAGCCTCCGGTCCTTTCGGACGCCGCCGGACACACCGCTGAAGCACCCGTTACCGAGGCTCCCGCCGAAGTGACAGCGGAGCCGGAGATCTTAGTTCCGGCCATTGAGCTTCCCGAATCGGTTCCCTCGCGTATGCAGCGCCTGCGCGCGCGCTTGGCGCGCTCCGGCGGTTTCGGTCAGTCTCTTCTCTCCATCCTCTCGCGTGGCGACCTTTCGCCAGCAGATTGGGAGGAACTGGAGGACACCCTTCTCATGGCGGACGTCGGTTTGGAACCGACCACCCAGATCATGGAGAACCTCAAGACCCAAACGAAGGTTGAAGGTACTCGCGACCCGCAGCGGGTGCGTGCGATTCTCCGCGCCGAACTTCTCAAGCTCGTCGATCCCACGATGGATCGCAGCATCTCGACTACACCCGGAGTGGGCGACGACGGCGCCCCGCATCCGGCCACCATGCTCATGGTGGGAGTCAACGGCACCGGCAAGACCACCACCGTGGGCAAGCTGGCCCGTGTTCTGGTGGCCGAGGGTCAGTCAGTTCTTCTTGGTGCTGCGGACACCTTCCGCGCCGCCGCCGCTGACCAGCTCAGCACCTGGGGCGAGCGTGTGGGCGTGGATGTTATTCGTTCGGAGCGCGAGGGCGCCGATCCGGCGTCCGTGGCTTTTGAGGCCGTCAAGGTAGGCCGCGAGCGCGGCGTCGACGTCGTCCTCGTGGATACAGCGGGCCGCCTTCAGAACAAGGCGGGCCTCATGGACGAGCTGGGCAAGATCAAGCGCGTTATGGAGAAGCAGGCCCCGGTGCGCGAGGTATTGCTCGTTCTCGACGCCACAACCGGCCAGAATGGCCTGCAGCAGGCCAGAGTGTTCTCCGAGGTAACGGGCATCACGGGTATCGTGCTGACGAAGCTGGATGGCACCGCCAAGGGTGGCATTGTTATCGCGGTGCAGCGCGCACTTGGTGTCCCGGTGAAGTTCATCGGACTGGGCGAGGGCGCAGACGATCTCGCTCCCTTCGATCCAGAAGGTTTCGTCGACGCACTGCTGGGCTGATACCTACGCGAGGCGTGGACGCCGTCGTCGCTAGAGAGACGCGAGTCACAGGTAAGGAAACTACTTGTGGCCCGCGTCTCTTATTTTTCCAACGTTTTACAAATCTGTATCATCGCGGCTAAATCTGTTACACGGTAGTAACAGATGTGCCCCCTGAATGAAATCGCGACCATGGAAACTTCTAACTATGAGCCGGCCGAAGGAGCCGGACGCTAGGAGGACACCATGGAAGCCCTCGATACGGGCGCGACAGCCTGGATGCTCATGTCAGCATCCCTCGTGCTGCTCATGACACCTGCACTGGCTTTCTTCTATGGAGGAATGAGCCGGACCAAGTCCGTCCTCAACATGATGATGATGTCGATGGGCGTACTCGCCGTCATCGGCGTTATTTATCCGTTGTGGGGATACTCGATGAGCTACGGAGCAACGTCCGTGGGTGGTCTGTTTGCTAATCCCTTCGATGGATTCAACCTTGCCGGCCTAATTTACGACGCCGATGGCAACTTCGTTCTTGACGGCATGGGAGTGCCTGTCATCGTAGGAGTTGCTTTCCAGGCAACCTTCGCGATTATTACCGTGGCCCTCATCTCCGGCGCCATCGCCGATCGCACCAAGTTTTCAACCTGGCTGGTCTTCTCCGGCATCTGGGCAACCCTCGCTTACTTCCCGATGGCTCACATGGTGTGGGGTGGCGGACTGCTGTCCGGCTCGGAGAACAGCCTCGCCTCGATGATCTTCGGAAGTACGGATGGCGAAGCAAACGTGGCGCCCATTGACTTCGCGGGCGGCACCGTTGTTCATATCAACGCCGGTATTGCGGCGTTGGTTCTCGCGCTTGTCGTCGGTAAGCGTAAGGGATTCGGCAAGCAGGCCTTCCGCCCCCACAACATCCCCTTCGTCATGCTGGGTGCTGCCCTGCTGTGGTTTGGATGGTTCGGCTTCAATGCGGGTTCGGCTTTCACCGCCGACGGCGCCGCGGGCCTCGCCTGGGTGAATACCACCAGTGCCACCGCCGCAGCCATCCTGGGATGGATCATCACCGAGAAAGTGCGTTTTGGCCACATGACGGCCCTCGGTGCAGCTTCAGGTGTTGTTGCGGGCCTCGTTGCTATAACGCCAGCCGCTGGGTCCGTGAGCCCATTTGGAGCCATCGTCCTGGGTGCCATCGCGGGATCGGTATGCTCACTGGCTATCGCACTCAAGAACAAGTTCGGATACGACGATTCGCTTGACGTGGTGGGTGTTCACCTTGTGGGCGGCCTTATCGGCACCGTGCTCGTGGGCCTTCTTGCCACCGATACCGGCCTCTTCTACGGCGGTGGCATCAAGCAAACTATTGTCCAGATCGTGATTGCAGTGGTTGCGCTGATCTACTCTGGAGTTATCACGGCTATCATCGCCTATGTACTGAAGGCCACCATGGGTTGGCGTGTCAGCGACGAAGATGAAGACCGCGGAATTGATTCCGCCGAACACGGAGAGTCCGCATACGATCAGTTGGTCGGCGCCTACTCGAAGGAGATCTGACCATGAAGCTTGTTACAGCAATCATCCAGCCGCACCGCCTCGAAGAGGTCAAGAAGGCCGTTATGGCCGAGGGAGTCAAGGGTATGACTGTCTCCCAGGTCAATGGCTACGGCCGCCAGAAGGGCCACACCGAGGTATACCGCGGTGCCGAATACACCGTTGATCTTCTCCCCAAGGTCAAGATTGAACTGGTGTGCTCCGATAGCGATGCCGAAGCGATCGCCCAGACTATCGCCTCCTCGGCCCGCTCCGGTCGTATCGGAGACGGCAAGATCTGGATTACCTCGGTTGAGCAGGTTATCCGCGTACGAACCGGCGATTCCGGAGAAGACGCACTGTAGGAGGTTGCGCCAGTATCGGCGCAATCTCTAGGTCATCAGGACTGTTTGGTCCTGGATGCGTTTGCGGGGGAGGGTCCGAGCTTGTCAGTTCGGACCCTTTCTCGTCAGAGATTGTGCCACGAGGGTAGCGCTTCGTGGCGAGATCTCTCGCCACCCTCGTCAATTGATATTCGAGAAGATTGACGTTTAAGAAAGAGGACCCATGGCTTTGGACACGACTTCAGAAACGGCTCCGGAATCGACTCCGGAGGACGATCTCGCGATTCTCCACCTGCGCGACCTCCGACGCACCATCACCCCGGCCGGGCGAGTTTCGCGAGCCCAATGGACGACGCTCACCGAGCGAGCTCTCGTTGAGCTGTGGGAAAGTGCGCTCTCGGACCAGGGCGTGATTGGTGAACCTAAGGGTCTGGCGCTCGCGGCAGTCGGTTCGCTCGGCCGTCGTGATTGCGGGCCTGAATCGGATATCGACCTCGTCCTGCTGCACGACGGCGGCGTCCACCTCGAGTTGCGTGACGGCATTCAGGGACTCGCGGATGCCCTGTGGTACCCGATCTGGGACTCCCACATTGAACTCGATCACTCGGTTCGATCACTCAAAGAGTGTCGCGGTATAGCGAAGACGGACCTCAAAGCCTCCCTGGGGTTGCTGGATATCCGTCGGATTGCGGGAGACCGCACGCTGGTGGAGAAAGCAACCTCCGCAATTCTCGCGGACTGGCGTTCGGGCGCACGGCTTCGCTTCGATGAAATCGCCGAGGATCAGACCGAACGTCGCCGCCGGTTTGGTCGCCTCGCCTACCTTATCGAGGGCGATATTAAAGAAGCCGCGGGCGGGCTGCGTGACGGCATCCTCATCAAGGCACTTGTGGCCTCCTGGCTCGCAGAACGTCCTGCCATCGAGTATGAGGATTCCTACGAGTTCCTTCTCGACGTACGCGACGCGCTGGCAAGTGTCAGCCATCGGCACAACCATGTGTTGCGCCTTGGTTATCAAGACGAGGTCGCAGAGCTTCTCGGATTCACGGGGGAGAGCGGGCATGATCCGGCCGATGAGCTTTTGATGCACATCGCTCAGGCTGCCCGCACCATCCGTGCCGCCTATGCGGATACGTTGCGCCGGGCGCGAGGAAGCCTGCGAACCCCGGAACGCACGCGCTTCCAGCCGCGCCTCGTGCGTGGACGCGTGGTCCCGCCTTATCTAGAGGAGCTGGCACCGGGAGTGGGTGAGCGAAGTGGCGAACTGGTACTGACCAGCACTGCCAATCCTGCTGATCCTCGCGTGCTCTTCTCGTTGATGCGCGTGGCTGCCGAACGTGATGTGCCTATCCGTCCGGCCACTCTCCAACATGTGGAGCGCGCCGGTGCGGGACGCGAGTTATCTTTCCGTTGGCAACTGGGAGAGGCCTGGCCACGTTGGGCGCGACAGGATTTTGAGGCTGTCGTAGAGTCTGGGCAGAACCAGGTGGGTGTCTGGGAACTTCTCGATATCGCGGGGCTCTTCACGCAGCTTGTCCCGGTGTGGGAAGAGGTTCGCAACCTCCCGCAGCGCTCGATCATCCACCGACACACCGTTGATCGTCATCAGATCGAGGCATTGTCACTGCTCCCGGGCGTGCATTCACTTGGTATGTCGATGAATGAGCTGCGCCCTCGGCGCCGTACAGCGTTACTGCTTGCCACTCTTTTCCATGACATCGGCAAGCGCCCGGGCCACCCGGACCACGCCGAGCGTGGCGCGGAGATGATCCCAGATATCCTCACGCCGATGGGATACGAGCAGGCCGTGATTGACGACGTCGTCGTCCTTGTTCGCCATCACCTTCTTCTGGGAGGTCTTGCGACCTCAGCTGATCCCGAAGATCCGGAGACCTGGGAGTTGATCTCCACCGCTGTCAACGGAGATGCTGAGCTGCTCACTTGCCTGCACCTGCTGACTCAAGCGGACGCGTCCTCTTGCAAGCCTGAGGCCTGGGATCAGTGGAAGGCGATACTTGTGGCGAATCTGGTAGCCAACACGAGAGGATCGCTGGCGTAGACTGTGGGGCAGTAACTATTTGACCGCGACTCAAAGGTAGGCCTGTGTTCAACACACTCTCCGACCGCATTACCGGATCTTTCAAGAACCTGCGCTCCAAGGGGCGGCTGTCTTCAGCGGACGTTGAACAGACGATTAGTGAGATTCGGCGTGCTCTTCTGGACGCCGACGTCGCCCTGCCCGTCGTCCGTTCGTTCACCTCAGCCGTGCGTGAGAAGGCCACCGGCGCGCTCGCGTCGCAGGCCCTTAACCCCGGCCAGCAGGTTGTTCGCATCGTTAACGACGAACTCGTAGAGATTCTCGGCGGCGAGTCACGCGACCTCAATACGGCTACCAGCGGTCCCACCGTCATCATGTTGGCGGGTCTGCAGGGTGCGGGTAAGACCACCCTGGCTGGAAAGCTCGGCTTGTGGCTGCGCGAGCGCGGCAACAAGGTGTTGCTCGTTGCCTCCGATCTTCAGCGTCCCAACGCGGTCCAGCAGTTGGAGGTTGTGGGTACGCGGGCCGATGTGGATGTCTGGGCGCCCGAGCCGGGCAACGGCGTAGGCGACCCGGTTCAAGTTGCGCGCTCCGGAGTGGAATTCGGACGTGACCAGGGCTACGACGTCGTCGTCGTGGACACAGCTGGCCGCCTCGGTGTTGACCAAGAGATGATGCAACAGGCCATCGATATCCGCGATGCCGTGAGCCCGCACGAAATCCTCTTCGTCGTTGACGCGATGATCGGCCAGGATGCTGTGGCCACCGCCAACGCCTTCAAGGATGGCGTGGGCTTCACCGGCGTGGTGGTCTCCAAGCTGGACGGCGACACTCGCGGTGGCGCGGCACTCTCCGTCCGCGGTGTGACCGGCCGTCCCATTCTCTTCGCCTCCACCGGTGAGAAGCTCGAGGACTTTGAGCGCTTCCACGCCGATCGTATGGCCTCGCGCATCCTCGATATGGGTGACATCCTCACTCTCATCGAGCAGGCTGAGCGCACCTGGGACGAGCAGCAGCAGGCTGAGCTCGCTACCAAGATGGCCGACGGCGACTTCACTCTCACGGACTTCATCGATCAGCTCAACCAGATCAAGCGCATGGGTTCCATGAAGAAGATCATGGGCATGCTGCCGGGTATGGGCCAGTACCGCGATGCCCTCGATGCTTTTGATGAGAGCTCGGTGGATCGCATTGAGGCCATCGTCAACTCCATGACGCCTGCCGAGCGCAACGATCCGAAGATCCTCAATGGCTCGCGCCGCTTGCGTATCGCCAAGGGCTCCGGTACCACGGTGCAAGAGATCAACGCCTTTATCGAACGATTTATGCAGGCAAAGAAGATGATGCAGCAGATGTCGCGCGGTGGCGGCGTTCCCGGAATGCCGGGCATGCCAGGGATGCCGGGTGCCGGTGGCTCGCGCAAGGCTAAGCGTCAGCAGCGCAAGACCTCCGGTAACAAGAAGGGCCGCTCCGGTAATCCGGCGAAGCGTGCTCGCCAGGAAGCCGAAGCAGCGGCACGCGCGAATCTAGAGTCGCAGAGCGGGGCGCCGGTGAAGGGCTCGGCGTTTGGCGCAGCTGCGCCCACTCCCGATCCTCGGCTGGCGGGACAGATGCCGAATATGGACGACATCGACCTCAAGGACTTGCAGCGCTTCCTGCGCTAGCACACGGGGTTTCTTACTCTGACGCATAGACACAAAAGATGTCGAGACAAAAGACCGGGCCCGCACCAATGAGTGTGCGGGCCCGGTCGTACGTCCGGTAGATATCACCTGTGGGGCGGCGATACCGCCTAGAAATCGAGGGGGATGTACCCCTCGGGGATGTCGTCATAGGAACTGGGATCCTCGATCGGTTCCACATGCACCATCACCTGCAGGTCGTGAACGGTCTCCTTGAGTTCGCTCTTGATGGTTTCGGCGAGCTTGTGGCTGCGATGCACGGACCATGAGCCCGGCACGAGAAGGTCCACGTTAAGGAAGGACATGCGGCCAGAGGCGCGCGTCTGGAGTCCATGGAAGGTCACCTCGTCACTGGCGTACGTGCGCAGCACGTTGATGAGTGCCGCATTCTGTTCATCGGGTAGGGCAACGTCCATGAGTCCGAGCATGGAGGACCGAATGAGCTTGAAACCGGTGACGGTGATATTGATGGCGACAATGAGCGCGACAATCGGATCGAGAATATCCCAGCCTGTCAGTCCCACGAGCCCGATGCCGAGGAGCACGCCGGCGCTGGTGACGACGTCGGTCATAAGATGTGCGCCGTCCGCCTTGAGAGTGGGGGAGCGATGGGTGCGCCCCGCGCGCAGAAGCACGAACGCGACCGCGCCATTAATAATCGAGGCGACAACCGAAATGAGCAGGCCGACGCCCACATTGTCCAGCGGACGCGGGTTGAGGATGCGCTCAATGGTGGCGAAGATGATGACGGAGGCCGCGGCAAGGATCATGGCGCCCTCAATACCCGCAGAGAAGTACTCGGCTTTCGAGCGTCCGAAGGCGAAGCGAGCGTCGGCAGGCTTGGCTGCCTGGTGGAGAACGACGACGGCGACCAGCGCTGCGACGAGATTCACCACCGATTCTGCCGCATCGGAGAGCAGACCGACTGAACCGGTCATGAGGTAGGCACCCGCCTTGAGGGCGATGGTTGCCAGCGCTGCCGCAACGGAGAGCCACGCGAATTTTGTCAGAGATTTTGCCACCCAGACATTGTGGGCCTTTGTGCCTGGGAAACCCAAGGTGAGACCCCCAAATGCAAGGGACCGCACGATGTTCGGCGGACCGAAGCGTAGGACTTCGGTCCAGGGTAGGGTGGGTGGTCTGGTGGCCCGAAGTAATGCATACCACGATGCGGCACGATTGCCGAGATTGCGCGGTTTCTGGCACAATGGAGCGTTGTACTCGGACGAACGAGGTCCCTCTCAACTCCGTGTCGTCCCTGTCTCGAACCCCGTTTCCAACGTCCCCCGTTGGTTAATGGTGCGTTCACCCCAAGAACAAGGAGTGACCACTCAAGTGGCAGTCAAGATTCGTCTTAAGCGCATGGGTAAGATCCGTGCACCTTTCTACCGTGTCGTCGTTGTCGATTCCCGCAAGCGCCGTGATGGCGCCGTGATCGAGGAGATCGGTCAGTACCACCCGACCGAGAACCCCTCCGTCATCAAGATCGATTCCGATCGTGCACAGTACTGGCTCTCGGTTGGCGCTCAGCCGTCCGATGCTGTTAAGCAGCAGCTCAAGGTCACCGGTGATTGGCAGAAGTTCAAGGGTCTGCCGGGCGCCGAAGGCCGCCTCCAGGTCAAGGGTGTCAAGGACGTCGAAGCAGACCGTAAGGCTGCTGTCGAGTCGGTTCAGAACGATGCCGAGAAGCGTCGCGCCGCTGCTGCAGCTGCAGCAGCCGAAGCAGCAGCTGCCCCGGCCGAAGCTGAAGCCGGAGAGGACGCCTGATGCTTGCCGATGCCCTGGAGCACTTGGTCCGTGGAATTGTTGACTCGCCCGATGATGTCGAGGTGCAGTCACGCAATACCCGCCGTGGAGAGCTCCTCGAGGTCCGGGTTAACCCGGATGACCTCGGGCGCGTCATTGGACGCAACGGGCGCACGGCAAAGGCGCTTCGTTCGGTGATCGGTGCGCTGTCGAACAAGGGCTCTGTCCGCGTCGACGTCATCGAAACCGACCAGCGATAAGCTGTTTTGTGGAGGTCGTGAGGCCTCTGCGGGAGGGACGAAATCCGGAGATCTGGGTTTCGTCCCTCTTCTTTTGCGAGAGAAGGAGATCTTGTGCAGTTGACTGTTGCTATCATTGGAGCCCCCCACGGTTTGAAAGGCGAGGTGCGTTTGGATGTACGCACCGATGTCCCGGAGCGGCGCCTCGCTGTCGGCACGATGTTAGAAACCGATCCGCAGGAAGCGGGTCCGTTAACAATCGAGCGGAGTCGCGAATACAAGGGTGCAACCTACGTGATCTTCTCAGAGTGCCGTGACCGCACAGGGGCTGAAGCCTTGCGCGGCATTTCTCTCGTGGTGGAGACCGACGAGGAAGAGGAGATCGAGGAGGATGCTTGGTACTCCCACGAGCTTGTTGGCCTGGAAGTGCTCGATCCGGATGGGTACACGCTTGGGGAGGTCATCGCGCTGGAGCCGATGCCCGCGCAGGATCTGCTCGTCGTACGCGAACCCGATGGCATCATCACCCGTGTTCCCTTCGTCAAGGAGATCGTCACCGAAGTAGATATCGACGACGGCTGCATCGTTGTGGATGCTCCGGCGGGCTTGTTCTCGGACGAGGAGCTTGAGGACGACGACGTCGAGGAGAGCGTCAATGGCGAATCTGGCGACGCCGCAGACATCGCTGCTGAAACCACGAGCGAGGGCGAAACTGCCGGTGATGTCGAAACCGAGGGCGAGGACGCTCGGTGAGCACCCGCTTCGACATTGTCTCCGTTTTTCCCGAGTTCTTTGAGGTCCTCAACCTGTCGCTGCTTGGTAAGGCGCAAGAACGCGGGATTGTGGAGATCCGTTCACATGATCTGCGGGAGTGGACTAATGACCCGCACCGCACCGTCGATGACACCCCCGCGGGTGGCGGCGCCGGCATGGTCATGCGCCCGGATATTTGGGGCAAAGCACTTGATGAGCTTATCGGTGAAGCGGACGGGAGTTCTGCTGGGAACGACGATGACGCCACGCTTGCGAGTGCGACAGTCCTCGCCATCCCCACCCCCTCTGGCAGGCAGCTAACCCAACGTGAATGCGAGCGACTTGCCGCCTCCGCGCAGCACATCGTTATCGCGTGCGGACGCTACGAGGGCATCGATTCGCGCGTTGCCGAGCACTATGCCTCGCGTGGCGTCGAGGTGTTTGAATACTCGCTCGGCGACTACGTCCTCAACGGTGGAGAAGTAGCCGCGGTGGCCCTCATTGAAGCGGTTGGGCGCCTGCTTCCGGGAATGGTGGGCAACCCCGAGTCGCTTGTCGAGGAGTCACACGGAGCGGCTGGGCTGCTCGAGTACCCGGTTTTCACGCGGCCTTCCGAGTGGAAGAGCCTGCCCATCCCCGAGGTACTCACCTCTGGCAACCACGGCGCGGTGGCACGCTGGCGGCGTGACCGCGCCATTGCTAAGACGGCCGCCCGGCGCCCGGACATGATTCGCAGTTTGGACGCGGCGCAGCTAGACAAGAAGGACCGAGCCACTCTAGCGAGCCACGGATACCTGCTCCGGGCGGGACTAGACCACCCGGTTCCTGTTCACGCACGACTCGCGAGCAGCGACGACGTCGTCGAACTCTCAGCTCTAGCCGCGCGCACCTTCCCCGATGCCGCTCCCGCAGAGCTAGGCGAGCACGCCATTGCGATATTTATTGCCGAGAACCTCTCCGACGAAGCATTTGCCGGATACCTGGCCGATCCACGGTGGGTATGCGTGATTCTTGAGACGGAGAACGGTGAGTTCATCGGCTACACGCTCAGTGAGGTTCCGGAAGGCGGTGACGTTGCTGGTGAGGGGGCGCCGTCGTCGGCGATGATTGACGGACGCGAACGCAAGAGTCCGCTCGTCTATCTGTCGAAGTACTACATTGACCGGCCATGGCGCGGCACCGGAGCCTCGCTCCTACTATGGGAGGCGACGCGCGAGCTGCTGGCGGAGCGGGTGAACGAATGGGAGAATCCGTTCGTCTACCTCGGAACCAACGCGAAGAATCGTCGCGCCATCAAGGCGTACAAGAAGCTTGGTTTCGTCAAAGTGGGAACACGGCATTTCATGGTGGGTGACCAAGACAACCTCGATGTTGTTTTAGCCCGCGAACTGCGTGTGCCATAATTATTAGGCTTCTCGCCACTACAGTGCACTCAACCTGCCGCAGGGGGTCGTGCATCGGCGAGTTATTGAAGGCTGGTGTGTACGCGAGTGCATACCCCGAGAACGCTTGTGGCCTGCGTGCATGAGTGGAAAGAGATAGAGAAATGCAGACTCTTGACTTTGTCGATGCAGCACAGCTGCGCGACGATATCCCGAGCTTCCGTCCCGGTGACACCGTCCGTGTGAACGTGCGAGTCGTTGAAGGCAACCGTACCCGTACCCAGGCTTTCCAGGGCGTCGTCATTGGCCGCTCCGGTGCAGGACTTCGCGAGACCTTCCGCGTCCGCAAGATCTCCTTCGGCGTGGGTGTCGAGCGTGTCTTCCCGGTGCACTCTCCTTCGATCGAGTCCATTGACGTGGTCTCCCGCGGTATCGTTCGCCGCGCCAAGCTGTACTACCTGCGCGATCGCCGCGGTAAGGCAGCGAAGATCAAGGAGCGTCGCGACGATCAGCGTGGCTGATTGTCCCTCAATGTGAAGGACCTGCGGGGTCTGCTGAAAAGGCAGATCTCGCAGGTCCTTTTCTCGTGGGCGTGCTGCGATCGTCCGTACATACGCAAATTGGGCTAGTATTTCAGGGCAGAACGCTATGGAGGAATGTATGGCTGAGAATCCCCTCACCGGATCTACTGGTGACCAGGTGCCACCTTCTTTCGCGCCCGGATCCGGTAATGTTGCGCTCCCGGAGAGCACCAAAGAGACCCGCAATATTGAGCAAGAAATCGATGACGAAGCCGAGGAGAAAGCTGAGAAGCGTTCCTCCTGGCTGGGTAGCGTTGTTGAGTTTGGCGCTATTCTTATCGTCGCTCTAGTAATTTCAGTGCTCATCAAAACGTTCCTTCTTCAGGCCTATTACGTTCCTTCGGGATCAATGGAAACCACGCTGCAGGTCGGGGATCGCATTGCTGTGAATCGCATGGCGCGTGATGCTGAAGATATTGATCGCGGGGACGTCGTCGTATTTGTTGATCCGGGCGGGTGGCTGCCCGAACAGACTGATCGCAGAAGCGCCTTCGAACGTGGTGCATCCAATGTGCTGCAGGCAGTGGGACTGCTTCCCCAGAACACCGGCCATCACCTCGTTAAGCGTGTCATTGGAGTGGGAGGGGACCACGTCGAATGCTGTACGGACGCTGGCCAGTTGACTGTCAACGGCGTTGCGATCGATGAGGATTACATCATTGACGGGGCGGTGCCCTCGCTGCAGGAATTCTCGGTTGTGGTCCCGGAAGATTCTCTGTGGGTGATGGGCGATAATCGTCCGAATTCTCGTGACTCTCGCTACCACGAGCTGGAGGAGGGCAACGGCTTTGTACCCATCGGTAACGTTGAGGGCCGAGCGTGGGCCATCTTCTTCCCCTTTGATCATTTCGGGAAGCTAGAGAAAACCCACGCGTTTGATGCGGTGCCTGGCGCGGGACCGGAGGACTGACGCGGTGCTGACGCCCTCGCGCGACATTGAACTAGATATCCTCGGATCGCTGCGCGCGAGCTTCGGTGAGGGCGCTCTTCTCGCTGGGGTTGACGAGGTAGGGCGCGGTGCTCTTGCGGGGCCGGTGAGTGTGGGAATCTGTCTCATTGACGGCTCCACGAGTAATGACTTTCCTGTAGGTTTGCGGGACTCGAAGCAAATTTCTCCGGCGCGACGCGAGGCGCTCGATCCGTTGTGCCGGGCATGGGGAGTCGATCTGGCCGTTGGCCACGCGGGATCGGACGTCGTAGACTCCGAGGGAATTATGGCCGCGTTGAGGCGGGCAGCGGCGGATGCACTGGCTCAACTCGGAGAGCGTGGGTTGGTTCCCGACGCCGTTCTGCTGGACGGTAGCCACAATTGGTGGGTTGAAGACTCACTATTTGACTTTGATCCGATCCTCCCGCAGGTGCCGGTCCGTATGCAGGTGAAAGGTGACGCCTCGTGTGCGGTTGTGGCGGCGGCGTCGGTGGCAGCCAAAGTGGAGCGGGATCGGCTCATGGTGGATTTGGCCGCACAGTATCCGGGCTACGATTGGGCTAGCAATAAGGGGTATTCGTCAGTACGTCACATTGAGGGGCTGAGGGCGTTGGGTCCTTCGCCCTTACACCGAACATCATGGCATTTGCCGGGAGTAAGTTAACGGGAGTAAGCGAATGAGCGATATCGAAGGCTACGAATCCGACCAAGAACTTGCCCTTTACCGGGAGTACCGAGATGTCATTAAGATTTTCCGGTACGTGGTAGAGACTGAGCGGCGTTTTTATCTCGCCAACGACGTCGATGTGAAGGTACGCGCCTCCCAGGGCGGCGATGTCTTCTTCGAAGTGAACCTTCACGACGCATGGGTATGGGACATCTATCGCACGTCACGGTTCGTACGTTCGGTGCGGGTGGTGACGTTTAAGGACGTCAACGTCGAAGAACTTAACAAGCAGGACATCACCAAGGAGATTGACCTCCCAGAGTGAGGACGCATAGTTGACGACGACGGCGCGTGGGGTGCGTTGGCATGGGTTGCGCCGTTGCCGTGCGGGCCTGTACTTGTATCCACAGATATGCTTCGTGCACTGCCCATCCACAGCAGTTAGGTGCGCGGCGTCATGCTGGGCGGTATCGAGCTTAACTGGGAGGCATGAATGCTTCTCACGTATTACTTCCTCCCGGTAAGCCTCCCGTTATTGACCTTGGCGAGGAGTGGACTGCCCCGCCGGTACCGGAGAACGCGACAAACCGCGAGCTAGGGCAGTGGGGCGAGGAACTTGCCGCCCGCCATTTCCTGGCGCGTGGAATTGACATTCTTGATCGCAATTGGCGTTGCCGCCAGGGTGAGATTGACATGGTTTGTTGGGACCCGCGGCGGCAATCTCTCTTCGCGTGTGAGGTGAAGACGCGCCGCGAGGGTGGTTGCGTGCCTTCTCTGGAGTCTGTCTCTCGGGCCAAGCTTGCGCGGCTGCGATTGTTACTGTCCCAATGGCTGGTGAACCATGATCGGCACGCACCCATTGTGACAGTGGACGTTGTGGCAATTACTGTGCGTGAGGGCGAAGGATGGAACCTGTGCCATATTGAGGCAGTGGCATGAGGATCGGCATTGCACATGCGGTTTCGGTTGTGGGTGTGCAGGGGCATATCGTCAGGATTGAAGCTGCTCTGCTCTCTGGGTTACCCGCCTTTACTATCGTTGGGCTTCCGGATGCGGCGGTTGTGGAGTCCCGAGAACGGTTGCGTGCGGCCTTCGCCGCAGCGGGGATTCTCTTTCCGCAGGTGCGTGTGACAGTGAACCTTTCACCTGCTGACGCTCCAAAATCTGGCACAGGGTTCGACCTGGGGATCGCCGCCGCCATCTTGAGCGCGATGAGCGGGCGTGCGTTAGAGACGGCTGAAGGTGTTCGTCCGGCGTACCTAGGCGAACTAGGCCTTGATGGTTCGGTCCGGAAGGTTCGAGGGGTGTTGCCTGCCGCACTGGCACTCGGTGATGGGGACTCCTTGTTGGTTGTTCCGCACGGATGCGAGTCCGAGGCGGCTTTGGCGAGGGTTACCGTACGTGGCGTCTGGCATCTCTCACAGGTTGCTATGCCGTTGGGGATTGATTGTGCGCCGGTGCTGTCTGAACCCACAGAACCCGCTCCAGATGTTGTCCGCCCGGCAGAATCGGACCAGATGGCCGATCTTGCTGATGTTCGGGGTCAGCAGTTTGCCAAGTGGGCTCTCGAAGTTGCTGCCGCTGGTGGGCACCACCTGCTGATGACCGGATCCCCTGGAATTGGGAAGTCCATGCTCGCGAGCAGAATGCCTAGCATCTTGCCGGAGCTGAGCCTGGATGAGGCAGTTGAGGTGGCTGCGATCGCATCGGCTGCGGGGGAGTTTCAAGGTGAACTGAGCAAGGTTCCCCCGTATTCAGCTCCGCACCATACTGCCAGCGCGGTTGCGCTTATTGGTGGCGGAACACATCCGCGGCCTGGAGCGGTCTCACGCGCTCATAATGGAGTTCTTTTTCTTGATGAGCTTCCCGAGTTTCAGCGAGGGGTCTTACAAGGATTACGACAACCCATGGAGTCAGGAACGGTCCGGATCCACCGGGCTCGTACTAGCGTGACGTATCCGGCGCGTTTCCAGTTTGTTGGAGCCGCAAACCCGTGCAGGTGTGGACGATTCCTCGACAGCCCTTCCACGTGCAGTTGTGGACCGCGGGACCGTAGCGAATACTTCCGTCGTATCGGTGGCCCTCTCCTGGATCGTTTTGACATCAATGTGGTGATGTCACGGCCTTCGCGCGCTGAACTGAAGCTTGAAACAAACGTGGAGCCTAGCGCCGTCGTCGCCGAGCGAGTTGTTGCTGCGCGAGAGCGTGCCCTTGCCAGGCTTCATGGCACCGAATGGACACGCAATGCGCAGGTGTCCGGCGCGTGGCTACGCAAGAAGACGCAGCTTCCAGCTGAGATAGACAAGCGTCTGGATAGGGCTCTTTCTTATGGCGAACTGTCGTTGCGGGCCGTGGACAAGATCATGCGGGTCGCCTGGACTTTGGCGGATCTTGCTGACCATGGGCATCCCGATGTTGACGACTTTCATCAGGCGTTTGTATTGCGAGAAAGGAACAGCCATGGATAAGCACTGCGGTGTTAGCGCTGACGAAAGGCTGGCCGCCATGGCATGGACGCGACTCGCCGAAGGCGAGGATGTCTATGCCACCGCGCTGGTGGAGAGTTTTGGGTACGCGAAGGCCCTTCAATGGTTGTACGACGCTCAAGCGGGAGCAACAGTAGACAAACGTTTGCGAACCAGTGTGGCGCGGTGGTGCGGGCGCCTCGACACAGAAGCTTTTGAACGGGATGTTGAACGTTCTGCCAAGCTTGGAGGTTTTCTTATGCCTGGTGATCCGTTGTGGCCAGAGAATCTTATGGACCTGGGTGAGACGAGACCACTGGGGCTGTGGTATCACGGGAATCCCGAGGTGTTGAAGCGCCTCTCGTTGGCCATTGTGGGTTCACGTGACGCAACAGACTATGGGCTTCGGATTGCCAGGGACCTTGCGTTCGAGCTGTCAGAGCAAGGCGTGGTGATTGTGTCCGGTGGTGCTTTTGGTATTGATACGGCAGCCCATCGTGGCGCGCTCGCGGCGAATGGACAAACAGTGGCGGTGCTCGCCGGTGGTGTGGACAGGCCCTATCCGCGGCAGAATGCCTCACTTTTTGGTGAAGTGCTAGCTGCTGGGGGAGTGATTGTGTCGGAGTCGCCACCTGGTGCGCAACCGTTACGCCACAGATTTCTTGCACGAAACAGGATCATCGCTGGGCTTTCTGTGGCGACGGTTGTTGCCGAGGCACCAGTGCGTTCGGGCGCCATTTCTACGGCACGACATGCGCTCGGAATAAATCGAGAGGTGGGAGCGGTACCTGGCCCCGTGACCTCTCCTCGCTCGGCCGGCTGTCACATGCTCATGCGAAGTGGTGCCATCTGTGTCACCTCGGTGAAAGAAGTCTGTGAGCTTATGGGTTTTGTGACCGAGGGGGAGAGTCATCCCGTGGCGCGAGTAAACGAACAACTCACATTGGGTCTTGATACTGAGGAGATAGGTTTTGGTGAAGCCCGGCGCGTCGTTACGGCGAGCGTTGACGACCCACTCGCTGGACATCCGCTTGCGGTCCGCGTGCGCGATGCTCTGCCGGTGCGCAGAGCTTGCGCGGTGTCCAGAATTGCGGTGACGGCAGGGGTATCCGTGCCTGAGGCTCTCAAAGGACTGGGAATGCTCGAGATGAAAGGCATCGCTGAGCAAGTGGGGGATGGTTGGAGGCTGGCATCCGCGGCGCGGAGGTAATAGCCGGATTGCCAGCGACGCCGTAATTGCTGTACTCACTGGCAATCCGGCTATTGTGAAGGAATGGAGGAAGTCCGCTTTATTTCGGAGGTCATTGAGCAATACCGGCGCGAACTCAGCATGCGCCGGGGACTCTCGCCGCACACGGTGGCAGCCTACACTCACGAAGCGGAGTCGTTGCTCGATTTTCTCAATACATCGATTGGTGTGGGGCCCGACGAGCCGGTTGATCTGGGTCTTCTCACTCTCACCGACGTGCGCGCGTGGCTTGCCCAGTCACAGGCGGAAGGCCAGGCACGCTCCTCGCTCGCTAGGCATTCAGCTGCGATTCGTACGTTTAGTTCGTGGCTTTATCGCTCGGGCTACACGGAAGCTGATGTGGCAGCGCGGCTCAAAGCCCCGCGTGCGGACAATGAGCTGCCCAATGTGTTGACGCAGGATCAGGCCCGGCAACTGTTGAACTATGCCCAAGCACGCGCCGCAGACGAAGACCCTGTCCACGTCCGCGATATGGCTGCGCTTGAACTGCTATATGGTGCAGGCCTTCGGGTCTCCGAGCTTTGTGCATTGAACATTGAGTCACTTCAACCTAATTCCACAGCCAGGGTGATAGGAAAAGGGAATAAGGAACGTGTTGTCCCGTATGGCGTCCCCGCAACACGCGCTCTCATGCGGTACCTGATAGTACGCCCAATGCTGGCGAAAGAACCTACGAGAGCTCTTTTCCTCGGGGTACGTGGTGGTCGGCTAGATCCGCGCTCTATGCGCGACATTGTCTACCGCGTTGCAGCACAGGCCGGTGTACCGGAGATTTCACCGCACGATCTTCGCCATTCGGCGGCTACGCATTTGCTGGAGGGCGGATCTGACCTGCGAACAGTTCAGGAAATTCTTGGGCATAACTCATTGGCGACGACGCAGCGCTACACCCACGTTAGTGCCGAGCGACTTCGCCAGACGTTTACTCAGGCGCATCCTCGGGCGTGAGAGCATACGCGAGGATTTCCTGCGTGGCATGCTCGCCTGGGGTGCATCCTCGGGCGTGAGAGGACAAGCAACAAATACTGCTCCGGGACTACGTTCTTTGCCAGTGGAAGCTTCATCCACCCGATAATATTTGTCATGCATTGTCATTGGCCGTGTAGTGTCATCGACGTTGGTCCTTTCGAAAAGAGTCGGCATGTCTGTCAAAGAAGAAGGCACGGCGACTGCCGTGGTTCGGAAAAAGAGCGTGAGAAACATCGTCGTCGTAGCGCTGGCTTGTGCGCTGTGGTTGCCAACCGCGTCGGCTATCGCCGTTGACAACGCGACCGCGTCGAATGGCGAGATTGTCATTGATGCCGGTGCAGGTAGTTCTGATGTGGACGACGCCGTCGACAGTGACGGTTCTGGTGATACTGGCTCGGCGGGTGAAATCCTTATTGACAATGAGATGTCTGACAATGATGGGGTGTCGGAGGGTGATAGTACGGCACTGCCCAATCCTTCTCCCACTCCTCCCCTCGATGGCTCTACGCCCATGGAATCTGAGTTGGATACGAGCGAGGACCCTGGCAAGGTAACCACGGGTGATTCTGAGCTAACTACCGGTAGCACCGATGCGACAACCGGCAGTGCAGAAGTGTTAGCGACAGAAATCGTAGAATTCAAGGACAAGAGGCTTGAGGCGTGTGTTACGGACGTACTCAAGATTGACGTGGGAAAGCAGATAACGAAGGACGATCTCCGCCGACTTACCGAATTCTCCTGCGAGTTGTCCGAGAACTCTGATATTGCTCCGTTGGCATATGCTACGAATCTCAAGCGTTTAAATCTCCGCAACAGCAAAATCTCTGACATCTCAGCTTTGAAAAAGCTCGTCACCCTTGAATCGTTGGATGTCAGTGGGAACCGTATTTCTGACTTCTCTGCGTTGAAGAGCCTAACCAAGCTTGTTCACGTGAAGATTGGTTCTCAGAAGCCATCGGGCTCGTTGCTAACGAATCGGTGGGTTGACGTTGGAGGACAATGGTATTACCTCAATTCCCAAGGGCAGATGGCAATCGGCTGGGGAAAAATCGGAGCAACTTGGTATTACTTCGATTCTGAAGCAGCGATGTCGACCGGTTGGCTTCACCTAGGTAAGACGTGGTACTACCTTGATGCGAGCGGTGCCATGGCGACTGGATGGGCGAAGGTTGGTGGTGCATGGTACTACATGGATTCCACCGGGGTGATGAGCACTGGCTGGGCCGCAGTCGGAGGCAAGTGGTACTACTTTGACTCAAATGGCACGATGGTGACCGGCTGGTTGGCGCGTGGCGGTACATGGTACTACCTGAACTCGACTGGTGCGATGACAACAGGGTGGACCAAGGTTGGTGGCACGTGGTATTTCATGAATCCCAGCGGCGCGATGGTGACCGGCTGGTTGGCCAGGGGAGGTACCTGGTATTACCTGCGTCCTAACGGTGCCATGGTCACTGGTTGGCTCCAGCAAGGAAACGTCTGGTACTACCTCAAGTCAAATGGTGCCATGGCAACGGGACGACACACGATCAACGGCGTCGCCTATACCTTTAACAGCAGCGGAATTTGGCTCAGTGATCAGATCCCGCTTTTCGTCTATGGAACCTTGCGAACCGGTGAGGAAGCAGAATTTGTTATTAGCGGCTACGTTCAGCAAAAGATCGTGACGCGCGCGTCTGCTGTCGACCTCTGGATTACCTGGGATAATCGAGGATCGTGGCCGTGGATCATGCCAGGTACCTACGGAACCACCGGCGAAGCACTATCCTTTGCTCCGCAGCAGGCATCACAGGCCATCGCTCGGGCGGACAACTGGGAGGGTTACATCCCGGGTGGGAACGTCAATACGATGAACTACACGCGCGAAGTAATCAGCAGTGGTCAAGGGTATGTCTATGCGTATGTGGCAACACCGCACAGGCAAGCGTTCATCCGCGCCTATGGAACCAGAGTCATTCACGGCGATTTCACGAGGTTCTAGCATGTCGGAATCTACAAACGGGAGTGCTCGTCCACGACGCCTCATTGTTTCAGGCATTGTGGCGTTACTCGTGCTGGTTGTGGGAGCAGCCATATACAGGTTCTGGATCTTGGATCCGGTGAAAGAATCGGACAAGGCATTGTCCTCCGCCTCCCCCTCGGGTACGGGATCAACCGTGTCTCCGAGTGAGGGAACATGGGTAACGCCGAATCCTGAGGCAACGCCGATTCCAGTGGCCACCGAGCATCCCGATGGACCTTCTGCCGAGGCGCCGGCGATCATGGAGAGTACAGGTGACGTCATTGGTAAGCTCGGAGAGCCCTCCGGCATGCTTGGCGCGAATGGGGAGCCTGTCTTTACGATCGCAGTGCTGGATATTCGTTTAGAGTCCACATGCCCGACTCGAATCGAGGGCGAAACGTTTACCCCAGATGAGGGGAAATTCCTTGTTGCTCGGGTGGAAGCCACAATGGATCCTTCTTTTCCCGAACAGACGACTGAGACTCCTTTTGTAACAGTGGATTCGGATGCCTTTTCCATCCTCACCGAGAGCGGCGAAGTTGTTGCCGGTACTCTCTCTCAGAAGGCGTATGGATGTTTTACCTTGGATGAGCGCATCCAACCCTTCGTCAATCCTGGTGAATCAGTCACTGGGGTGGTTGTTCTAGAGTCTTCTGTTGACCACGGCTATCTGCAATACAACCCGTGGGGAGTGGCTGGATCTGGATGGGTCTGGGAGTTCTAGGCATTGGGTATTTAAAGTTCTAGGCATTCGCTACTCGAGAGGCGGAGACGGCTGGCAGCCACCCATGGTGGCGATTTAGTCACTCCTTGCTCAGAATTTTCATTTGTTGCTGATCATTTTCCTCTGCCTTTCTCCGACCTGATTGTTCCAGGTCGTGTTTGTCTACCTCTGTTCAGGTGTGCTCTGAACGCCTTCGTACTTCCTTTGCGTCCCTTCGTTTTAACTACGTATTTAATCTCTTTATATTTTGTTTGAGTGTGTTAGACGATATTTGTTGCTTTTTAATGCCTTATATCTGATTGACAGATTATCAATGTAGATTTCATGTTAATTAACGACCTTAATGTAGTAATTATGTATTTTTTATGCGTTAAGTGATGTTTGTTGATCTTATCCATGTATAAGTGACCTGTTGTCATGCAGACTGGCGTCTTCTCACTCATTGGCTCGAATTTGGCGACCCGGCATCGCGTAGAGTATTTCTTTTGAAAAGCTTCCTGTGATCCGTTGTACGTAGCTGGTAAATCGGTCGTGTTGGGCTCTTAAGGTTGACCTTCGTTGCTAGCCTGGCGGCGGTAGGGCCCATTAGTTTCTCGTGTTTCGCTGGTATGGGGCTTGATTGTGTCCTTGATGCGAGACTCATCATTCTTATAACGACGAAACGCGTTCGTTTGGTCGTCATTAAGTCCATATCCGTCATCGTCGGCGACAAGATTGCTATTGCATGGGAGACGGTTGAACAACAGCTACTTAATACTCCGATATGGACCGCATACTTACCTACATAACTTTGGCTTCCGATGAAGGGGAAATTCCTCTGATGAGTCATATCATTACCCTGCCAAACGTCGTGTTTGGGCCAGATGTGGCTCTGAGCAACCTACTCTACTTCTACGATTCGGAACCATTTTCCTGTGGGACGTAGCTTCATCCAGTTTGGGAAGAAGTGGGGATCACTTGCATGTCCGTCAAACTCAACTGCATTTATGCTTCGTGAGGCGAGGGCATCCAGCGAGCGTCGCACGCAACCTTCGACGATCCGCTCACCCTCCACATCATGCCTCGAAACCGTTTCGGAAATGAGACATGGTATGTCCGTATCAGTGAAGACCAGAGCAAGCGCCTGGACCTCGCCGTCCTCGCTAATGACGATCGACGATGCTTCCAAATCGACAGTTTCCGGAAATCCCAGCGCCGAAGGAATGAGATCTACCTTCTGAACATTTACCTGTGCCCAATTCTCGTGTGTTCATAGGTACATTTTTGTCAGCCCTTGTTTGAGCGTTTCCACGTCGACTGAACTTGCTGTTACGACGTGTGGATCTCTCCGTAATATGTGCCGCTCTCGGGTGCGTATGGAGCTCGGTGGAACCATTTGAATGGTTCGCGCTCCTAGTGTCTCCATCGTCGCAAGCTGTGCGGATGCCAGAAATCCCCGTGCTATGACCGGCCTGTCAAGATTCCGAAGGGACATAAGATGGACGAGAAGCCGCACCGCCGCACCGCTTTCTTCCCCCGGAATACTCGCGATCTGTACAGCGTAGTGGGAGTCATGCAATTGGGGTAGACGCATCGTCCCAACGGCGACGCATACCCCGTTGATCTCAAGTGCCATCGCCCGGGCATCCTGCGA